>NZ_JAGFJM010000036.1 GCF_024102715.1 Nitrosomonas communis
GTATCCGGATCGAGGTTGCCTGTCGGCTCATCGGCCAGAATCAAGCGCGGGCGATGCACCAGCGCGCGCGCAATGGCAACACGCTGCAACTCCCCGCCCGATAACTGCCGCGGGAAATCCTGCCCCCGTCCCTCTAACCCGACCGCAGCCAACATTTGCTCGGCGCGCTCGAGCGGCAAACGATTGAGCAACAGCGGCAAGGCGATATTCTGCAGCAAGGTCAAGTGAGGCAGGACGTGAAATGCCTGAAAGACAAAACCAAAATGACTGCGCCGCAAATAAGTGACGGCATCGTCATCCCCTGCTGATAGTACAATGCCATCGATACGAATCTCGCCGCTATCGGGCGTATCCAAACCGGCGATCAGATTCAACAGCGTTGATTTCCCTACCCCCGAATCTCCCATAATCGCCACATACTCGCCTGCTGCCAGGGTGTAGGACAAATCTGATAATACTTGCCGTCCATTCGCATAAGCCTTGCTGATGCCGCGTAATTCCAGAATAGCTGTGTTTTTCATGATAAGCCGATTGTCTCTGAAAAAAGCTGAAAAGTCAGCAACCGGCGACGGGAAGCATAAAAACTTCATTTTTCGGGTTAGCCCGAGATCCCAATCCGCTTCCTGAAAGAGTCAAGAAACATACAAAACCCTTCGCATTGATTGCAACTTACGACATCAAGTGCTAGAAATGAGTTATGCTCATAGCGTGCGCATGAAACAGCACAGCGCCGGTTAGTTTGATATGACCCATCCAGTAAAACGGAATAATACAGGGGAATAGCAAAATGACATCTTCATCAAAAGAACCAGATTTGGCAATTGCCGGATTGGCCTTACTGATCGTATTCGGGCTCATGATCTGGCATGACCAGCCTATCAAAAGTGATCGCCCTGCTGACCCAACTTACAAGCAGATACAGGAGCGAAAAATCAAAGGCAATTCCTATGAAAGCTGGCCATGGGAAGACCCTTTTGGCTTTGACCCGAAAGTATCATGGAAAAACCCGATTGATTATTGTTCTCCGTTAGAAATAAAAAGCCACAAGAAGTTAGTGTCATGGGTAGAAATTCACCCCAACACCCTGGATCATCAAGAAAGCCGTATCCGGCAACGCCATGCAGTCATGGCAGGATTGACAGAATCAGGCTACCTTCCTTCGGAACCCAACCAGCTTTACTTTTATTCTTCTAGTTGCCTGAATGATGATAAGAAAGAATTTGACATGCGCTGGGAATACTATAATCAGTCCAAGGAAAACCAGTCAGATAGAGCAGATATCGCCGTGATCTGGATAGACAGAAGGGCTAAATGCGCAGAAAGCAACTCCACAAATGAAAATTGCCTTTCTTTATCAAAGCTAACGGGCTTCAATAAGAATGATTCAATCTATGAAATAGATTTGTTAGCTCCACTTTATCTAAAAGGTTGGGATAGTCCAGAAGCCAAAGAAAAGAATAAAAAATTTGACACGAAGGCACTGACTGCTGAGCTGGTGCAAGAGCTATTTGTTCACCGTAGAATCGCCAAACCTACAGAGATAGCCATCATCACGGAACAGGAAACAGAAAATATCCGCGAGCTTGGTTCGCTATTCTGTCAGTCTTTTAGCCAGAAAATTCCTGAAGAAAAAAACGGCTGTAGCACAAAAATAAGAAACATTACCTATCAAAAAGGCCTGGATGCCTACCTGCAAACAACCGATAAGCAGAATCAAAATAAAGACGATCAATCCGCCAAAAAACAGAATGACCGGCTATCCATTATTGACCACCATAATCCGCCTATTGGAGCAGCCCGCTTTGATTACCTGCATCGACTGGCTGTCGAAATCAAAAATACTCATAATGAGCCTGATCTCAAACAACACATCAAAGCCGTCGGCGTGTTTGGCAGTGACTTTCACGATAAATTGCTTATTTTCCAGGCATTACGCAAGGAAATGCCTAATATCGTTTTGTTCACAACCGATCTGGATGCACAAATGTTCGACCCGGAGCAGTGGCGCTGGACCAGGAATCTGATTGTTGCTTCCCACTTCGATCTAAAACTCAAGGAAGCATATCAGAAACAATCCCCGCCCTTCCGAGATAGCCAGCAAACCGCGCTTTATTACGCCACCTTAATCGCAGCAGCAGGTAAAGAAGATAAAGTCAACTTGCCTAAAAAAGATCTCTCTCCCCTGATTTTTGAAATCGGCAGAAATGGCCCGGTTCCGTTGAGCGCGATTAATTTGGATCAATCTGTTCATCCTGACTATGACAATTTCACTCAACTCAAAGTGATATGGGTTTTATCGGTCGTCATCACATTGGCGATGATTTTTTTGCTATCCCAAATACAGCCCAATTCGAGTATTCTGATTGGCTGGCTGTCAGTGACAGCGGCCATCTTTTATGTGACTTGGCTTATTGCGCTGGATAAAGCCAATGCTCCACTTAGCTTGACTGACGGCGCCAGTCTTTGGCCGACCATCTTGATACGGATTATTGCCTGCTTGCTGGCAGGGCTGTTCTTATTAAAATCACTAGAAATACTTGAAATCAATTTTGATCGCCTGAATAGAAGATATTTTAGTGGCAAAAACCAACTTGAGACACTCGTCACAGATGATATTCCTTTCTCGATCAAGAGAATAATCGATAATCTAAAACAAACTGAAATCGATAAACAAGAATTGGTTTTTAGATTGTTAGCTGTCATTTCTTCTTTGATAAATATCATGCTGTACCAGCCATATGCTGTCTCACCAGCTACAGAGGCAGATTTAGATTTATTTGCACTAACAGCTATTTGGCTATCCTGGATATCTATTTGGCTATCCTGGTTATTTTGGTTATCTTCGTTACCCCATAGTTATTTTAATAATTCCAAATTGTATATAAAAATCGTTATACAATTCGTCATCATATTTATCTTTTTATATTTAGTATGGAGTTACCTTCCTAACAGAACAGCAACAATCATTAGTTTATCCTTCCTCACACTATCACTCTTCTCTATTACTTTAATTAATCCAAACTTCAAAACGATTAAAAGCTGGACTGAAGATGACACTTCCAACAAAACAATCCCTCTCGATAGTTTGTGGAAACAGTATTACGAGCATGGCCGGCTCAGGCAGCGTCTAGTGAGCATAACTGAAATATGGTTATTTTTCGTGACCATGTTTGTCGTTCTGGATAGCATGCTGCCCTTTTTGTTACCCGTTTGGCCTTCTCCCTGCCGGGGAGCAAGCTGTGGTTGGGATTCCTTTTTCCAAACAACCAGCTTCACCGCCATCATGTTCTTGATCATTTTTGTACTGGATGCCTTGAGACTCTGCTTTTACTGGATAAAAAAACTGCGCAAAAAACATCCTTTGCTGGTTGATTGGACTACTTTGCAATCCCCTCAAGATCAAGCGCTTTATATCAAAGAAAGGAACAAGAAAGAATCATTGGAATCGCTTGAAATACTCGTAACTTTGGTCGCCAAAAGAACGCGCGTGGTCGACCGGCTTATTTATTATCCGCTGATTGCCATGATGCTGATGCTGTTTGCCAGAATCAATTATTTCCACAACCTGGACTTTCCGTTAGCCATCGGGATCACGTTTGCCATCAGCATAACCCTGCTCTTTTATGCTGGCTTCAAGCTCCGGTCAGAAGCTGAATTGCTCAAGATCGCAACCATCAACTGTGCGGAAAAATTGGCCAAGAACAGTAATGGAAACGATGCAAACACAATCATTCAGAAAATACGCAGCATCAATTACGGCGCCTTCTATCCCATGCTGGAACAGCCTGTCATGCGAGGGCTATTGCTAATATTGGCTTCAGTGGGTCTTTTCGCTGGTGAGTACCTCATGATATTTGGATCACCATAGGAATCCACGCGTCATGCGCTCTCCTATTCTGGTTGAGGAAGCGATAGCCCTATTGAGCACAGCCTCAAAACACGATAGTCCAGCCGCTACGAGCCTGCTCCTTGGTATAGGATACGCCGTGATATTTAAGCCCATCGGGATTAAGCAGGCTAATAATGCCGCCATTATTACCTAACTGCGCGCCCTGACCATCCAGTTTCACCACCCCGGTTGTACCCGGGTTAAGCACCATGTTACCGATAAAGGATCGCCTTTTATTCCTGTCTGCAATCAGCCAGCCGGACAAATCAACGGTGTTTGGCGAGCGATTAATCAAGGTCACCGTTTCATTTCCGGCATCGTCCCCTTTCGGATTGACCAGCGCCGCGATGATTTGAATATCAGATTCTATTTGAGGGGGTATCAGGCCATCGCATCCAGGGAGTCGATGGCCGGTTCGATCGTCGGTATGCCAGCACTGTGATTGGAAAGCCAGGAAAACCGCGACCCATTGTTCTGGCCACAGCTCACTGCCAGCGCCCACCTGTTCTATGCTCGGAAAATGAAAAAGCAGCCCGCCATCCTGCCACACGCCGTCTTCCTCAATAAACTGCCCGACATTCCCTTGATTCATGTGGATATCGTGAATGCCGTTGCCAGGCAGGAAACCAAAATATTTGTCTTTTATTTTTGCTTCCGGCCCCCAACGCTCGCCGAAAGCATAAATACTCGCCCGCTCGTCACCAATGGCGCGTTGGACATAAGCATCAATTTTTTCATTGAGATCATTATCCGGCCCAGGGATATTATGTGGTAAAGGGCGCATTTGCCTGGGATCGAACAGATTGCCGCGGATGAAATCAAGCGCCATTTTGTCTGGTGCGCTCTCCAGTGGCGTAAAACCCTTATCCAGACGAATCAGTTTTTCCAGGATGGGGTGGTGAAAATCGTCGATGATTAAATATAAAAGCTCTGAGGGCGCCAGCTTGGATTTCACATTAATCGCGATACGATAGTCCGTGGTATCGTCGATCAGATGCACTTCATAATGCGGGCTCGAACCTTGTCCAATGATTTTATTGATCGCCTTGCCTTTCAGAACGCCGTACTGTTTTAATGTCATGATTCCTCCTAAAATGCGTTACGGTAGGGATAGCATTTGAGAATTGCTGTTCAAATTGATCTGGCCCAGTTTTTGAAACGAACACAGCTTTGCTGCACGATGATGTTAAGCAACAACAAATAGGCAGGCAATAATGCAAATGCGTACAATTATGAAAAACTCCGCGTTGCACACGCTCGCAGCCGAAGCTTCACTCGTCCAAGGAATCTGGCGGCTCCATCTCGCTGTTTTCGGCTTCCTCTTCAGCCAAATAATGGCATAGACGCCAGGTATGATAGGTTACACGCTCCAGCCAGCGAATGGCATCCAATGCCTCCAGCGCATCGAACGGACTCTGTTTGCCGTGGGCTGTCCGGCGCAGGATGACCAGACGCTCGTCATGACGTAACTCTGCCAAGGCTTGCGCCTGGCGCTCCATCTGCATCATCCACTGGGGTGACACCCGATTGAGCAATCCCTGGCGTGCTAATACCAGCGCCTTTTGGCAACGAGTCAACGCACCGTGCAGTGCTGGCTGGGCCATCACCTTGCGTGTGGCTATAGATAAGTTCAAACGAGTGAGCAACCGTGCCAGATGATCAATCGCATGCAATTGCGCCATGCGCGAGCGGGATAGCGGTTCGTCATCGGTAATGGGTGGAATCTTGGCAAAGAAGTGTTGTGTCGTTTTTAGAGCATCCTTGACTTCAACCCGCTGCGGCTCGCTTACACGCGCCACCGCACTGCTCAGCAAATGATTCAGCAGGCTGATCGTCTCAAGCGTGGTAACGATCAAGGTACGGCGCGTGGACTCGAGCGCAACTGCCGGCGCCTGTAACAAGGTATCGTCCAGGTGACGGGTCAGGCGCGGCCCCTGCTCAGGCAACAGCCGCTCGATCGAGCGCGCAAAAGTACGGTTAAAAGGTAGAAAAATTACCACGCCCAAGGTAATGAAAGCAGTATGGAAAGCAGCCAGACTTACCGCACCCGACTCCAAGCCCATCTGTTGTTGCGCGAATGCCAGCCCCCATAAAAATGCGGGTAGTAATAGCAGGGCCATGATGCCGCTAACCAGGTTGAATGCAATATGGGCCAGTGCAGTGCGTTTGGCGGAAACGCTGCCGCCACTAGCCGCCAGGGCGCTGGTAACAGTTGTACCGATCGCGGCACCGATCACGAGTGTTGCTGCCTGATCAAAATTGATTGCATTGACATGCAGGGCAGTCAATGTCGTTGCTACCACTGCGCTCGAGGACTGCATGATGACCGTCATGAGCATCCCGATCACCACTGTTGCCAGGCGGCTGATCACGCCAGTCGATGGCAGCGCAGCCAGATCGAAGACCCCGGCCATATCCTGCATGCTGTTTTGCAGCTTATCGATACCTATGAAAATCAGGCCAAAACTTGCCAGAGTCAGACCCAGCGAGCGCCAGCGTCCATGGGAGAGTAACCGTAACAGCGCACCGACGCCCACCAGCGGCAATGCGTAAAAACCTAAACTGACTTTCAAGCCGAGCATCGAAACGACCCAGCTAGTGCCAGTAGCTCCCAGGCTTGCACCCAGCACCACGCCGACCGCCTGCGGGAAAGTAAGCAGGCCTGCGCTGACAAAACCAATCAGCGTCATAGTGGTCGCACTGGAAGACTGGACCATCAAGGTCACCAGCGCTCCGGACGCAAATGCCTTGTAAGGTGTGCCAGTGAAGCGCACCAGAGCGCGGTTAAGCGCGCCACCGGCTAGCGCCTTGAGTCCGTCAGTGAGCAGTACCACGCCCATTAAAAACAGGCCGATACCCCCTAGCAGCTGAAAAATCATGGCGGTCATGGCCGGATGACCTCAAGCGAATAAAATAATCCGCGCACTTCCAGTATTGATTTGATCAACCTTTATTCTCCCGTTTGCATCAAGCCAGCCAGGTTATTAACTGTTGGCAGTATGCATCGATGCTTATTTATGATCACCACTCCCGGTATTTTCATGTTATTTAGCCTTATCCTGGACTGGTTTCGTTCCAGTTGATAACAAGCTCACTCTGCACCTCGACTCATTCCTTTTATCCTTTTTGCTTTTGTTTGAGATAACGTGCTACGCTGCAACTGTCAAAATGTAACAGCAAGATCAAATGATTGACATATCAGCCCTGATTTTCTGGCAGTTTACCCTATGACAATCAGCGAGGAGCAGGAAACGTGCAACCCGATAATGTAGCTGAATTTCGTTTCTATGCCGAGCTGAATGATTTTCTTTCTCCCGAGCAGCGCCAGCAAACGATGCGCTATCGTTTCAGCGGTCATCCAGGAATCAAAGATCCGATCGAAGCTTTGGGTGTACCTCATACCGAAGTAGCGCTGATCGTTGTCAACGGACAGCCGGTAACTTTCAGTTATCAACTCCAGGCAGGCGATTACGTTTCGGTTTACCCATTTTTTACAACTCTGGATAGCGCCGCCTTGCCCCAATTACGCGATCAGATTTCATCCGATCCTCGCTTTATCCTGGATGTCAATCTGGGCAAGCTCGCCAAATTTATGCGTTTACTGGGCTTTGACAGCCTCTACCGTAACAATCTCCACGATGCGGATATTGTAAAAATCGCCGTGAACGAGCAACGCATCGTGCTGACCCGCGATCGCCGCCTGTTGCATGCCAAGCAAATCCAGCATGGCTACTGGGTGCGCGCTGTCGATGTCGATAGCCAGATCGAGGAAGTCATCCGCCGCTTCGATCTATGCCATTTGATTCATCCGTTTGCGCGTTGCCTGGTATGTAATGGCATGCTGACACCCGTCGACAAAACGGCTATCCTCGATCAGCTTGAACCCAAGACCAAGCGCTACTTCCAAACTTTCCGTCAATGCGTCAATTGCCAGCGCATCTACTGGGAAGGTTCGCACCTGGAGAATATGCGGCGACGTTTCGCTGGCGTGTTGACGCCCTAATCAGGGCGTCAATTTTCATTGCACCAGCAGGCCTGGCAAAACTAGTCAAAGTGATGGGAAGCTACTATGATCATAGCAGCCAGATTTGAATCTAAATTCGCATGTTCATAACTTGTTTTCCTGCTCCTGCGCCAAAAAATGAAGGAGAGATCATGCCCATTCATAATGCCGATATTGCAGTCATCTTCGAAGAGATCGCTGATTTGCTCGAAATCGAGAGCGCCAATGTGTTCCGTGTGCGTGCTTACCGCAATGCTGCCCGCACCTTGCAGGAACTGGGTAAAGATGTGCGGGCTATGGCGGAAAATGATGAGGATTTGACCAGGCTGCCTGGTATTGGCGATGATCTCGCTGCCAAGATACGGGAAATCGTCGAGACTGGCCACTGTGCCATGCTGGATAAATTGCATAAGCAATTGCCGTCGACCATTACAGAGTTACTGAAAATTCCTGGGTTGGGACCCAAACGGGTAAGGGCGCTGTACCATGAACTGGATATTCATACCATGGAGCAATTGCAACGCGCCGTGCGCGATCACCGCATCCAGGCCCTGCCCGGCTTCGGTGAAAAAACCGAAATACACATTGCCGACGCTCTGGCAGTACACGCTGGCAGCAGTAGCCGTTTCAAACTGGCCGTTGCCGCTCAGTATGCTGAACCGCTGGCAACCTGGCTGCGTACCATTCCCGGTGTCCACCAAGTAGTGATCGCAGGCAGCTACCGGCGCGCGCGGGAAACAGTGGGCGATATCGATATTTTAATCACAGCTATGGCGGATAGCCCGGTCATGGCGCGCTTTTGCAGCTATGATGAAATCGCAGAAGTGCTTTCGCACGGCCCGACGCGCAGCAGTGTGGTGCTCAAGTGCAAGCTGCAAGTGGATGTGCGCGCAGTCAGCCCGGAAAGTTACGGTGCTGCGCTGCATTATTTCACTGGCAGCAAGGCACATAACATTGCCATCCGCCGTCTGGGGCAGGAGCGAGGACTCAAGATCAATGAATACGGCGTGTTCAAAGGGCAGGCGCGCATTGCGGGGGAAACTGAGGAATCTGTCTATCAGGCGGTGGGGCTACCGTTTATTCCGCCGGAATTGCGCGAAGACCGCGGCGAAATTGAAGCAGCCCGGCATGGATATTTACCCAAACTGATCGAATTGAGTGACCTGAAAGGTGACCTGCATGCGCATAGCAGGGCAAGCGATGGTCATGACACCTTGAAAAAAATGGCTCAGGCCGCGCAACAGCATGGTTTTGAATACCTGGCCATTACTGAGCATTCCAGCCGGCTCACGATTGCGCGGGGCCTTGATTCAGTGCAACTGACCAAGCAGATGGACGAAATTGACCGAATTAACGAGCAGTTGCAGGGCATCACCCTGCTCAAGGGGATTGAAGTCGATATCCTGGAAGATGGCAGTCTTGATCTGCCGGATTGGGTGCTGGGAAAGCTGGATCTGGTCGTCGGCGCGATCCACAGTCACTTCGGCTTGTCCCGCGCCCGCCAGACCGAGCGCATTCTGAAAGCGATGGATCATCCTCATTTCACGCTGCTGGCCCATCCCAGCGGACGGCTCATCGCCAAGCGCGAACCCTACGATGTCGATATGTTGCGTATCATCCGCAAAGCCAAGGAGCGCGGCTGCTACCTGGAGCTTAATGCCACTCCTGACCGGCTGGATTTGCTCGATACTTATTGCCAGGCAGCCAAGGATGCAGGCGTGCTGATCAGCATCAATTCGGACGCGCACAGTGTGCTGGATTTCGATAACCTGCGCTTTGGTGTCGGTCAGGCGCGGCGCGGCTGGCTGGAGAAACAGAACGTACTGAATACACGCTCACTGCAAGAGCTGCGGCCCCTTCTCAACCGTACGATGTCATGATCGATTGCCGCAAGCATCTTACGAGCAGTCCGAGCGAGCACAATATTTACCAAAACGCCGTTTGGCTTAAACTCGCCGAAGGTCAATGTCAATTGCTTAGCCGTTCGACAAGTTACCCGCGACCGATCATGGTTTTACTGGAACGATCCGCCAGGCTGGTATTCCTGCTTTTGCTATTGGCGATGCTTGCGGGTTGCGTCCACCGGCAGTTTGTCACCGAACCCTATCCCCGCTGGGGGGAGGAAATCCCGATCAACCAGACGAATGAGGCCAATCCTCTGATCCTGCGCGTCATGCAGCCTGCCAACCCAGACGATGCGCCAGCCTGTGTGCTGCTGGTGCACGGCATGAATGAATATATCGGGCGTTATGATGAAATAGCCCGCTATTTTGCTCAGCGTTTCATGGTGGCAGGCTTCGATCTCCATGCGCATGGTCTATCCAATCCGATACTGCAACAAGCAGATCAGGCCCTGACTGGGGGTGCTGCCCAACAGTCAGTCAGTGATGCCTATCTGGCACAAACGCAACTGTATGATCTGGAGCCGATGCGACAGGATCTGGACCTGGCATTGCGCCATTTCATCCCCCTTTGCGATAAGCAGCATCAAGTGGGCAAACCAGACAAACCAATCTTCCTGGTTTCTCATAGTCTGGGTTCCCTGATTGCTGCATCCTACTTGCTGGCAACTTGGCAAGCGCCTGATCCGGTCACGCGAATACAAGGAATCGTCCTGCTGGGGCCAGCGTTTTCTGTCAGTGAAGTTCCTGGCTGGCGCGGCTGGCTGGCAAATCCGTTCATCAAGTTATCGTTTCACGCGGAGGAACATTTTCTGCATCCGCACCCCGAGCCTTTGCCATTGTTGATCGTGAATCAGCTTGTTTCCTTTATCACTGTGCCATTGCTCGATAGTCTATTTGAAATTTTTTCCTGGCCCGGCCTGCGAACGCTGTTCACGCCGGTTTCACCGCCTTGGGTCGTAGACTATCTCACTGACAGCGAAGCAGAAAAAGTCCGCATCCGCGCAGATGGCTGGATCATCCGCCGCACTCTGTTGCGCTATGTCAAGGGAATCGAAGCAGAAGTCGTTCACTTTCGCCGCCGCATGAACGAGTTTACCCTCCCCTATTTGCTGATCTACTCGGGGCGAGATCCAATTACCCCTGCCTGGGGCAGCGAAGATTTCGCACAGGCTACCCTGCAGAATCATCCCGACAATGCGCTACTGCCGCTACCGGAAATAAGCCATCACGAGCACCTGTTCTCATCGCAACCGTTACGCGATGAACTCCTGGAAAAAATCGAACAATGGCTGGATAAGCGACTACTGTCACTGGATCAGCCGCAAGCAGCAAACCGCTAAAGTAACCAGGAGATTGTTTCAGTGAAATATTTACAAATGTCCCCATCCGGCCTGTCGAAAGCCAATGTCAGTTGCTTAGCAGTTCGACGAGCTCACCGTGAACGGTACAGGGGTTTTATGGAAACGATCCATTAGTCCACTAGAACAGCGAATAGCTTTTCTGATTCTGCTCAATAATTTCCTGCTGGATAGTAAAAACTTCTGGTGCATCAGCATCGACCACTACGCGCACCCAGTGCACGTCGCGGTCACCAAAAGTTTCCACCCGCGTGACGTTTCCCAGACGAAGATGGCTCACACTGCCGCGCATGGGCTTGTCCACCCGGAAATAATGCGAATCCCCATGAGCAAGCATAACGGGTTTACCAAAATCCACGGCCGCTTGTTCAAACGCTTGGAGAATTTCTTCGAATCCCTGTCGCGCTCGTTTTCCTTTAGCCCCTTCAAATCGAGGATTGGCTTGAAAAAGTAGAAACACGCCACGCGCGTTCATGGCGTTAGCTTCGTCAAAAGCCTGCTTTATCCACGATACGGCAGCGTTTATCCGGCGCGCAACCTCATCGTCATCCGCTTGCGTACGTGTCGCAAAAGGCGCTAGTCCATTATTACTGCCAACAATATGCAAGGTTGCAAACAAGACTTGATTTCTCATCCAGCGCACATTTTCGACAAATTCCGGAAAATTTGGATCATTTGCCTGGCTCTGGACGGTCATGGTTTTCTGCCCCAAACTCACACCCGGGCGTGGATAAAAAATTTGCCGTAAACGTGCCAATCGCTCAAGCGGCAAGTACGATCCGGCAAAAATACGATGGCAATCTGTCCATTCGTTATCGCCTGGCGTTAGGATGAACGGTATTCTGAATCGCTGGAATCGTTCCAAGCGATCCAGAAACAATTCATCAAAACAGCGTGATGAACCCGACTTGATATCGCCCGCATGCAGCACCCATTCCAACTGCTCGTTGGCATTGATGGCGTGGATAACATTATCGAATTTCCAATAATCATCAGCGCGGTAGGGCATGTCACCTATCAATGCGAATTCGAATTTCCCTGAGCCTGCGCTGTTACCCCGCTCAGATTGCGGTTGTGCCTGAGCATGTGTGCAGAAAAGCATTGTTATCCATAGCGACGCCACCAAAAATTTCAACCGCGACATGTTTTCTCCTGAATCAGAAAGGAATGCTCATTTTGGTTAGCAAACTAACAGTATAACAATTGCAAGCGAAGGAAAAGTCAGCATGCTTCCACTTCATTACCAGTGCAAACGCTTCAGCAATGCGCTTTTTTTCCGTTGATGCGCTTGCATGCGCTGCAAGATGTTATCCAGCACTGCAATAGCTTTAATAATATGCGCGCCTTTGTTGAGCATCACGCATTCAGCCCGCTCACTCATGGCTGCATCAGTAACTTCAGCCCGGCTGGGCTTACCGCTTTTGACCAGCGTTTCCAGCACTTGTGTTGCCCAGATAACCGGAACATGGGCGGCTTCGGACAGCCACAAAATCTCTTCCTGCAATTCAGCCAATCGCTCGTAGCCACATTCTACCGCCAAATCACCGCGCGCAATCATTACACCAACTGCCGGCCAGCGTAACAACGTAAGCAAAAGCTCCGGCAATTGCTCAAAGGCAGCACGTATTTCGATCTTGATCATGATCCCAAGCTTCTGTCCGCCGAGCTGTTGAAGATGATCTTGCAATAATTCAATGTCAGCAGAGTGTTGCACGAAAGAAAGCCCCACGATATCGGCATGCTCCACAATAAACGCCAGATGCTCAATATCCCTCACCGTTAATCCGCTTAGTTCTAAATGCGTATCCGGCAGATTGATCCCTTTGTCAGCCAGTAATTTCTCGCCGGTATCGCACGCCTGGGTAATCTCGACCACGAGATGATCCGCGTTGACACTATGAATAACCCCGCCAATGCGACCATCGTCAAAAAGTACACGCTCCCCGGGTTGAACATGATCAAAAATTTCAGGCGTCAGGCAGGCAATACTCGCCGGATAAATGAGATGACCAGCTGAATCCAATTGCGCAGCTCTTCCCGGAACCTGTTCGCGCGTCAACAATAAATGATCACCGCGTTTTAACCGGATCACCTCGGCTATCCTGGGCAATACGCCCACTTCACAAGCATTCGTCAGAGATGATTTTCCGGAGACACGTTTGCCTACCCGATTAAGCTTGCTCCCTAGTCTGATGTAGGCTGTTTTATTACACTCAGCCCAACAGCCTGTGCCTGCCTGCTCAACTATCCTGAGCGTGCGGCTGGCACCTCTTGCGTCAACAAACTCGATTTTGTCCTGAGGCGTTAATTGCTGTAGCCAATCTTTCTTGACGGGCAAACAAGCATCCGCCTGTTTCGGATAAGCGGGCGATCCATTTTCAGGATACAGCCAAATCCGGGCAGGTGCGATCAGGTTGCCGTAAACATCACGATGAGGACGCCATTTAATGACACCAGGGCCCAATGCAATTTGTCCAGTACGTAGCTTGGGCCCGGCCAGATCCATCAGAACGCGGCAAGAACGCCCTGTTTCACGGCAGGCTTGTTTGATATACGCAATCATCCTTGACCATAGGGCTGCATTATCATGGGCGCAATTGATACGGGCACAATCCATCCCTGCCAGCAACATCTCTTTGACCAATTGGTAATTACTGGCAGCTTCGGTGGGCAACGTCACCATGATACGCACCCATCTATTGGGAGGAGGATTACCCAGTAGATTTTGTATTATTTTCCAATAAGGTAGTGCCGCTGACTGAAGGCATGGTCAGGGCCGTAGGCTTTTTTTGTGCCTGCTTTCCCAGCGCGTGCTGCAGCAATACAATGATCGCATTCAAATTGCTGAGAACTTCTGCCTCTGCGCGTCCCAAGGAGGACAAACCGGCTGCGGCTAATTTCTTCTGTAATGGGCGCATATCCCGCCGGCGTAGCCCCAGGTAATGAATCAAGTTAGCGGCACTCGCTTTATGATGCGCATCGATCAGATTTAAGATTTCGGCAGAGTCATTTTCTACTGCGATCAATTCTTGCTGCAATATCTCTAATTCCCGCAGTAACGCAGTATAGGCCTTCATTCTTTCGTGCTTGATTTGGTCATTGCGAAGTAGATGCGCCAGCTTGATAGCAGGCAAGTTAATTCGGATTACACTGCCACTTTATTGTGACACCTTTGTGACACTCATTGAGCACAAAAAACAGCCTGTTGGTAAAGATAAAGCCATAATGTTCGTGATGCAGTGGACATTGATCGGCTGTGCTAGTTTTTGCAAAATGAGCGATGATGGAAAACCGCAGCTACCGGCTCTTCCCATACCGACTAGCACTAGCATGTTGATTTCGCAGTGAGTCGACGATTGATTTCCCATAAGGCTTCCTCCGGAACAATTTCTTGAATGGCGGGGAATAAATGCTGTTCCTCAAAACGGATATGCATGCTAAGTAGCGTTGAAAGCGCCTGACTTTCCATCGTTAGCACTGTTTCCTGGGCAAGGTTTTTTCTCAAATGATCCACGGCTTGCTGAATATCGGCATGTTGCTTTAAGGTTTCGACAATTTCCAGGCGATCTGTCGATGAATACTGAGAGAAAACAGGCAGTAAAATTTCCTCTTCTTGACGGAAATGGCTTTGCAGGCTGGTATCCCAGAAAGCAACAAAACGACTAGCAATCTGGTGAAGCAATGGCATGTCCGCATTGGTAGAGGCAATGCGCAGATTTTTTGCCTGAACAAGCACATGATGATGATCATGAGACAAAAGATAAAGGCTTTTGTGACGTTTCATGGGTAATCACTCATTTTCTGGATGATCGATCAGTATAACCATGCGGAAGAAACGAGAGCATAGCAATGAGCCGATAATATAATGAAGCATAATAAGAATAATTGATGTATCAGAATTAGTTGCATTACGTGTTTGTACGTATTTACTCGCCCTCCTATTTCGGATTAACTTCAAGCATAGTTTGATGGGTATAGGCAATCTTCCTATAATTTTTCACAAAGATTATTCAAGCAAAGGAGTTATATCATGAGCTATGGCGACATTGTTGGACGTTTGTTGAACGCAATGACAAACGAAGGGCATTCAAGACTTGAACATATGGCCCATTCTCCTCAGTCTACAAAATCTACCAATAAATGGTTAAGCCTGATTGAAAAATTCCTTCATTCCAAGCAGGCGGGTAACGTCACAGGCGCGCAACTGGGCGGCATAGGGGCACTGGCTGGCGCTCTGCTGGGCGGCGGCGCTACCGCAGCAACAGGCGCATTAGGCGGAAGCGCATTATCAATGCTGGGAGCCATGGCAATCAATGCGCTTCAAAAAAAATATGGTGCCCAATTCTCGGATGTGCAGGAGCGTGCTGATTCCTCGCCCGAGGAACCAGCAGCAGCGATGACTTCAGCAGAAACAGAAAAACTCATACTGCAGGCGATGATCAGTGCTGCCAAAGCAGACAAACAGCTTGATCAATCAGAAATGAACAAAATTATGGGCAAGGCGGGTGAAGACGGTCTCACAGAGGAGGAACGTCAATTTATTCGTGATGAGCTAAATCAACCACTGGATCTCAATAAGCTGGTTTCTAGCGTACCTAACCAAATTGTTGCCACCCAGGTTTATGCAGCTTCATTGTTTGCTCTTGATATCGATACGGAAGCGGAAAAGAACTATTTACGCCAATTGGCACAAGCACTTAGTCTGGATATAGAAACAGTTAGAAGGCTTCATGAAATGACGGGTTCCCCCGTAATTTAAATCTATTTTCATATTATTTCTGGTGCCAACCATAGAATTGACCGTTATACCCGGAAGCACAGCAGTTATTGCGCCCTGCACAATGTTATGCTGGAACTCAGCAGGCAGCGTATCTGTTTTGCCTGCCAGTTGTGGCTTTGACAAAATTTCCGGCTGGCACGATATCCCAGCAGAACCGTGTCTGGTTCTAGGGTTTGACGAATTAAAGGTAGTATATTCTGCGGCTAAAGCGTGAAAATTTTGTTAACTAATGCTTGAGCACTGAAGTATTTTCGTTATATACTGAAATCGTCACAAGTTCTTAGTTACACAAATTTTAATAAGGAATCAATATAATGAGATTTTTTCTGATCGCCGCCGCTTTAACAGCCTTAACATTGTCAGGATGTGGCAGACCAGGCCAGGCATTACCTGAACAAGAAAAAGAAAACTACGAGAGAATCATATCCGGCGGAAAGTTAGAATGCCCTCATGGATTAGATGCTAATGGCAACTGCCTTAAAGAAGGCGCTGACCCACGTCCATACGGTGGCACCAGCAAACCAGGACATTAATCATATAAGAAATGTCGCAAAATTAAAAACCGCCTAACTCGGCGGTTTTTTTAATTTCTAGTTCTGCCCCTTCTCCCCCACACTGAATTTCATTCATTAGGCATGAGATCGTATACTATCCGAGTATCTAAGCTATTTGAGCTGCTCATACAATAAATTAAGAATTCGATTAGTTGCTTCTGATTCTTCCGGTGTGCCATCCTGGTTAAGTACCTTGACTTCGCTATTGGCACCGACTTCGTTTACTTGAATACGATATCGCTCCGCTTTTGAGTTAGCATCACTCCGCCAGAAAGCAAGTTTTGAAAGTATCCCTTCCCCTTCACTTGCCTTCCGGCTTTCGATATCAGGATCGGCATAACGAACAAAATAAACACCATTTGATCTATCCCGATCTTCAACAGTAAAGCCCACACGATCAAGTGCCAGCCCGACGCGACGCCATGCGCGTTCAAATGTTTCGCTCACTATGAGTACACCGTCCCTGGCTTTGTCCATATAAGCCTGCTTCTCGACGGTGGCACCATTCGTTACAGCAGCCACTTCTTGTCTGGCAAGTTCTTCTTCTGTACCAAAGCGCATCATCAAGCGGGCAAGCATCTCTGCTTCCAAATCAGGATCAGCAGGACGCGGCTGCCAAATAGTACGTTGCGTATTTCTGTCAGCAAGCACTTCGTCCATCCCTCGGTGACTGATGAAAATTTCGGTCGCACCTGATTCATTTCGTTCTAACCGTGTGCGAAATTTGTCACGTTCAGAAGTGGAGTACAAACTATCCAGAAAAGTTGAAAGAACGCTGCGAATAATATCCTGCGGAATTTTTGCACGATTCTCCGCCCAATCAGTCTCCATAATTCCCACATCAGGCGCCTCAACCTTAATCAGAAATCCCAAATCCTGCCAGAATTCTTTGACTATTGGCCAAACATCTTCGGGAGCCTGTTGCACGACTAACCACCGCTGAGTGCCAGATCGGGCAACATAGACTGCATCTGTTGTTAGCGGCAATATAGCACCACCATTATAGGCCTGCGGTTGTTCTTCACGTTCTCTGTTATATGTAGAGAATGTTGCACTTCCTGAAGAAGAGATGTCAGGTACAGCATAACGATCATCTGCAGATGGTGCTGTCAGATCAGGCGGCACCTCCAACGGAGGCAGTTTACCAGCCGACTTATAATCTATTTTTTTACTTTCCGGCAATAAATTACAGCCAGAAATCATTAGCACCCACGCTACGCTCAGTATGATTGCTCTTTGGTGTTTTATTCTTGACATCACAAACCTTTAAATCAGAACCTCAGCTTGTTTCATGGCATCTTTGATCAACTGATGGAATTGATCAGAAAGCGGTATTAAAGGCAACCGGATACCCGAGCCTATCAAACCCATTTGCATCACAGCCCACTTTACTGGAATTGGATTTGCTTCGACGAACAAATCTACATGCAGTTTCAACAACTTATTGTTAATAGTGCGGGCAGTCGTCAAATCTCCAGCAAACGCTGCAACACACATTTCATGCATTAATTTCGGTGCAACATTTGCTGTTACTGAAATGACACCATGACCTCCTAACAGCAATAATGCAAGTGCAGTTGCATCATCCCCGCTATACACGCTGAAATCCACTGGCACACGATGCAATAAATCACAACCACGCGCAATGTTACCTGTGGCATCTTTTATGCCAATGATATTAGGAATTTGTGCCAGCCGAAGGACGGTATCATTGGAAATATCGGCAACTGTTCGACCAGGCACATTATATAAAATCGTCGGAATATCGACTGCTTCCGCCACTGCCCTGAAGTGTTGATAGAGCCCTTCTTGCGTCGGCTTATTATAGTAGGGAACCACCGATAAGCAAGCATCTGCACCCGCATCCTTGGCAAAGATAGTCAGGTCAATCGCTTCTTTCGTGGAGTTTGCTCCAGTACCAGCGATAATCGGTATTCGCCCAGCCGCATGCGCTACTGCAGTTCGTATCAGCAAATTGTGCTCATCAAAATCTACAGTAGGAGATTCGCCCGTTGTCCCGACCACTACTATAGCGTCTGTTTTTTGTGAAATATGAAAATCGATCAGCGCACAAAATTTCTCCAGATCCAAAGCGCCATCTTCAAACATAGGCGTAACAATCGCGACCAGGCTACCTCTCAGCATAAGAATTCACTTTAAAAAAATAATATTTTACCTGAAACTCTCTACTCACATGCATTATCGCTTGGCTTTCTTTTATAAAAACTCATGCAGCTTTGGAAAATGTCAAAATACCATTTACACAATCCACTTTAATCGTATCTTTAGCAGCAAAATTACCTTGCAAAAGTTCTTTTGCGAGTGGATTCTCGATTTGTGCCTGTATCGCGCGTTTCAATGGACGCGCACCGAAGACAGGGTCAAAACCTGCTCGCGCAAGCTCTGATAAAGCAGCATCAGTGACTTCGAGCTTGATTTCCATTTTTTCCAGGCGTGCCTCCAAGTTGCGCAATTGGATCTGTGCAATCGATTTAATATGCTTTTCATCCAGCGCATGAAAGACAACAACCTCATCAATGCGATTAATAAACTCGGGACGAAAATAAGCTTTGACCTCCCCCATCACTGCAAGTTTGATCACTTGATAATCATCTCCGCTCATTTGCTGAATCATCTGCGAACCGAGGTTAGAAGTCATGACGATCACCGTATTTTTAAAATCAACCGTCCGCCCCTGTCCATCCGTCATGCGTCCATCATCGAGCACCTGCAGCAACACATTGAATACATCCGGATGCGCTTTTTCTACCTCATCGAGCAAAATCACCGAGTAAGGCTTTCTGCGCACCAATTCGGTAAGATAGCCGCCTTCCTCGTAGCCAACATAGCCAGGCGGAGCACCTATCAAGCGCGCCACGGAATGCTTCTCCATAAATTCCGACATATCAACCCGAATCAAATGTTCTTCGGAGTCAAACAAAAATTCAGCCAATGTTTTGCATAATTCCGTTTTCCCTACGCCGGTAGGCCCCAGAAATAAAAAAGAACCATAAGGCCGGTTGGGGTCAGCCAGTCCTGAGCGCGAGCGGCGAATCGCATCTGAAATGAGTCGTGTTGCTTCATCTTGCCCCACCACACGTTCATGTAATTTTTGCTCCATCAAGAGCAGTTTTTCGCGTTCACCTTGCATCATTTTGGCAACCGGAATACCAGTTGCACGCGAAACTACTTCGGCGATTTCTTCAGCACCTACTTGTGTCCGAAACAACTTCGGCTTGTTGGTATCTTTGCCTCGTATAGCTGCTTCAGTCTGCTGGATTTGTTCTGCAAGTTGTGCTTCCAGTTGAGGAATACGGCCATATTGCAATTCCGAGACTTTCTGCCAGTCTCCCTTGCGTGTCGCGGTTTCCACTTCCTTTCTGAGCTTTTCCAGTTCCTCCTTGATCTGCTGTGAGCCTTGCACACGTGATTTTTCCGCTTTGAGAATTTCTTCCAGATCGGCGTACTCACGCTCCAGTTTTTTAATCTCCTCTTCCAGCAACGCCAGCCGTCTTTGCGATGCTTCATCTTTTTCCTTTTTCATCGCCTCCCGTTCGATCTTGAGTTGGATCAGTCGGCGATCGAGCTTGTCCATCACTTCAGGCTTGGAATCACGCTCCATACGAATCCGGGCAGCCGCCTCATCGATCAAATCGATGGCCTTATCCGGCAGAAAACGGTCAGTAATGTAACGATGGGATAACTCTGCTGCCGCTACAATGGCGGGATCGGTAATGTCCACGCCATGATGCACTTCATAGCGTTCTTGCAAACCACGCAAAATGGCAATGGTTGCTTCCACCGTCGGCTCGTCGACCAGCACTTTCTGAAAACGCCGCTCTAACGCCGCGTCCTTTTCCACATACTTGCGGTATTCATCCAGAGTCGTCGCGCCGACACAGTGCAATTCTCCTCTGGCCAGCGCGGGTTTCAGCATATTGCCGGCATCGATGGCACCTTCAGCCTTGCCCGCGCCCACCATGGTATGCAGCTCATCGATGAATACGATGGTGCGGCCTTCGTCCTGCGCCAGCTCTTTGAGCACTGCTTTCAACCGCTCTTCAAACTCACCCCGATATTTTGCGCCTGCTAGCAATGCTGCCATATCGAGTGACAATACGCGCTTGTTTTTGAGGGTCTCAGGCACTTCCCCATTGACGATACGCTGCGCCAGCCCCTCGATGATGGCGGTTTTACCTACCCCTGGTTCACCGATCAGCACTGGATTATTCTTGGTGCGCCGTTGCAACACCTGGATAGTTCGCCGAATTTCGTCATCACGCCCAATCACCGGATCCAGCTTGCCCATGCGTGCGCGTTCAGTAAGATCGAGCGTATATTTCTTCAATGCCTCACGGCTTCCCTCTGCCTCCGCGCTGGACACATGCTCACCACCCCGCACTGATTTGATCGCTTGTTCCAAAGCGTTACGGTTCGCGCCATGTTGTTTCAGCAACTGCCCAGTTTCACCTTTATCCTCAAGTACGGCCAGCAGGAACATTTCCGAAGCAATGAACTGATCACCCTGTTTCTGCGCTTCCTTATCAGTCAAATTAAGCAAACTATTGAGGTCGCGCGAGATATTGATTTCTCCACCAACGCCTTCCACTTTGGGCATACGTTCCAGGCTTTTTATCAACGCCTCGCGCAGGGGGCTAACATTAACACCCGCACGCTGCAATAGTGAAGTTGTCCCGCCATCATCTTGCTGCAATAATGCAAGTAGCAAATGCTGTGGTTCGATATACGGATGATCCTTACCGAGCGCCATGCTTTGGGCTTCACCGAGTGCTTGCTGAAATTTTGTGGTTAGTTTATCGAAACGCATAGAAGCTCCTGATGAGAATGGAAATTGACCTTACTATATGGGAAGGCAACGAAATTTCAATCTTTGCGCATTGCTTCATTAAATTCTTTACGCACTTCCGGATAAGGATACAGCATATTCAAGGCGATGCTCTTGCCCGCGGTTTCGACGATGCGCACATGCTCACGCCGAAACTCGCGCGCATGCCTGAGTCCGCAGGAATGCGCGATCATGCCAATTTCCTTGTTGACATTCATCGCATAATTAGCAACACGCAGGTATTTTTCTTCTACCACCAGACCATGTTGTAGCCGGGGATTATGCGTGGTAACACCTGTCGGACAAGTATTCAGGTGGCAGCGCATCGCCTGGATACAACCCAACGAAAACATAAAGCCACGGGCAGTATTAACAAAATCTGCTCCCGCACATAATGCCCAGGCACCATGCGCCGAGGTAACGAGCTTACCTGCCGCAATGACACGAATCCGTTTCTTCAAGTCGGATTCAATTAACGCATCCACCACGCGTGGTAACGCCTCTGCTATCGGCAATCCGGCATGATCGACCAGCGTTTGTGGCGCAGCGCCGCTGCCGCCTTCTCCGCCATCAATAGTCAAAAAATCAGGCGCGTACTCCAACCCACGCCGATGAATGGTATCGCAAAGTTCATTGATAAAGCGCCAGCCGCCAATGGCTGTCTTAACACCTACCGGACGCCCGGTTAAATCGCGGATATAAGCCACTTTATCCAGCAATTCATCAATACTGCCAATATCACGATGACGATTGGGGCTGATAGAATCCTGAAACGCAGGAATACCGCGAATAGCAGCAATTTCAGAGTGTACCTTGGGACCAAGCAGCACCCCCCCCTTGCCAGGCTTAGCACCCTGCGAGAGTTTAATCTCAAAAGCCTTGACGAATTGGGCGATTTCCTTGGCGCGCGCAGGGGAAAAATTGCCGTGTTCATCGCGGATACCATATTTGGCCGTGCCGATCTGCATAATGATGTCGCAATCACCTTCCTTATGATAAGGTGCAAGCCCGCCTTCTCCAGTGTTGAGCCAGCAACCAGCCTTGGCTGCACCCAGTGATAACGCCCGTACTGCCGGCGCAGAAATGGCGCCATAACTCATGCCACTGATATTGATGATCGAATGAGCTTCGAAAGGAAATTGACAATAATCTTCACCAATCAGCAGCGAAGGCGTCGGCAACTGATCTTCTTCTAAAATTGGAAAAGTCGCGTTGACGAAAATGATCGCACCGGGCTCGCGCAAATCATAAGTCGAACCAAAACCAATTATCCCTCCCTTATTCTTGGCATTTTTGTATACCCAGGCCCGGGTGGCACGATTGAATGGCAATTCGGTCCGATCACCGGAAAATAGATACTGGCGGAAGTATTTTCCCTGAATCTCGAAAAAATAGCGTAACCGCCCAATGATCGGATAGTTGCGCAAGATCGTGTGCTGCTTCTGGGTGATGTCGCGGATAAACAGCGCCACAATAGCCCCGACGACTATCAGCCCCAGGATTGTGCCGATACTATATACGAGTAGATTCAGTACGTTGGACATATTGAATTCAATTATCCTCCTTATGTTGATTCGTAGTATCTCATGGAGCGGTAAGAATCAATCCAGAAAATGCCAGACTAGCATTGACAAAAGCTATTGGTAAAGACGATCAAATCGTTTCGCCGGTTCCCTGCAGATAAAATTTTAGTCGCGCAAATACCCAGTTTAATCGGCTCATCCGGCAAATGCGTAATCTGGCTTTGTAGTACGGCATGAAGCTGGGCTACAGTCACTCAGCCAAAGATCCGAATCGACGCGAACATCTACTACCTCTCACTCTTGCACCAATAACACCAAAAATAGCAGTGCCATACACATAACTGCCATCAAATTTACTGATTTTTTTCCTTGTTTCCTCTCCCGCGAGCATATCTCGGCATACCAAAGAATGACATTAAAAAAACCAATCGCGGAATCTGGGTGTTCATTAAAAGCTGGATGCTGGCGTGCCACATTGATAAAATGTTTCATTTATGCCATGCCGATAGAACATCCTAAATGCAGCGCTGCGCTGTCGGTCTTCGTCACTTTGGTTGTTCGGAGGGGACAGCGATCGCTAAAGACGATCCAACGCTCTGTTTTCCGGCAATGTCCACGATGATGATGATGATGGTAGCGCTGTCCGGGATCAACCAAGCCTTGCTGCACCTCATCCATAACAAGCTGCCTAACTCACTGACCGAGCTGGCCGGGCATCTGGCGCCAAACTTTGTGCGCGCGCTGCGAATGATGGAAGGCTGCGGTTTAGTGGCGCTGAAAAGAAGAAAATGCGTGAGATCAATCTAGTGACATTGACGATCAGCTTCAGGATTCTGATCGACTCAGGGGATAAGGATGAATAGCGAGGCAAGGAGAGACGGCATGATCACCGAAGCAGACACCTGCCGCGAATTCGTTACGCCCAAACTGGTCGAGGCCGGCTGGGCTGCCGCGCCACATACTATCGGTGAACAACGCTATTTCACCAACGGCCGCATCATCGTGGCGGGCGGAAAGGTTCGGCGCGGCAAGAAAAAGCGTGCCGACTACCTGCTATACTACCGCCGCGACCACCCCCTAGCCGTGGTCGAAGCCAAGGAAACCGGCCTGCCGGCAGAGACGGGCATTCAGCAAGCACGTGAGTATGCCGAAATCCTCGGACTCAAGTTTGCCTACGCCACCAACGGTCACCGCATCATCGAAATTGACTACATCACAGGCACCGAGCGCGAGGTGAAACGCTATGCCACGCCCGCCGAGCTGTTTGATCGCTTGATGACCGCGACGCAGTTACCGCAAGAGGTGACATCACATCTGCTGGAGCCGTTCAATCTTATGTCCGGCAAAGTGCCACGTTACTACCAGCAGATCACCATTCACCGTGTGATCGAGGCCATCCTGCAGCGGCAAAAGCGCATCCTGGCTACGCTGGCCACCGGCACCGGCAAGACCTGCGTGGCTTTCCAAGTCTGCTGGAAATTGTGGAACAGTCGCTGGAACCGCACGGGTGAATACCGCCGCCCCAAGATCCTGTTCCTGGCCGATCGCAACATCCTCGTCGATGATCCAATGGCCAAGATGTTCGCGCCTTTCGGCGACGCGCGTCACAAGATCGCCGGCGGCGACACCCGCCAGAGCCGGGACATGTATTTCGGCATCTATCAGGCGCTGACCACCGCCAGCGAAGACGTGTTCCGCCAGTACCGGCCGGATTTCTTCGATCTGATCATCATCGACGAATGCCACCGGGGCTCCAGCCGTGACGAAAGCACCTGGCGTGCGATGCTCGATTACTTCGAGCCCGCCGTGCAGTTCGGCATGACGGCCACTCCGCTACGCGAGGAATCCCGCGACAGCTACGAATACTTCGGCAACCCGGTCTATACCTACAGCCTGCGCCAGGGCATCGAGGATGGTTTTCTCGCGCCGTACCGCGTGCATCGCGTCATCACTACCGTCGATGCCGCGGGCTGGCGGCCCAGCAAAGACGAACTGGATCGCTACGGACGCGCGGTTCCCGACGACGAGTATCAGACCAAGGATTTCGAGCGTGTCGTGGCGCTGCGGGCCCGCACGCGGGCGATGGCCCGACACCTGACCGACCTTCTCAAGAGCGCCGACCGTTTCGCCAAAACGCTGGTGTTCTGCGTCGATCAGGAACACGCCGCTGAGATGCGCCAGGAACTGCTCAATCTCAACAGTGATCTCGTCAAGCAGTACCCGGACTACGTCTGCCGCGTCACAGCCGATGAAGGCGCGATTGGCCTGACCCATCTGGCACACTTCCAGGATGTGGACAAGCCTGCACCCGTCATTCTCACCACCTCGCAACTGCTGACTACCGGCGTCGATGCGGAGATGGTCAAAAACGTGGTGCTGGCCCGCGTGGTCGGCTCCCGCGCCGAATTCAAGCAGATCGTCGGGCGAGGCACGCGGCTCAAGATCGATTACGGCAAGGAGTACTTCACCCTCATCGCCTTCACCGGCACGGCCACCCGCCACTTTGCTGATCCGGACTTCGATGGCGAACCGGCGCGCATCGAGGAAGTGACGATCGACGAAACAGGCGAGCAGCTCGGCATCACCGAGACCGAGCAGGAAACACTAGCTGACACGCCGTCAGTGGAATACGAAATCCCCGAAGAGCAAATCGGCCCGGACACTGGCGTGCTCATCAACGAACCGCCACCCGAACCCCGCAAGTACTACATCGATGGCGGCGAGGTCGAGGTCATCGGCCACCTGGTCTATGATCTCGACAGCGGCGGCAAGAAGCTACAGGTAGTCAAGTACACCGAATACTCCGGCCGCGCCGTGCGCACCCTGTACCCGACGCGCGAGGCGCTGCAATCGGCCTGGGCCAACCCGGATACGCGCAGCGAAGTGTTGCGCGAGCTGACCGAGCGCGGCATCAGCTTCGAAGAACTGGCCGCCAGCAGCGAGCAGCCCGACGCCGATTCCTTCGACCTGCTGTGCCACCTGGCTTGGAACGCGCCGCTGCTCACGCGCCGCCAGCGTGCCGAGCAGGCCCGTCGCAAGGCGCAGGACCTGTTCGCCCAGTATGGCGACACCGCCCGCGAAATCCTCACGCTGCTGCTCGACCGCTACGTCGAGCGCGGCACTCTGCAATTCAACACGCTGTCCGAGCTGATGAAAGTGCAACCCTTCGACCGCTACGGCAGTCCTTCCGAGATCGCCGCCCGTTATTTCGGTGGCGTACGCGGCATGAAGGACGCCGTATCCCGGCTGCAGACCGCGCTCTATCAATAACGAGAACCCGAACCGATGGCCAAAGCTGCCGCCACCGCAACCACCGAGAAAAAGCCCCGCGTCCGCGCCAAAGCCAGGGCTCCACTGACTACCCGCGAGAGACTCTCTGCGCTGATCAAGTCGGCGCGCGACATCCTGCGCAAGGATAAGGGCCTCAATGGCGATGTGGATCGTCTACCGCTGCTCACCTGGATAATGTTCCTCAAGTTCCTCGACGATCTGGAAATCATCCACGAGGAGGAAGCCGAGCTCGACGGCAAGCGCTACCAGCCTATTATCGAAGCCCCTTACCGCTGGCGCGACTGGGCCGCCCGCGAGGACGGCATCACCGGCGACGAATTGCTCGCCTTCATCAGCCAAGAAATCACTACGCGCTCTGATGGCAGCAAGGGCCGCGGCCTGTTCGCCTACCTGCGCGGCTTGGCGGGCGAGGGAGAGAAAGGCAGCCAGCGCGAAGTTATCGCCAACGTGTTCAAGGGCGTGCAGAACCGCATGGTCAGCGGCTACTTGCTGCGCGACATCCTCAACAAGATCAACGGCATCCACTTTTCCGCCAGCGAGGAAATCCACACTCTCTCGCACCTGTACGAATCGATGCTGCGCGAGATGCGCGACGCGGCGGGCGATGCCGGCGAGTTCTACACCCCGCGCCCGGTGGTACGCTTCATGGTACAGGTGAGCGACCCGCGCCTGGGCGAAACCGTACTCGACCCGGCCTGCGGTACCGGCGGTTTTCTGGTGGAAGCCTATGACCACATCGCCCCGCAGGTAACCACGCCCGAGCAGCGCCGCATGCTGCAACGCGACACCCTCTACGGCCAGGAAGCCAAGCCGCTGCCCTACATGCTGGCGCAGATGAACCTGCTGCTGCACGGCCTGGAAGAGCCGCATATCGCCTACGGCAACACACTGGACCGGCGCCTCAACGAAATCGGCCATGCCGAGCGGGTGGACGTGATCCTCACCAATCCGCCCTTCGGCGGCGAGGAAGAGATCGGCATCAAGGCCAACTTCCCGCCCAACATGCAGACGGCGGAAACCGCGTTGCTGTTCCTGCAGTACATCATGCGCAAGCTACGCGTGGCAGGCGCCCCGGTGCCCGGCGGCAAACCGGCTGCCCAGGGTGGCCGCGCCGCCGTAGTCGTGCCCAACGGCACCCTGTTTGGCGACGGCGTGTGCGCCGTCATCAAGGAGGAAATGCTCAAGGAATTCCGCCTGCACACCATCGTGCGCCTGCCGCAAGGTGTGTTCGCCCCCTACACCGACATCCCGGCCAACTTGCTGTTCTTCGAGCGCGGCGGCCCCACCGATACCATCTGGTACTACGAACTGCCGCTGCCCGAGGGTCGCAAGAAATACAGCAAGACCGCCCCGCTACAATTTGAGGCGTTCGGGCCAGCATTGGCCTGGTGGAACGACCGTCAGGAAAACCCGCAGGCGTGGAAGGTGGATTTCGCCGCCAAGCGCGCCGCTGCCATCGAAGCCGCCACGCCCCACTGGCAACGGGCAGAAAGCGAACGCAACGCCGTCATCGCGCTGGGTAAGCCGATCCGCGAACTGGAGCAAGCCGTTCAATCAGCGGCAAATGGCGAGAAAGCCGCGCTGCAGGAACAGTTGCGCACTTTGAAGACCGAGCAGCAAGCTCACGAGCAGGCCGCCAAGGCCGCTCAGGCCGAGGGCGATGCCCTCTACTGGCCCATCTACAACCTGGATCTCAAGAACCCTCATGCCAAGGCCGGCCTGGAACATGCCGATCCAAAAGACCTGATCGCCTCGATGCGCAGCCACGAGACCGAGGTAATACGCCTGTTGGGCGAAATCGAAGCTCTGGTGAGCGAGATACAGGCATGACGACCTTGACCCCGAATCCATCCGACTACGCGCTCGTTCACGCCGACATCGTCGCCTTGCTGGACGGTGCCCGCCGCGCTGCGGCGCGCAGTGTCAACGCGCTGATGACGGCTACCTACTGGGAAATCGGGCGACGCATCGTTGAATTCGAGCAGGGTGGGCAGGATCGGGCAGCCTATGGCGAAGCGATGATCAAGCGCCTGGGCGCCGACCTGAGCCGCCAGTTCGGACGCGGCTTTGGCTGGCGTAATCTGGCCCAGATGCGCGCCTTCTACCTCGCTTGGCCTTCCGACCAGATTTTGCAGACGCTGTCTGCAAAATCTTCTACGACCCGAATTCTCCAGACACCGTCTGGAGAATCTGCCGCATCGGGAAATCTTTCGACAACGTCTGGGCTATTGCCCGACCTGCCAGCACTCGCCCAAGTCTTCCCGTTGCCCTGGTCAGCCTACGTGCGCCTGCTGTCGGTCAAGAACCCGCAGGCTCGCGCCTTCTACGAAATCGAGGCACTGCGCGGCGGCTGGAGCGTGCGCCAGCTCGACCGCCAGATCGGCAGCCAGTTCTACGAGCGCACCGCACTGTCGCACAACAAGGCAGCGATGCTGAAAAAGGGCGAAGTGGCGAAACCCGGCGACGCCCTTACCCCCGAGCAAGCAATCAAGGATCCTTTTGTGCTGGAGTTTCTGGGCCTTAAGGACGAGTACTCCGAATCCGAGCTGGAAGAAGCGCTCATCCAGCACCTGACCGACTTCCTGCTAGAGCTGGGCGATGACTTCGCCTTCGTCGGCCGCCAGCGCCGCCTGCGCATCGACGACAGCTGGTTCCGCGTCGATCTGCTGTTCTTCCACCGGCGGCTCAAGTGCCTGCTGGTCATCGACCTCAAGGTCGGCAAGTTTGGCTACGCCGACGCCGGGCAGATGCACCTGTACCTGAACTACGCCCGCGAACACTGGATGAAGCTAGACGAGAACCCGCCCGTTGGCCTGATCCTGTGCGCCGAAAAAGGCGCTGCCGAAGCCCACTACGCGCTGGAAGGCCTGCCCAACAAGGTATTGGCCGCCGAATACCAGACCGTGCTGCCCAATGAAAAGCTGCTGGCCGAGGAATTGGACAAAACGCGGCGGGAACTGGAGGCGCGGCGCATTGGGCGCGGTGGCGACGCGGAAATCGGCAAATGAAAACGTGGCCTAAAGTCGCTTTGGGCGAGTTGCTCCGTCGTTCCGATGAATCCGCAGTGATTAACCCGGCTGCTGAGTATCATGAGGTCACGATCAAGCTTTGGGGCAAAGGGATCGTTAGCCGGGGCAAGGTGCGCGGCAGCGATGTCGTCTCGGTGCGTCGCATTGTGCGAGCAAACCAATTGATCCTATCCAAGATCGATGCGCGCAATGGCGCAATCGGTCTGGTGCCCCCGGAACTTGATGGCGCCATCGTCAGCAACGACTTCCCGTCGTTCGAGTTCCGTGATCCGGACCGATGCGATGCGGCGTTCATGGGCTGGCTGGTTCGCTCAACCCCCTTTGTCGAGCTATGCAAGGCCGCCAGCGAAGGCACCACAAACCGTGTGCGCATCAAGGAGGACCGCTTTCTCGACCAACAGATCGCCCTTCCTCCATTGACCGAACAACAAGCCCTCGTCACCCGCCTCGACACACTGGCCGAGAAAACACGACAGGTCGAAGCGCATCTGGATGCCGTCGAACGCGATGCCGAACACCTGCTGGCCCTGCGCTTCCGCGATACCATCGCCGACGCGCCGCTGCGGACGATGGCGGAAGTAGCACCGTTGGTACGACGGGAACAATCCATCGATCTGGACGGAAGCTATCCGGAACTTGGCATCCGCTCGTTCGGCAAAGGTACCTTCCACAAACCGCCATTGTCTGGCAGTGAAGTGGGCACTAAGCGCCTGTATCGCATCGAACCCGGCGACTTGCTCTTCTCCAACGTGTTCGCATGGGAGGGAGCAATTGCAATCGCCCAGCCCGAAGACACAGGCCGTTTCGGTTCCCATCGCTTCATCACTTGCCAAGCTGACCCCGATCTGACCTCCGCCGAGTTCCTGCGCTACTACTTCCTGACCGACGAGGGGATATTGAAGATCGGGAAAGCGTCGCCCGGTGGAGCTGGTCGCAACCGTACCCTTGGACTGGAAAAGCTGATGGCCATCGAAGTGCCAATGCCTCCGCTAGTCACACAGCAAACCTTTAACCGCCTGCAAGCTGAAGTCGCAGTCCTCAAGGGCAAACACGCTACCATCCGCGAAGCCAACGCCGCGCTGCTACCGGCGACGCTGGAGCGGGTGTTCAAACAACAATACTGATTGGGAAATCCGAATGAAACTCCAGCGCTTGCGTATTCACAACTTCCGTTCGATCATTGATGCGGACGTCGAAGTCCATGACTACACGATGCTCGTCGGCGCTAACAACGCGGGCAAGAGCAACGCTCTTTCAGCGCTACGGGCTTTTTACGAAGAGATCAAATGGTCGAACGATGATGTGCCCAAAGTCGGGAAAAGCTCGGAAGAGTCCTGGATCGAACTCTCGCTCGCTCTAACTGATGAAGAATGGTCAGGACTCGCTGACAAGTACAAAGACGGAGTCGCTGATCAAGTCTTGATGGTCCGGAGGTATTTCGCCTCGAAAGATCGCGTGAAGTCGAACCAGAGCAATATCTACGGCATCGTCAAAGGTGAACCCGAAAAGGAACTGTTCTACGGCGCAAAGAACGTTGGCACGGCTAAGGTCGGGCGCGTCATCTACATCCCCGCACTGACAACACCGGCCGACCAAATGAAAACGATGGGTCCTTCTCCGCTACGTGACATGCTGAACTTCATGTTGAAGCGAGTGGTCTCGGACAGCGCTGCGTACAAGGAGGTAGAAAGCGCATTCGGCAAGCTCAACGATGAAGCACGCGGCACGGATGGCTTCCTTGCCAAAATCGCTAAGCCGATTAACGAGGCCATCGAACACTGGGGCATCCGTTTCGACATGTCGGTGAATACCGTTTCACCAGACGACATCACCAAAAACCTTGTCAAGCATGGATTCGCCGATGCCATGCTTGGCGACACGGCATTTGCGCTGGATCGGTACGGCCATGGTTTCCAGAGATCCTTTCTCTACGAGTTGATCAAGCTCGCCCCGGCATTCGCCGAAAGCAAGAAGGTAGAGAAGAAGGAGTTTGATCCAGATTTCACGCTGATTCTTTTCGAAGAGCCCGAAGCCTTCCTGCACCCTGCACAGCAAGAAAACATGGCCTATCATCTGCGGCGCCTCGGATCGGGCGACGCGCAGCAGGTTATCGTGACGAGCCACTCGCCGATCTTCGTCGGCAAGGTAGCCGATGATCTTTGTCAAATCGTGCGCGCTCGTCGCGAGAACGGTTTGACAACATTCGGTCAGATCGGACGAGTTGAAATCCAGAAAGTCTTTGCCGACGGGCTCGACTTCAAGAGGTGTCTCGAAGCCTATGTCAACGATCCGGCAGTGCAGGAGGAGCAGAAGAAAGAGGCGGAAAAGCTACTCGCCAACGCGTCCAATGACGAAGAGATCGCGACGCAGGAAGAGCGATTCCGATATCAGCTTTGGCTGGATACCGAACGTGCCTCGATGTTCTTTGCTGACCGAGTACTTCTCGTGGAAGGGGCAACCGAAAAGGCATTGTTCGGTTGGTTGCTCGCTCGTGACTGGCATGACTTGAGTAGACACCGGATCGCTGTTGTTGACGTGATGGGCAAATTCAACTTCCATCGATACATCGCGCTTCTGGAATATTTCCATATCCCATACGGCCTGATGCTCGATGACGATCAGAACAAGCAACACCACAAGGCCGTCAACGAGATGCTCAGAAGCAAGGCGAATTCCCATCGTTTGGCCGCACCGGAGTTTATTCCCCAATGCATGGAATCCTTCCTTGACAAGCCCCTGCCCGGTCGGAACGACCAGAAGCCAGTGCAAGTCCTCAAAGAACTTGAAAGCGGCGGTATCAAGCAAGAGAAGCTAACCGAGCTTCGGCAGCTCTTTTGTAAGGCACTTGCGCTCGATGATACCGTTTCCGATCACCCAACTAAATCAGCATGAGCAGCAATTGCGACTCCCGCAACACTGCGAGAATCGTGGTCTCCCTACTGTCGATACCGGTAAATGCGGTTTCAAGTAATACCACGCACCATTGCTCTGATCACTCGGATAATGCTTCTTCTTACGCCTTTTTGTCGATTCGTAATACCGCTGTTTATAGCAAGATTAGCTACATTAACGCTAGAACTAAGATGGATTAAAAAATCTTTACCGTAGTGCAATGCGGTAAATTTCAATGTGCTGGCGGGCGACTTCATCCACGCCTGGAAGCGTTGCTGCGTGCACCCGCGCACGTTCGGCACTTTGACGCAGAACCAACTCGTCAGCCAGGAATCTGTGCAATCCCTGCACATAGGCATCGAACTCATCGGGCAATAACACACAGGCATCACCCATCAATTCGGGCACGCCGCCGACTGCCGTGCAAGCGCATGGCAACCCCGCTTGCAACGCTTCGATATGCGCCATCCCGAAGGATTCGGTGGCAGACGCGCTGGTAAAGGCATCTGCTCCGGCAAAATAGTCGCGCGGATCATCGGTGGCAGTGATCAATGGTGGAGCTATGCCCGCTTCTGCTGCCACGCGATGCAGGCCATTGCTGTCGCCTTCGCCCAGAATCACAAGCCGCCAGGGTGATGGTGCCCCCTTCATTGCCTGTACTACCCAATCAATACGTTTAAGCGGTATCAACTGTCCCACACACAGCAAAATACGCTCGTCATCGCGCCAGCCCAAACGCTGGCGTGCTGTCTCACGTGGCGGCAGCTGCCAGGGCCTTTTAGCGTGTGGCAGGACGAACCAGTTGGGCGGCAATTCACCGTCCAGCCCCAAGCCTTGTGACACCCGGGCAGCACCGAGCCCGGTAGGGAAAATGACCCATTGCGCCTGCTCGAACACCTCACGCTCCAGGCGTAACAACAGGCTGCGCAACATCGACGGAAGGGGCATGTAGTAATGATGCAAACTGTTCGCAATGGTGTCAAAACTATGCTGCGTTACGCCCCATGGTGACCGTTGCTGTCTGGCACGGTGCAGGTAGCCATGAGCTATCACCGCATCGTGGCAATGGACATGGGTGATCGGATCGTTGCCACTCGTGCGAACGAGATCGGCTGCAGCCACACCTGTATGCCAGGCACGGCTGATAACGTCGAACAATGGCAGCAGATCCCGGCCCCAGCGGTGCGCCCAGCGCTGAGCACGGTCATATGCGAGACGAACAGTTGCTGGACTCAGATCTCCAGCGCATAAGCCGTCAATTTCGACATCCCGCGTGCGTAAGCCCGACTGCAACTGGGTAACCGCGCGACTCATGCCGTAGCGCTTGTCTTCGTGGTTGTCGCGAGTAACGTGAAGTATCTTCAAAGCGTCAATGACAGATTTATGAATACCAACCGATTTTCCCTGTTCTTGCCGATGGTTAATTCAATTTATTGTAAGGAAAGGCTTTCCAGCGCTTTTTCATGATTCCATTTTCCATGAAAGAGGTGGCCTTTTTTCTCAGGTGTCCGGTCACTGGTCCAGGTAAGATATTTGCCATCGGGGGTAAATACCGGCAGGCCATCAAAACCTTCCTTGTCAGTTACACGCACGGGCTCTTTTTTACCTTCCACATCGACGATGTACAGCTCAAAATTGCGGTGTCCATGGACGTTGGTGGAAAAAATGATGTATTTTCCGGAAGGATGATAGAAAGGCGCCCACGACATCATATTGAGACGGGTAATTTGTTTCTGATCCGAACCATCGATATTCATGGTGAATATTTCTGCCTCCCGGCCATTCGCTGAGAAACGGCGCCACACGATTCTCTTGCCGTCCGGACTAAAAAAGGGGCCGCCATCATAGGCATTGGTATGGGTTAATCTTTTTACGCTGGAACCATCGGCATTCATGATGTAAATATCAATTAGAGAGGAGGGATCTTTTTTGAACAGCGCCGCTTCTTCTTCGGATAATTGTTCAGTGTAGGCTCTGCGATTGGAAGCGAACGCGATCAGTTTGCCGTCGGGCGACCAAGAAGCTTCCGCATCATACCCGAGGGTATTGGTGAGATTCCTGATTTTCCCGCCTTGAAAGTCGGTTTCATAGATATCATAAAATTCATCATAATCCCAGGCGTAAGATTGCCGCTCACCGGATTTTCTTCTTGCAATCTCGGCAGCCATCTTGGCTTTGGCATCAGGATCTTCATGGGTCGAGGAAAACAGCACTTTTTCTTGTAAAGGATGTACCCATGAGCACGTTGTTTTGCCAGTGCCGGGCGATACTTGCTGTACTTTTCCACTTGCCAGATTTTTCAGGTAAATTTGATAAAAGGGATTTTCTTCGGAGACTTCTGCCTGATAAGCCATCCACTGCATATCGGCACGGTAATAGGCTTCGCCGACTCTGACTTCTTTGTCTGACAGCTGATGCTCCTCAGAAATAAACGCGGCTGCACTGATATGGGTTGCGCTAAAGAAAAAAAGTGCTGCCAACAGTCTATTGATTAATAATGGAGATCTGGTAAAAGAAGATATCTGTGTAAAATTTTTCATTTGACTTATAAGCCTCGTTGCTAAAAAAATCATTTAAACATAGCTTTAAAAAGAAAGTAAACAAGATGTCATTGCCAGCAAGCTGCTGCAAATCAGTTTAGCAATCATGACAATATCCATTAGAACAACCTGAGTATCAAATAGTTATAAAATTTAGAGCATGAAAAAATCAATCAAATTGAACGTGACATGGGGTTTCATTATCAGTTGCTTACTCTATGGTGTCACGGTATTCGCAAGCAGTGAGACCTTTCATCATCAGATGGAAATTACGCTGTCACCAGCCACCTCGGAAATCCAGGTAAAAGATCAGGTGCGTGTGCCGGAACGCTACCGCAATCAACCAACAGCAATTCAGCTTGATTTCAGCCTGCATGCTGATTTGACGGTGACCGAAATACAAGGTGCGCACATCACCTTACAGCAAAGTAATGCTGCCTTGAGCGCCAGACCGGCTCCATTAAAACTGTACACCTTGACCCTGCCGCCGCAACAAGAGGAATTCACCTTGACTTTCAGCGGAAAAATCAATCACGCCGTGCAGGGCCCTGCGCTGGAATACGCACGCAGTTTCAGTTATACGCCTGGACTCATTTCGGATGAAGGCATTTTTCTGGCCAATTCCACTGCCTGGTATCCCCAGTTTGAAGATGCCATGGTGTCATTTCGCTTGGATATTCAGATGCCGGCTGCCTGGGATGCTGTCAGCCAGGGCGCGCTAGTACGAGAGCAGAAAACAGAGACGACCCAGCAAGTGATCTGGGAAGAAAAACAGCCACAGGATGATATCTATCTCGTGGCAGGACGCTATCAACGTTACAAACAATCAGCGGGCGCAGTGGATGCCTATGTCTATTTGCGCGGTGCCGATGAAGCATTAGCGCAGAAATATCTGGACACCACCGCACAGTATATTGCCATGTATAACAAACTGCTGGGGCCTTACCCGTATGCAAAATTCGCCTTGGTCGAGAATTTCTGGGAAACCGGCTACGGCATGCCTTCTTTTACCCTGCTCGGCCCCAAGGTAGTGCGCTTTCCTTTCATCCTGCATTCATCCTATCCGCATGAGATTTTGCATAACTACTGGGGAAATGGCGTATTTGTCGATTACGCCAAAGGAAATTGGTCAGAAGGATTGACCGCCTACCTCGCCGATCATCTGGTGAGTGAACAAGGTGGCAAAGGCGAGGAATACCGGCGTGACGTGCTGCAAAAATATGCGGATTTTGTCAATAAAGAAAAGGATTTCCCGATTGCCCGCTTTACTTCGCGTCACAGTTCCAGTTCAGAAGCGGTTGGTTATGGAAAAACCATGATGTTTTTTCACATGCTGCGGCAGGAACTGGGTGATGAAGACTTTGTCCGGGTATTACGCACTTTTTACAAACAGTTCAAATTCAAGCAGGCGACTTTCGAGGATTTAAAGGCGACCTTTAACACACTTAGCGGCAAGGATTTTTCTCCGTTCTTTGAACAATGGGTGCACCACAGCGGCGCACCCAATCTCCTGCTGCAAGATGCACACGCTGAACCCAGCACAGATGGGTTCAAACTCAAGGCGGTGATCAAACAAACCCAGCAGGGAGCACCCTACCAGTTAACTGTGCCTGTCGCTGTTCATCTGGAGGGAGAAGCAAAGGCTTATCAAACTCGCATAGACATTAATCAACCCGCTCAAACGATCGAACTGGATTTGCATGCACGGCCCGTGCGCATCGATATCGATCCACAATTTGATGTATTCCGGCGTCTGGATAGCCGCGAAATTCCATCCGCCTTGTCGCAAGGATTCGGGGCGGAAAAACCGCTATTGGTACTGCCAGCAAAGGCAGATAAAGACGTATTGCAGGCATATCAATCACTGGCTACAAATTGGCAAAAAACCCAAGCCGGTTCACTGGAAGTGGTGCGTGATGATCAACTGGATAAACTACCTACCGATCGAACAATCTGGATCATGGGCTGGCAAAACAAATTCAGTCAAGACTTGATCGCTGCTTTGTCGTCCCAGGATGTAGCTTATCGCGCAGGCGCGCTGCAACTGGACCAGCAAACTTATCGAGAGGATAAGCATGCGATAGTGCTGACGGCCAGACAGCCTGCCAACCCGGACAAAACACTGTTATGGGTAGCATCTGATCACCCCACAGCAATTGCAGAATTGGCCAGAAAACTGCCGCATTACCGCAAATACAGCTACCTCGCATTTGAAGGTGATGAACTGACCAATATCAACAAAGGTCAATGGCCTGTTACCCAATCGCCGTTAATGCAGTCAATCAAGCAAAAGGACGATGCCTCATTTACTTCCAGCCACGTCGGCACTTTAGCACCCCGCCGCGCATTGGCGGAATTACCCCCGCTGTTCTCTGACAGCCGCATGCTGGCAGACATTACCCATTTAGCCAGCGAAGCATTTAAGGGACGTGAATTGGGCAGCCCCGAACTGGATGCGGCTGGGGACTATATCGCCCAGCATTTTCAGCAGGCTGGCCTGCTGCCCGGTGGCGATGACAACAGCTATTTCCAGATCTGGCAGCAGGATGTCGGCAAGCCAAAAGGAAAGATCACCTTGCGCAATGTGATCGGCATTTTGCCTGGCACAAACCCGCAACTCGCCGGGCAAAGTCTGGTGATCGGCGCGCATTATGACCATCTCGGCATGGGCTGGCCGGATGTGCGGGCAGCCAACCAGGGTAAAATTCATTACGGTGCAGATGATAATGCCAGCGGAATTGCGGTCATGCTGGAACTGGCGCGGCAGATCGCTCCCAAGTGGCAACCGCAGCGTACCATCATTTTTGTCGCGTTCACCGGCGAAGAAGCCAGCCTGCTCGGTTCAAAGCATTACATCAACAACACCAAGACCTATCCGCTAGAGAAAATAGCCGCCATGCTCAATCTGGATACAGTAGGACGACTCGGGAACAATCCGGTCACCCTGTTCGGCACCGGCAGCGCGCGTGAGCTGGTGCATGTGTTTCGTGGCGCAGGCTTTGTCACTGGCATCCCGGTCAATGCGGTGCAGGACGATTTCGGCTCCAGCGATCAGGCGGCTTTCATCCAAGCAGGCGTACCTGCTGTCCAGTTCTTTGCCAGCGCACATGAAGACTATCACGCTCCCGGTGACACGGTGGATAAAATCGATGCCGCCGGACTGGTCAAAGTAGCCACCATCCTCAAAGAAGCGAGCGAATATCTGGCCAATCGTCCCGAACCCCTGACCGTCACGCTAAACACACAAAATACGCAACCTGAAACTGCTCAAGTAAAAGATAAACGCAAAGTCAGCCTCGGCACAGTGCCGGATTTCTCCCATCAAGGTGAAGGCGTGCGCGTGGATAACATTATTCATGGCTCTCCAGCATATCAAGCACAGCTAAAGGCAGGTGACATCCTGATTCAACTGGCCGGAGAATTGATCAACGACCTGGCATCGTATGCCAATATTTTACGAACGCTTGAGGTTGGACAGAAAACGATGCTGCAATACCTGCGGGACGGTAAGGTGAATACGGTTGAAGTGGTATTAGTTGAGCGGTAATTGGCTCAGCAGGGATGAATTTGGAGCAACCAGAATGTGTGACCCGATTGCTTCGCGTTTTTTCGCAATCCTCGTAGTTGATTGATGGAAATCTCCCTGACATTGGCAACGACTGGCGCGCAATGTGAGAACATACGGTGCCCGGCATGATTTTCCTGTGCTGTGTACGCAGCTCTTTTGTATCTGCATCATTGGATCGGCCGCTTGGATTAGTAAATAACTTCCGCTCCAGCGGAAATCATAGCTGCACAGGTTCGTCTCTAAAGCAATCAGCGACGATGCCGATCAGATAGTTGGCCAAGTGGCAAGAAGCTATCCTTCCTGCTTTGGTTTCGGGCAAGTAGATTTCCACACCGATATAACGAAAATCAGAGTTGTTCCAGATCGCTTCGGGAATAACGGTGACAGCATGCAGGAGGCCGGGTGCACCCAAGGGAATGAGGCGCACCCTTCGATCCAACAGGCTGGCATCTTCGCGTATGCGCTGTTCCAGTTGTTCGCGCAAGGACTTGTCAGCACAGAAAAGATCTGCTTTGGGACCGTTCTGATCCTCGCCGCTATGCAGATCGATCAACGCCATATAATGACCCTCGACATGAGACAGTAGCTGGGTATAAAGCCGTTGATGCAGGCGTTCATATTGGAAAAGCTGATCCGCACGCGGATGTCGTCCCGAGATACCTTCCGGGATAGTGAGCACGGCTACGTCCTCCGCATTCACCATTGCACCTACTGCCTTGCCGAAAGCCAGTTCTTCGCGATGGATGCCGATCACCAGCAGCACACGCGGTGCCGTGACGGATTTCGTCGCCTTGCCTGGCTCAGCTTTGAACGTTGTCGTCGCGACGGGTTTGGTCCTCGTCATCAGGAGCGATCCATTCGTAAAATGTAATGACAGAAGTATCACAATGACCGCAATGACTGCATGGTGGGGGCGTCGGTAGTCTCCTTACCTTGCCCTTGCGTTCCAGGCGTTCGAGCATTCCCTGTAACGCTGCCGGTGCAGCATCAAGATGCAACGCCAGATCGTGGAGACTGGCGCAGCTGTGATGTTGGAGGTAACTGGTCAGGCGCGACAGAATCATGGTGCTTTCCCTTCAACCGAGCTTTAGCGCAAGCTCAAATTATCCGGCACAGAATGGCCAACCCAGCGCATCGCCACTAACGTGGCGCCAAACGCCAGCAAGATAGCCGTGATCCAGGCGAGTGAAGTCGCGGGATGCTGGTTCCAGGTGGCGGCCTGGTAATACAGGGTGCTGATGCCGTAGCCGAGACCGGTAGTCCAGCATGCGACAAACATAGTCCAGCGGCCACCCGCCTCCTGATACACAGCGGCAATGGCTGAAGCACAGGGGAAATAGAGCAAGATAAAAAGTAGGTAGGCAAAAGCACCCGCGGCACCTTCGAAGCGGCTGGCCATGGCACCGAAGGTGCTAGTGGAAAGCGCCTGTTTTTCCGTTACTGCAGTTGGATCGTTTACATCTCCGACATTCAGTCCCAGGGGATCTGACCAGCTAGCCAGCGCATTACTCAAATTGGCAGGAATGGTGGTGAAGGCTTCACGCAAACCAGCGGCCAGATCGAAAGGTGGCCTGCCGCTGTTTTCCTCTGCCCCGCTGGCGGCCAATGCAGTATAGGCAGCGTTCAGTGTGCCAACCACGGCTTCTTTAGCCAGAATTCCAGTAAAAATGCCTACAGCAGCGGGCCAATTGTCTTCCTGCAGGCCCATGGGGGCAAATGCGGGAGCGATGCTGCGGCCGATAGCGGCCAGCACCGACCGGTCACTGTCTTCGTTGTCAATGCTGCCATCTATAGCAAAGCTCAAATAAATTGATTACAATTCATAGATGACTTATCCATCATCATTTCGCTGCAAAGTTTTGTCCGTTCGCAAGAAGGAAGGACTTACCATTGCGCAGGCGGCGGCGCGTTTTTGTGTGGGAATTGCCAGCGTGACGCGCTGGGTGAAGAATCCCAATCCCAAGCAGACCCGTAACAAACCGGCGACGAAGATCGACATGATCGCGTTGGCCCGTGATGTGCAGGCGTTTCCGGACGCCTATCAAGCCGAACGGGCTCGTCGACTAGGTGTAAGCGAAAAAGGTATCGGCCACGCGCTGCGGCGTATGAACATCAGCTATAAAGAAACACTGCGGCATCCCAAAGCGGACGAAGACGAACGGCACATCTTCCAGGAGACGATTAAGGCGTATAAAGCTCAAAACCACGTCAACGTGATCGGCGCATTGATCGGCAAATATCTTCTGGCGGTAGGATTGTTCAAAAGCAATATTGATGCAGATACTTTTTTCGGCTGGACGGTATACGATCTGTTGCCAAAACTCCCGCCAGCATCAGTTGTGGTCATGGATAACGCAATCTTTCACAAAAGACAGGATATTCAAAATGCAATCACACAAGCCGGACATGCACTTGAATATCTGCCAGCATATTCACCAGACCTTAACCCCATTGAGCACAAATGGGCACAAGCCAAAGCAATCAGAAAACAACAAAACCAAACTGTTGAGCAGCTCTTTAGAATCGAATCATTTTATGTGACGTAGGCTATATCCTATGAATAACTTTAATTTGATTCTTTTGTGAAGAAAATCAGTCCGGTTGATAAGATAGAATTATCTCATTTTTTCATATATGGCCTCCATCTAAACAACACCGCATCGTCGCCAAAGTCGATCAGCTGATGGCGCTGTGCGATACGCTGGAAAGTCAAATCGATGCTGCTTCCAATAAGCAGGCGGCTTTACTCAATGCGCTGATGGCTCGGGTGTGATGCTCTGACGTGATTCTGCTTGCTCGGATTCCAACGTTTCCATCGTTTCTGAATCGGTAGGCGGTTCCTGATCCTGGGATTCGACTACCTCGGTGAGTGCTGCCAGTTCTTCTAGTGGTGGCAGTTGCTCGAGTGATTGCAGGTTGAGGTCGTTAAGAAAACTTTCCGAAGTGGCGTAGAGGGTGGGGCGGCCGGGTACGTTGCGCTGGCCGACGGCTTCGATCCAGCCGCGTGTTTCCAAGGTTTTCAGGATGTTGCTGGAGACCGCGACGCCGCGGATGTCTTCGATATCGCCGCGCGTCACCGGCTGCCGGTAGGCGATGATCGCCAAGGTTTCCAGTACGGCGCGTGAGTAACGAGGGGGTTTCTGCGGGTTGAGGCGGTCGAGAAACACTTGCATTTCCGGCCGGCTGCGGAAACGCCAGCCACCAGCGACATTAATCAGCTCGATGCCGCTATCGCGCCATTTTGCTTGTAATGCTTCGAGTGAGGTGTGCAGCAGTTTGCTGCTGACTTCGCCATCGAATAATTTCTTCAATTCTGCCAGGGTGAGTGGTTCCTGTGTGGTCAGCAATGCAGTTTCCAGGATTCTGATGATTTCTTCCTGGCTGAAGGAGGAGAGTATTTCAGACGGCAGCAGCGGGCTGGGCTGATTTGACATAAATCATTCCAAAGTTTTCGGATTGTTCAATGGCGACAAGCGTTTCCTTAGCAAGCTCCAGCAAGGCGAGAAAATTGGTGACGATTTCCATAACACCTGCGGTTTGATTGAACAATTCATCAAAACGGGCCACCTTGCCGCCTTGCAGCGTGCGCAGGATCTGGCTCATGCAGGCGCGCACTGAAATTTGTTCATGGCTGATATGATGATGGCGGTTGACCCTGGCGCGTTCGAGCAGTGTGAGCCAGGCATGCCGTAAATCATCTACGTTGACATGAGGAAGTTGCTTGGCCGCCACATGATCGATCCATACCTGCACCAGGGCAAAATCCCGGTTGGCTTGCGGCAGTTCATTCAGGTGCATCGCTGCTTTTTTCATTTGCTCGTATTCCAGCAGGCGGCGCACCAATTCAGCGCGCGGATCGGCTTCCTCCTCCATTTCCGTGACAGGCGGTGGCAGCAGCATGCGCGATTTGATTTCGATCAGCAGCGCAGTCATGAGCAGGTATTCTGCTGCCAGCTCAAATTGATCGGCACGCATCATCTCCACATAAGCCATGTACTGCTGGGTAAGCTCTGCCATCGGGATATCCAGGATATCGAGATTGTGCTTGCGGATGAGATACAGCAATAAATCGAGCGGGCCTTCAAACGTGTCAAGAAATACTGTCAGTGCCTCGGGCGGAATATAGAGATCGCGCGGTATTTCCAGTAACGGCTGACCACAGATCCTGGCCACAGGCTGAATATCGACCACATCGTCTGCTACACTCATGAGCCGCGATAAGCTACTTTCTTGTTATCAAAACCGGGGAAAGCCAGCAATCAGGAGTAGTTTAATCCCATCACTTCCCTGACATCGCGCATGGTTTCTTCTGCCAGCTTATTGGCTTTTTCACAACCATCCGCGATGATATTTTTGACCAGTGCCGGATCTTCCTCATACATTCTGGCGCGCTCGCAAATAGGTGCCTGCTCAGCCAGAATGGTGTCTATGACTGGTTGCTTGCATTCCAGGCAACCAATGCCAGCAGTGGTGCAGCCGTCCAGCACCCAGTTCCTGACTTCATCATTGGAGTAGACGGTATGAAATGACCACACCGGGCATTTGGCTGGATCGCCTGGATCACTGCGCCGTATCCGTGCCGGATCGGTCGGCATGGTACGAATTTTTTTTACAATGGTGTCGGTGTCTTCGCGCAAACTGATGGTGTTGTTGTAGGATTTGGACATTTTCTGGCCATCCAGTCCCGGCATTCTCGATGCCTGAGTGAGCAGTGTCTCGGGTTCCGACAGGATGACCCTGCCGCCGCCTTCCAGGTAGCCGAATAACCGCTCCCGGTCGCCCATACTGAGATTCTGCTGTTCATCCAGCAATGATTTGGCTTCTTCCAGTGCGCCTTCATCGCCTTGCTCCTGATAGCGGTTGCGTAATTCGCGATAAAGCCTGGATTTCTTGGAGCCGAGCTTTTTGATGGCCAGTTCAGCCTTTTCTTCAAAACCGGGTTCCTTACCGAAAATATGGTTGAAGCGGCGCGAAATTTCCCGGGTAAACTCAAGGTGCGGTGCCTGATCCTCGCCGACCGGCACAAGATTGGCGCGGTAAATGAGGATATCCGCGCTCTGCAGCAGCGGATATCCCAAGAAACCATAAGTGCTTAAATCTTTTTCAGTCAGTTTTTCCTGTTGATCCTTATAGGTGGGAACGCGCTCCAGCCAGCCGAGCGGCGTGATCATCGACAGTAACAGATAGAGTTCGGCATGGGCGGGTACTTTTGACTGAATGAACAACGTTGCCTGGGTAGGATCAACGCCGGCAGCTAGCCAATCGATGATCATGTCCCAGGTATGCTGTTCAATCAACTCAGGTGAGTCGTAGTGGGTGGTCAGTGCATGCCAGTCAGCAACGAAAAATAAACATTCATACTGCTGCTGCAAGGCAATCCAGTTTTTCAGCACACCATGGTAGTGTCCTAAATGCAAATTACCCGTCGGGCGCATTCCCGATAAAACACGATCAGCAAACATGCTACAAATCCTAAATTAATACAAAGTTAGTCGGAAATAAAATGAGAGCATTTGCGTGTTATTGATTTATGAAAGGCAGGCGCATTTTGCGCTGCGAAATCAGACATACAGTCCAAACACCCAAACGAGAAGTTGCTTCATGAAGATGATAAATGGCAAGACGATCACACTCAGCACACCCGTCATCAACAGTAACAATAAAATCATAAACCCATAAGGCTCGATCTTGGAGAATTGGTAGGCAAGGTGATGAGGCAGCAGACTGACGGCCATACGCCCGCCATCCAGCGGCGGTAACGGCAGCAGGTTCAGTACCATCAGGATGAGATTGATATCAATGCCCGCCATGCCCATAAAAATCATTGGCTTAGCATAAATATTTTCTGGAAACATGAGCCCAAGCTTGATAATCAGCGCCCAGAAACAAGCCATAAAAAGATTCGCACCGGGTCCCGCTGCCGCTACCCACAGCATGTCCCGCTTCGGATGGCGTAACTGGCTGAAATTAACGGGTACCGGCTTGGCCCAGCCAAACAGAAAACCGGTGCCCATAGTCAGTTTGCCGATGATAAATAGCGTCAGTGGCACGATAATGGTGCCTACTGGATCGATATGCTTGATTGGATTGAGTGTAATGCGTCCCGCCATGTAGGCAGTCAAATCACCATAATGCTTGGCAACATAACCATGTGCTGCCTCATGTAAGGTGATGGCAAAGATAACGGGTAGCGCGTAAATCGCAATGCCTTGAATAATACTATCCATGTGCTATTCCAAAAGGTGCAAGGCTGCCCTTGCCAGGGCGAATCAATTCGGGTGCATCTTCTGTCAAATCAATCACGGTTGTCATGTCTGTGCCGCAGGAACCTGCATCGATCACTAGATCGACCTGATGCTCCAGGCGTTCGCGAATTTCCAGCGCATCGTTCAGCGGGAATTCATCTCCCGGCAGAATCAGCGTAGAGCTCAATAACGGTTCATCCAATTCTGATAGAAGACCGTGTGCTACCGGATGATCCGGAATACGCAGACCGATGGTCTGACGTTTGGGATGCTGCAAGCGGCGGGGTACTTCCCGGCTGGCTTTGAGGATGAAGGTGTAGCTGCCAGGTGTGCAAGCCTTGAGCAGACGGTATTGGATATTATCTACCTTGGCATAGTTGGAAATCTCAGCCAAGTCACGGCATACCAGTGTGAAATGATGTTGCTCATCGACTTGCCGTATGGCCCGTATGCGCTCCATGGCCTCTTTATTGCCGATCTGACAACCGAACGCATAGCAGGAGTCTGTCGGATAAACGATGATACCACCCTCATGCAGGATCGCAACGGCTTGCCGCAGCAATCTTGCTTGGGGGTTTTGTGGGTGAATAGAAAAAAATTGTGCCATAATTAATCAAGATCCAGGGTTTTATCGATATTTTTTAATGTGGCGCTAGTTTAATTTAGCGGCTCAATAATGATTTAATTTTTTTCAATATTCCAGTCATGCCAGATGGGTTTGCATCCAGCGGGTAATGGCGGTAATTGGCCGAGATCAAAATAACTTTCGCCAGGACCATGATAGTCTGAGCCGCATGAAGCTAAAAAATTCAGTCGCTGAGCATGGGTTGCAAACAACTTTACCTGCTCGGCGGTATGAGTGGGTGAGATGATTTCAAGGCCAGTACCACCGAGCTCGCGAAATTCGTGTAATAGTGCTTCCAGAACGTTCTTGCCCAGTTGGTAGCGCGCTGGATGGGCAATCACTGCCTGACCGCCACTCTCGCGTATCCAGCTGACAGCATCATTTAATGTTGCCCATTGGTGCGGGGTATAACCTGGTTTGCCCTTTACCAGATATTTCTTGAATACCGATCTGACATCTTTTGCGTATCCTTTTTCAACGAGAAAGCGTGCAAAATGGGTGCGGCCAATCAAACGTCCATCCCCGGCATAAGCATAGGCGCCTTCTAGACTCCCATGGATGCCGCAACGATCCAGTTCAGCAGCGATGTTACGTGCGCGCCTCATCCGCCCCACTCGAATCCAGGCAAGTCCTCCTTCGAGAGGAGGATATTCCGGATTGATTCCAAGACCAATGATATGCAAGGTTCTGCCCTGCCACGTGACGGAGATTTCCACCCCATTAATAAGTGTGATATTTTTTTCACGCGCTGCAATACGCGCTTCAGCTAATCCCGCTACATCATCGTGATCGGTTAACGCGAGCACATTGACGCCACGTAAGGCTGCGTGTTCTACCAAGCGAGCAGGCGACAGTAAACCATCTGAAACAGAGGAGTGGCAATGCAGATCAATATTGAGCATCAAATAGGGTGCTATACGTAAAGAATAGGTACATCATAACAAATATGCAGCATGATAAAAACGTTAAGCGAAAAAGGCTGATATGGTCTAGGGGTTATTCATCAGCTAACTAAATTTTAAATGACATTACAAGGAAAATATATGAATAAACAGACAACTATCTGGCATCACTTGTCTGCCGCGCCGCATCGCAGTTTGTTTCTGGTGGGTGCGTTACAGGGCGTGGTTACCTTGTTATGGTGGACGCTTGATCTGATGGGGCGCTACGGCATGGTTGGCAATGCGCCGGCATGGAGCATGGCGCCTATCTGGGCGCATGCTTTTTTGATGGTATATGGGTTTTTCCCGTTTTTCATATTTGGTTTTTTGTTTACCACCTTTCCTAACTGGATGAATGGTGAAAAGATCAAACCGCATCATTTTCTGGCGACTTGCTTGTTTATGGCCGGAGGGGTGATCCTGTTCTATATGGGCTTGTTTGCGGGAAAAAGTTTATTGGCAACAGGAATTGTCTTGATGCTGACAGGCTGGGGAATCGCGATTATGGCCTTGTTGCAAGTGTTGTTTAACACGCAGGCACAGGATAAACGTCATGCGCGGGTGGCCAGTATTGCCTTTATTTTTGGCTGGCTGGGGATGGCAGCTTATCTTGTATGGTTATTGACCGACCATTGGGTGTTTCTCGATTTTTCACGGCAGGCAGGTATTTGGTTTTTCCTGCTGCCTATCCTCTTGACCGTTTCGCATCGTATGATTCCCTTTTTCTCCAGCCGGGTGCTGGAAAATTACGTGATTGTCAGACCCTATGCGCTGCTTTGGCTGATGCTTGCCTGTTCAGCCGGACATGGCCTGCTGCAGCTTATGGGGATGCCGCAGTATACATGGTGGGTGGATCTGCCACTGGCCGGGTGTGCGCTTTATCTGTCGTGGGCCTGGGGATTGTTGCGCAGCTTCAGTGTGAGCCTGCTGGCGGTGCTGCATATCTCGTTTGCTTGGCTGAGCGTGGCAATGTTGTTATTTGCGATGCAGAGTCTGATGATGTGGCTGAACGATGGTGAGCGTATCTGGTTTGGGCTTGCACCACTTCATGCGTTGGCGATAGGTTATTTCGCCAGCATGGTGCTGGGTATGGCCTCGCGTGTCACGATCGGGCATTCCGGCCGCCCGCTGGCGCTGGATCATTTCACCTGGTTGTTGTTTCTCGGCTTCCAAACGGCTACTTTATTCAGAATATTGGCTGACATTATTCCGGTTGCTTCCACGGTTGCGTCAATGCTTTATCTTTTTGCAGCAACGGTATGGCTTATCTGCTTCACTCTCTGGGCAGCGCGTTTTGCGCCTATCTACTGGCGGCCACGAATAGATGGTAAGCCAGGTTGATAAAGAGAGTCGCGAGTTATGAAGTGGCAACAAGGTGAATTCACGGTGACAGACAAGCGGGAAGATCTGGACATGGAAGTGATTTATGGTTTTTTGTGCAAAGAATCTTACTGGGCAAAAAATATTCCTCGAGCAACCGTCGAGAAATCAGTGGAGCATTCGCTTTGTTTTGGTTTATATCACCATAACAAACAAATTGGCTTTGCCCGGGCTATTTCGGATTGTGCTACCTTTGCCTATCTTGCCGATGTGTTTGTCGTACCAGATTACAGAGGACAGGGTCTTGGAAAATGGCTGATTGCGTGCATTCTTGCGCATCCAGAGTTGCAGGGGTTGCGCCGCTGGCTGTTGGCCACCCTGGATGCGCATGGTTTGTATGAACAAAATGGCTTCGTGGTATTACGTTACCCGGAATGGTTCTTGGAAATCCATCATCCTGACATATATTGACGCAAGGATTAAGAGAATGATTCGCTGAAAAAATTTTTTCTGAGGGTGGTTCAACGATATCAACAGGTGGGGTGGCAAGCCGTTTTGCGGCTTGCGCCCTCAGATAATTGAATCTATGCTCTGTATATCTTTAATTACTTTGAGAGATGCTGGATATGTCTCTCAAGTTTATGATCAGGATCGATAACAAATGAGTCAAGAAGATGATAGCAGCCCACTGATTCTGATGACGAAGGAGAAGAGTCGTCGAACCCTGCTTCATGAAGAACTGCCAAAGGAGCATGAAGATCCTCTGATACGCATTCTGCATCTCGTAATTCGTGGTGCAGTTAGGGTGCTGGCTATTTTGATGGTTATCATCATTGTATTGGCTGTTGGTGATGTGATATATGTGCTATACCAACGGTTGATTACTCCTCCTGTTTTCCTGCTAAGTATCAGCGATATGCTGGAGACGTTTGGGGCTTTTCTGGCGATTTTGATCGCAATTGAAATTTTTATTAATATCAGACTTTACCTTGGTGCGCATGTGCTTCCTGTGCAGCTTGTGATTGCGACTGCGCTTATGGCCATTGCCCGGAAGGTAATTGTGCTGGATTACGAAAAGATCACGCCGGACTATATTTTTGCGACTGCTGCAGTAGTATTAGGGTTGGGTGTCACTTACTGGCTGATAACAAAGAAATTATGACATATTGATCGGGCTAAATGCTTGGCGCGTTCGTGGCGCCTGCGTCTGGCATTGATGGAGTATGGCAGCTCAGACAACACTTTTGATCTTGTTTCTTCGGATGTTTGCGCAAGAAATTAGGTGATGAAGGAGATCTTGAGATGACTTGGTCGCAGATTATATTGATGAGAGTAAGCAATGTGGCAATTTAAACTAGCAGAAAGGGTGGGTTGCCGGGTGCTGGCTGCAGCACTCCTGCTTTCTTCTGCAGCTTCTGCCGTTGATCAATCGGAGTGTAAGACTTGCTCGCCGTCACAAATGGATCTTAATCAATGTGCGGAAAATCGATTGAACGAGGTCGATGATGAGCTGAACCGTGTTTACCATGCCATAATCAGCAAATATAAAGAGGATCGCGAGTTTCTTGAGAAGCTCCGTAACGCCCAGCACGCCTGGTTGATTTTTCGGGATGCAGAACTGGCGGCCAGATTTCCTGCCGGATGCAAGCAATCACAGTATGGATCTATATATCCAATGTGCGCGGCGCATTTTCTTGCGCAACGCACCCAGGAAAGAATCAGGCAACTACGGGAGTGGCTTGATGGCGTAGAAGAAGGGGACGTGTGTGCGGGTTCTGTACAGATTAAGCAGGAACATTAAGCCATGATTGGTCAGGAGGTGGCCGATGCCAATGCCAATGCCAATGCAAGTAGATCAAGGTGGAAAGAATTTATTCAAGGAGTGGGAAGGCCTGGCTACCCATGTGTATTGGGACTCGGGCGGTGTGCCGACGATAGGCATTGGTCATTTGTTGACCAGATCGGAACGCACATCAGGAAAAATCATCATTAGAGGACAGCCAGTAGACTATCGCAATGGACTTACCGAGCAGCAGTGCTGGGATTTGCTGGATCAAGACTTGGATGATACTGAAAAGATTATCAATGAGGCAGTAACAGTGCCGCTCAACCAGAATCAGTTTAATGCCTTGGTATCATTTGCCTTTAATGTGGGCGCGGCTGCCTTTCAGAATAGCACGTTGCTTAAATTGTTGAATCAAGGGCAGTACGATCAGGTGCCTGCACAATTAAGGCGTTGGGTAAAAGATAGCGGAAAAATTGTGCAAGGCCTCGTCAACCGGCGTGATAAAGAAATCGCTCTGTGGAATACCCCTCTATGAGGGAGTTCATTGCTGTAAGTGCGCATGACGATTTCGCTGAAATGGTTGTGCAAGCGAGAGGTTGGGAAGAACTGGGGAAAGTCTGTTTTTTCCGCAGAATTTTAATAGCTATGGCGTGCACAATTTTTCTACCTGGACACTAGCTCATGGTGTCGGCGGTGTTGACCATAAGCGCTTATATTGCAATGCAATAAATGGGCATTATCTGGGGGTTAGCCGCCAGGGCCCTGAAAGGGAATGGCAGCCGATCTTTTTGTCCAAGCGCAATTGCCATTGCTTCAGGATGTATTCTGGGGTTGCCGGGGTGTATCCTGATTTCGGTGATGTAAAACTCCTTCTTCCAATTAAGAACATTTGCATGAAAACCGTTTTTGATATACAAGGATGAGCATGCCAATGAAGTGAAAGCTGCGAGTGGCTTATTGTTACTGTGAGAGGAGATAACAAAAATGTGGCAAATTGTCGCAGAAAGGATGAAGGGGAATTTTTTAAGCTTGAGGCAATGCGAAAAGGAGAGAATGGTATGCAATACAGGGTTAAATGTCAGCAAATAGTATTTCTGCTTGTTGCTGTTTGGATAGATATGATTTTGCCCGCGCATGCGGATGCCATAACGGAATGGAATCAACGCGCAGGCAATATCGTAGTCAATGCCAATATCGGGCCGCTACCGGCTGAACGGGCACTGGCAATGGTGCATGCAGCAGCCTATGAAGCGGTCAATGCGATTACTCAGCGCTATCCAGTGAGCGATCTGAAGCTGGCAGCAGCGGCGGGCGCTTCGATAGAGGCTGCGATCGCAGCTGCAAACCATGCGGTCTTGTCAAAACTTGTGCCTTCTCAACAGGCTGCAGTTGAGCATGCTTACCAGGCCGCGCTGGCAATGATTGCTGATGGATCAGCAAAAAACAAGGGGGTTGTTATAGGCGAGAAAGCAGCCGCAGCGGTGTTGGCGCTGCGCGCAGGAGATGGAGCTGCTGCGCCAGAAAACTACCGTCCTGCTACGAGCCCGGGTGTGTATGTACCGACCATGATACCGGAAGCGCCGCAGTGGGCGCAGCGTAAGCCTTGGTTGATGGTGAGTCCTGACCAGTTACGCCCGGCGCCACCTCCTGAACTGGGAAGTGAATTGTGGGCACGCGACTATAATGAGGTTAAGGCGCTTGGCAGTAGAAATAGCCAACAGCGCACGAGTGAGCAGACAGAAATTGCCCGTTTTTGGGAAGAAGTAATGCCGCCGATTTATCATGGTATCGTGCGCTCGGTGGCAAATGTCCCAGGAAGAGAAATTACGCAGAACGCACGCTTATTTGCGGCAGTCACGCAAGCTTCGGATGATGCGCTGATCGCTGTATTCGACGCCAAGTATCACTATGGTTTCTGGCGTCCCATGACCGCAATCCGTAATGGTGATATCGATAGCAATGATGCGACGGAAAGAGAAGCATCCTGGCTACCTTTCATTGATACTCCCATGCATCCCGAATACCCCTGTGCGCATTGCATTGTTTCTGCGGCAGTTGGGACTGTGTTGCAGGCTGAAATTGGCGCTGGCGCTACGCCGTTATTGACCACAACCAGCAAGGCAGCAAGTGGCGCAGTCCGCAGCTGGACGGCAGTCGACGATTTCATGCAGGAAGTAATCAATGCCCGCATTTATGATGGCGTGCACTATCGTAACTCAGGCATGGTTGGTGCTGCTATGGGCAAGCAGATTGGCAATCTGGCAGTCAAGAAATATCAGCTCACCTCAAGGTGAACAAGGTGGGGCTAGTATTAGTGCTAGAGGATAAATGCTAAATAGCACGGTGGTGGAAGTTGCAATTGGATTGGTATTTTGCTATGCGTCAGTTGCATTGATCACGAGCTCCATTTATGAGTCCATTGCATCTTTTCTCGGTCTTCGCTCAAAGAATTTATTGACTGGGGTTAAGAAACTGCTGAATGCGGGCAATGCCGTTGGTGAGGAGTTACTTGTAAAAATATATAACCATGCCTTAGTCCATCCAATGGGTAATGGGGCAGTCACATCGCTAGTAGATCTTAAAAATCGTCCTTCCTATATTGATTCAAATAATTTTTCTCTTGCCTTAATCGATGCAATTCGATCAGCTCCTGGCGATTTTGCTAAGCTCGGTGAGGATATCGATGCTATCGAGGATGAGCAGATTCGCAAACTGCTTCGCGGCATGTATGATAGGTCTGCCGGTAAAATGGGAAAATTTCAAGCGGAATTGGCTGCCTGGTTCGACGCGGGAATGGATCGAGCGGCAGGTTCATTTAAACGGCAATCCCAAGTCTGGTGTTTTGCTATTGCCTTTGTACTAGCGGCGATATTGAATATCGATAGTATTCATCTTTTTTCCACGTTGTGGAAACAGCCGACTTTAGCTGCCCGGATCGCCATGGCGGCGAATTTGCCGTCTGCTGCTTCTGTTGCGGCAGATAGGATGCTTACGGATAATTCGGCTGCTACTGAGGATAGTAGTCTGATTATTATCGATTCCTTGAAACAATTGGATGAATTACCCATCGGCTGGCAGAATCAAAAATTTTGTACAGCAGAGACCGGTTGTTCCAGTCTGTTTGAGTTTTATCATTACGACTTAGCTGGTTTGTTGCTGGTTATTTTTGGTTGGCTGATTACTGCATCTGCTGCGCTTTTCGGCGCACCATTCTGGTTTGATTTATTGCAGCATTTGACACGTTTACGGGGAACTGGTCCAAGACCAAAATCGACTGTAATGCATGAGTAGATATCAAGCATTCATGTGGCTAATAACCAGGGCACATGGAAGCAGTTCTGCAGGGCGATTGTTTATTTTAGTCAAAGCAAAACTGAAGTTAATCGTGCTGGTACAACGATGTGCCACTTCAGCTGTTGTTTGATGGCCTCTGCCAGCGCGTTAGCATTGCCTGGCTCACCATGAATGATGAAGGTTTTTTCCGGCGCGCTGTTAAAGCTTCCGAGCCAGTGCAGTAAACCTGCTTGATCTGCATGTGCAGAAAGACCGCCAATGGTATAAATATCCGCGCGGACAGGTATTTCCTGACCGAAGATACGGACGCGCTTGACGCCATCAACCAATCTTCGCCCCAATGTTCCCGCAGCTTGATAGCCAGTAATGAGAATGGTGCATTCGGCTCTGGGCAGGTTAAATTTGAGGTGGTATTTAATGCGTCCTGCTTCACACATGCCGCTGGCCGAAATGATGATTGCACCTTGTTGTATCGTGTTGAGTATGATCGAATCTTCCACTTCCTGGATGAAATGGATTTTTAATTTGCTGCCATGACTGTTGAACCACTGCAGCGCCTCGGTTGCTTCCCTGTCTAGCAGAGAGCCATGTTGTAGCGTGATATCTGTTGCTGCCAGCGCCATGGGCGAATCGACATAGATATCTATTTCTCCAAGCCTGCCTTGGCGGTGAAGATCAACCAGCAGAAAGAGCAATTCCTGGGTGCGTCCGACAGCAAAGGCGGGTACGATGATATTGCCACCTTTGCGGTGCAGTGTGTCATTAATAGCATGTACCAGCTCATCCAAGGTGTCGGTCATGGTTCGATGAAGGCGGTTGCCGTAGGTAGATTCGACTAGCAGAATATCGGCTTGCTGAATGGGCGTGGGATCACGCACGATAGGGCGGTTAGGTTGGCCAAGATCGCCGGAGAATACCAGCTTTTTCTGCTTTGCATTGGATTTTATCCATAGTTCAATGATGGCGGAACCCAAGATATGTCCCGCATCACGAAATCTACAGCGGACTGAGGGGTGAGGAGAAATTTCTGCATCATAATTTATGCTTCGTAATTGCTTGAGAAAAGCTTCTGCCTGGGCCACGGTATACAACGGCGCATTCTCGTGATTAGCGAGCATGTGTTTACGCCGGCGTGCTTTGTTTTGCCACTCAGCCTCTTTTTCCTGAATATAGGCACTGTCCTTCAGCATTACCTTGAGCAGATCGATAGTGGCTTCAGTGGCATAAACAGGGCCTCTGAATCCCAAGGCGCTAAGGCGAGGCAGGAGGCCAGAGTGATCAATGTGGGCATGTGTGATCAAAACAAAGTCAATTTGCTCCGGATCAAAACTGAAAGCAGTTCTGTTTTTGCGATCTGCCTCACGTCCGCCTTGGAACATGCCGCAATCAACCAGAAAGCGGGTGTGAGCGGTTTCAATCAGATAACTTGAGCCAGTGACTTCACCGGCGCCACCTAGAAAGGTGAGTTGCATAGGGTATTTTCCTTTCTCTTTGGATTATTAGAATGTATCAAGAATGTGGACAACACTTTTTACCAGCCAGTCCATTTCTTCCTCATTAATAATGTACGGCGGCATGAAATAAACGGTATTGCCGAGCGGGCGTAGCAGTAGTTTTTTCTCAAGCGCCTTTTTAAAGAAGGTGTTTGTAAAAGCAGTGTCATCAGTGATGACTTCGAATGCCCAGATCATGCCGCAGTTGCGAAAATTTTTCACTTTTGGGTGAGATTGCAGTGGGTGCGATAATTGGTTGAGATAATTCGTCTTGCTCCGGTTGGTTTCAATAGCGTTGTTCTGTTCGAATAGATCAAGCGTTGCCAAAGCAGCGCGACAAGCTAGGGCATTGCCACTGTGAGAATGTGAATGTAGAAAAGCTTGCGAGGTTTTGTCATGATAAAAAGCCTGGAATACTGTGGGCGTCGTCAAGACGACCGAAAGCGGTAAATAACCGCCGCTCAATCCTTTTGACAGACATAAAAAATCAGGCGTAATACTGGCTTGCTCACAAGCGAACATTGTTCCTGTGCGACCAAAGCCAACTGCGATTTCATCCGCAATCAAGAGCACCTGATATTGATTGCAAATTTCTCTGGCACGTTGTAAATAAACAGGATGATACATGGCCATGCCAGTTGCACCTTGCACGAGTGGTTCCAGAATCAGTGCTGCCGTATGGGCATGATGTTCTGCTAGGTAATTTTCCAGTTCATGTGCTGCGCCCAGCGCATAATTTTCGGCAGATTCACCTTGCGGCGCATAACGCCAGTCTGGTGAAGGCATATGCTGAGAATGTCGTAGTAATGGAGCATAGGTTTGTTTAAAGAGGGCAACATCGGTCACTGACAATGCACCCAGTGTTTCGCCATGATAGCCATTTTGCAGGCTGATAAAATCAGTTTTACTAGTCAAGCCGCATTGTTGCCAGTAGTGGAAACTCATTTTCAAGGCAATTTCAGTGGCTGAGGCACCATCACTGGCATAAAAGCAATGCCCCAAATCGCCCGGTGTGAGTTTACTCAAACGTTCCGAGAGCAATACCACCGGCTCATGGGTTAAACCTGCGAGCATGACATGCTCAAGTTTGCCAAGTTGATCGTTGAGCGCGTGATTGATATAGGGGTGACAATGACCAAACAGATTGACCCACCATGAGCTGATCGCATCGAGATAACGATTACCATCGGCGTCATATAACCATACACCATGCCCTCTTACAATGGAGATAAGCGGAAGATTTTCATGCTGCTTCATCTGACTGCATGGATGCCAAACAACTTGCTGACTGCGCTTTGATAAATTTTTATCACTCATTGACTTGAAATTCCTTCGAATAGATTTTATTATTAGCACTCGTCGGAGGTGAGTGCTAATATTGCTTATATTATTGCTAACATCTCTACACAGCTTTCTGTGTCTAGGTCAACGTTATTAATTTATTGGTGTTCATGTTTTTAATCATTATTAGGAGAAACAACTATGAATATTCGCCCTTTGCATGATCGTGTTATTGTCAAGCGGCTGGAAGAAGAACGCAAGACTGCTTCTGGCATTGTGATTCCTGATTCTGCTACAGAAAAGCCAGATCAAGGCGAAATAATCGCGGTAGGAAAAGGTAAAGTGGGTGATGATGGTAAAGTTCGTGCGCTGGAAGTGAAGGTAGGCGATAAGGTGCTGTTTGGGAAATATGCTGGCCAGAGCGTGAAGATCAAAGGTGAAGAGTATCTGGTGATGCGCGAAGAAGACATTATGGGAGTAATCGAAGGTTAATCGGATTCAAGTTTTTAGTAATTAGATAATAGTACTGTAAATTAGGAGAAAGATTATGGCAGCAAAGGAAGTGAGATTTGGTGATGTGGCCCGTCATAATTTGGTCAATGGGGTCAACATTCTGGCCGATGCGGTTAAGGTTACCTTGGGTCCAAAAGGGCGTAATGTAGTGTTGGAGCGTTCTTACGGCGCACCTACGATTACCAAAGATGGCGTTTCAGTAGCGAAAGAGATTGAACTGAAAGATAAGTTTGAAAACATGGGCGCGCAGATGCTCAAGGAAGTCGCGAGCAAAACATCTGACGTGGCTGGTGACGGTACCACGACAGCGACCGTGCTGGCGCAATCTATTGTCAAAGAGGGAATGCGTTATGTCGCTGCCGGTATGAATCCGATGGACTTAAAGCGTGGTATTGACAAAGCAGTTGCTGCAACGATTGAAGATTTGAAAAAACTTTCCAAACCGTGTTCCACCAGTAAGGAAATTGCGCAGGTTGGCAGTATCTCAGCCAATTCCGATGTGGAAATAGGCAAGATCATTGCTGAGGCAATGGAAAAAGTGGGTAAAGAAGGGGTGATTACGGTTGAGGATGGCTCAGGCTTGCAAAACGAGCTTGAAGTCGTCGAAGGGATGCAATTTGATCGCGGTTATCTCTCTCCTTATTTTGTCAGCAGCGCGGAAAAACAAATCGCATTGCTGGAAAATCCTTATGTGTTGTTACACGACAAAAAAATTTCTAATATTCGTGATTTATTACCAGTATTGGAGCAAGTTGCCAAAGCAGGCAAGCCTTTGTTGATCATTGCTGAGGATGTGGACGGCGAAGCGCTGGCGACGCTGGTAGTAAACAACATACGCGGAATACTTAAAACTTGCGCAGTTAAAGCGCCTGGCTTCGGAGATCGTCGTAAAGCAATGCTGGAAGATATCGCAATCCTTACAGGCGGTACAGTGATTGCTGAGGAAGTTGGATTGTCACTCGAAAAAGCTAAACTGGAGGATTTGGGGCAAGCTAAGCGAATTGAGGTTGGTAAAGAAAATACCACCATTATCGATGGCGCAGGTAACACTAAAAATATTGAAGCGCGTGTAGCTCAGATTCGTACCCAGATCGAAGAGGCGACTAGTGACTACGATAAGGAAAAACTCCAAGAGCGGGTAGCAAAACTGGCCGGTGGTGTAGCACTAATCAAAGTGGGTGCGGCTACTGAAGTTGAAATGAAAGAGAAAAAAGCACGCGTCGAAGACGCGCTGCATGCTACGCGCGCAGCGGTGGAAGAAGGCATCATTCCTGGTGGTGGCGTAGCATTGTTGCGGGCGATTAATACCGTAAGTAAAGTGAAAGGTGATAACCACGATCAAGATGCCGGTATTAAAATCGTTTTACGTGCATTGGAAGAGCCTCTGCGTCAAATTGTAGCTAACTGTGGTGATGAACCGTCTGTGGTAGTTAATAAAGTGAAAGAAGGGCAGGGTAATTTTGGTTACAATGCAGCCTCGAGCGAATATGGAGATATGGTTGCCATGGGTGTATTAGATCCTACTAAAGTAACTCGCTCAGCATTGCAAAATGCTGCCTCAGTTGCTGGTCTCATTTTAACAACTGATGCAATGGTAGCGGAACTGCCAAAAGATGAATCTGCTGGTCCAGGTGCCGGCATGGGTGGTATGGGTGGTATGGGCGGCATGGAGATGTAACCCTAGCCGCTTGCGGATTATGTTAGGATCGCTACAGTGGCAGACTCTGCTTCGGCAATCTGTTATTGTAGCGATAAACTTTTATGTATCTTTTTTAAGCATATACTTTTCTTATAGTTATCAGTGCTGTATCAATAAACCGGTTTAGAAATTAATTTTATTTTGCCTTCTGTCTATTAAGCAATGACATGGTAATGCAACTGATTTCAAAAGAGTTGATTAAATAGATAGTTTTCCATGTTATTGTTCTTTTTTTGATGAATAATTTAAAGAATTATCAAGCGGATAAAGATTTACTGAGAGGACGAGTCGTTTTAATTACAGGCGCAGGGCAGGGAATTGGGCGTGCTGCTGCAATAGCTTATGCAACTTATGGGGCTACAGTAATTTTACATGGCCGCAAAGTCGAAAAGCTAGAGCGCGTATACGATGATATTCAAGCGCTAGGTAGAGAAGAGGCGATCATTTTTCCTTTTGATTTTGAGAAAGCGCTAGAGAAGGATTTTCAAGCAATCGCTGATGCAATTGCATCACAATTGGGCAGATTAGACGGGATATTGCATAATGCTGCCTTTACTTATGGCCCAATGCCATTGGAGAATCATACGCTTGAGCAATGGCAAGTAATCATGCAAGTTAATTTGCTTGCGCCAGCTACGCTTACGCGAGTTTGTTTACCATTGCTTAAAGCATCTTCTGATGCCTGCATTATTATGACATCGGATACACATGGTCATGAACCCTCTGCTTACTGGGGTGGGTTTGCAGTAGCTAAAGCTGGTGTGGAAGCATTAGTTAAAATTCAATCCCAGGAATGGGAATTATTGCCCAATCTACGCGTCAATACACTCATTCCTGGTCCTGTTCACTCGCCTCAGCGCACAAAAACGCATCCGGGCGAAGTTAAGTATTTATTGCCTCAACCCCAGGATTTGATGGGATTTTATCTCTTCTTTATGGGGCCAGATAGTAAGGGGGTGAGCGGCAAAGTGATATCTTGTCAAGATGTAGGATAGTCCGGCTGTGATATCATGAATAACAAGGTATAATTAAATAGTTATAGATATAGAGGTTGGGCAATGGGCGAAAGTGGCGGAATTGGTAGACGCACCAGATTTAGGTTCTGGCGCCGATGAGGTGTGGGGGTTCGAGTCCCCCCTTTCGCACCAGAAAAACGAGCTCGGGCTCATTTCTGCTTATAATACTTAACATATTATTCGTCTTGGCAGTTATATTAGTGGTTATTTAGGAAGATTAATGCAATCAAACGTTGAAAACCCCAATACTCTGGAACGAAAACTTGATATTTCGATTTCTCAAGAAGAAATCCAGGTGGAAGTAGATGATCGATTAAAACGCTTGGCTGGAACAGTAAAAATACAAGGTTTCCGCCCTGGTAAAGTGCCGCTCAAAATAGTGACGCAACAATTTGGCGCGAAGCTGCATCAGGAAGTACTGGGAGAGATGTTGCGGAAGCATTTTCAAGAAGCTGTCCGGCAACAAAATTTGCGAATTGTAGGTGCTCCCCATTTTGTAGCTAAGCAATCTGAAGAAAATAGTGCTCATTATGAATTTGGGGCGACATTTGAAGTCTATCCGGATATAACGATTGGAGATTTAAGTGCACTCAGTGTGAGTAAGCCGGTAGTGAAAATTGGTGATAAAGAAGTTGAAAAAACATTACATATTTTGCAAAAACAGAGAGCTAAATATGAATTGGCTGATCGTCCAGCGGCATTAGGTGATCGAGTGAATATCGATTATGTTGGTTTAATCGATGGAAATGAATTTCGTGGTGGCAAGGCAGAGGATTTTGCTTTGCTTTTGGGTGATGGATATATTCTACAAGATTTTGAAGATGCCATTATCGGTATGAGTACAGGAGAGGAGAAATCATTTCAAATGATTTTTCCTGCTGATTATCACGATAAAGAGGTTGCAGGAAAGTCTGCTACATTTAATGTTAGACTCAACAAGGTCGAGCAACCTGTCTTGGCTGATATCGATAATGAGTTTGCTAAATCACTTGGTATCGAAAACGGCGATATAAAAAAAATGCATGATGAAATCCAGTTGAGCCTTGAACGTGAAGTTTTTCAAAGGACACGAGCGAAGCTGAAAGAACAAATTATGCAATGTTTGCTTGATACGACGGTATGTGATGCTCCAAGAATTTTAATCGAGCAGGAAGTTAAACATTTGATTCAAGATGCTAAAAATAGTTTAGCGACACAAGGTATACGCAGTGAAGAAATTCCTCTTTTGCCAGAATCGTTCTTGGAAAGAGCTGAACGGCGGGTAAAGCTCGGTTTAATTTTAGCTGAGATAGTAAAGATCCATAATTTAAATGTTAAGCCAGAACAGACAAGAAAGTATGTGGAGTATTATGCCCAGAGCTACGAAAATCCTGAGCAGGTAGTCAAGTGGCACTATTCATCGCCTGAGCGTTTGAAAGAGATTGAGTCATTAGTATTGGAAGATAACGTCGTTTCATGGGCATTGGAACAGGTCAAAGTGATTGACCAAGAGATGGCGTTTGAGGATCTGATGGGATATTCGCATGCATCAGCTTAATCAGGAGCAAGTTAATTTGGAGACGAGAGGTTTAGGTTTGATTCCAATGGTTATTGAAACCAGCGGGAGGGGTGAGCGTGCTTATGATATTTATTCCCGATTATTGAAAGAAAGAATTATTTTTCTAGTAGGGCCTGTTACAGAGGCATCGGCAAATTTGATCGTGGCTCAGCTTTTGTTCTTAGAATCAGAGAGTTCAGATAAAGATATTTCTTTTTATATCAATTCTCCTGGTGGATTGGTTTCTGCAGGATTGGCCATTTACGATACGATGCAGTTTATAAAACCGGATGTTAGTACCCTTTGTGTTGGTCAGGCGGCAAGTATGGGTTCCTTGTTGTTAACAGCTGGAGCAAAGGGTAAGCGCTTTTGCTTACCCAACTCTCGCGTCATGATTCACCAACCTATGGGTGGATTTCAAGGGCAGGCTTCGGATATTGAAATACATGCTAAAGAGATTTTATATCTGAAAAGCCGCTTGAATGAAATTATGGCTAAGCATAGTGAACAGTCGGTAAAAACGATTGAGCGAGACACGGACCGTGATAATTTTCTTAGCGCAGAAGAAGCGGTGAAGTATGGACTTGTAGATGCTGTATTGACGAGTAGGGACAATAGGAAATAAATTGAATTTGCTTTGCGTAATCATATTTCAATGCTATTCCTTTGGCAAAGTAGCGTTTGCGCAATGGTTATGGAGCTAAATTATGTCTGAAAAAATGAATGACGAAAAACTTCTCTATTGCTCCTTTTGCGGCAAAAGTCAGCATGAGGTGAGAAAGTTGATAGCGGGACCATCTGTATTTATTTGCGATGAATGTATCGATCTTTGTAATGATATTATTCGCGAGGAAATGCAGGTTAATGAGACAGCTAAATTAGCAAAATCAAATTTGCCAGTACCCCGTGAAATACGCCAGATTCTAGATCAATACGTTATTGGTCAAGAATCAGCTAAAAAAATTCTCTCAGTGGCTGTATACAATCATTATAAGCGCTTGAGGAATTTGACCAGAATCAGTGATGTTGATGATATTGAACTGGCAAAAAGTAACATTCTTTTAATTGGCCCCACAGGCTCGGGAAAAACCTTATTAGCCCAAACGCTAGCTAGATTATTGGATGTACCATTTATTATCGCAGATGCAACAACGCTTACCGAAGCAGGTTATGTGGGGGAGGATGTTGAAAATATCATTCAGAAATTATTGCAGAAATGTAATTATGATGTGGAAAAGGCCCAAAGAGGGATTATTTATATTGATGAAATAGATAAGATTTCGCGTAAATCTGATAATCCTTCTATTACTCGTGACGTTTCCGGTGAAGGTGTGCAGCAAGCTTTGTTAAAGCTAATAGAGGGGACAGTTGCCTTAGTGCCCCCACAAGGGGGGCGCAAGCATCCTAACCAAGAGTTTATTCAAATAGATACGACCAATATTCTGTTCATCTGTGGTGGAGCTTTTGATGGAATAGATAAAATAATACGATCGCGATCGGAGAAGGGGGGCATAGGCTTTGGTGCTGAGATAATTAATCGCGATAATCAGAAGGAAATCAATGAGATATTAAAAGCAGTCGAACCCGAGGATCTGATTAAGTATGGATTAATACCAGAATTTGTTGGGCGTTTGCCCGTTATTGCGACATTAGATGAACTTAATGAGTCTGCGTTGATCCAAATTTTAACAGAGCCTAAGAATGCGCTTGTCAAGCAATATTGGAAATTATTCAATTTGGAAGGAGGCGTTGAATTGGAGTTTCGTGAGCAAGCGCTTAAGGCAATAGCAAAGAAAGCATTGATCCGAAAGACAGGTGCGCGTGGGTTGCGATCAATTCTGGAAGAGATATTGCTGGATATAATGTATGATTTGCCCTCACTCGAGAACGTTTCGAAGGTTGTAATCGATAATGGATCGGTATATGGTGATATAAAACCTATTTTGATTTATTCAGATCAGCCAAAAATTGCAAAAAATTCAAAACAAGCCTAAAAATGATGGCTAGTGGCTAAGTAAAAAATTAATGCATATGAAATGAAGCTGGTTAGATATTAATCATCAAATCAAGAGGCACATTAAATAACTGTTATGCAGTGTATTGTAGTGCTCCACATTAGGTATTTCTAATTCGATATTTTTAAATGGCGCGATAGTATTCAAGCTATTGGTGCTTAACCTGAACTGTAAATATGACCTCGGCAGATAATGAATCAGATCAACTAATACTACCACTGTTACCATTACGCGATGTGGTTGTCTTTCCGCATATGGTAATTCCCCTCTTTGTTGGGCGACCAAAATCTATAAAAGCATTAGAACTTGCTATGGAGTCTGGCAAGAATATCTTGCTGGTAGCACAGAAATCAGCGGCCAAAGATGATCCTGCTCCACGAGATCTTTATAGCATATGCTGTGTTTCAAGTCTTTTGCAAATGCTTAAACTCCCTGATGGCACGGTAAAAGTTTTGGTGGAAGGAAGCTATCGGGCTCGTGTTTTGGAATTTATTGATTCAGAATCTTATTTTTCTGGAAAAGCGCTTCAAATCTCAATTGATAGTGTAAATACGCCAGAAATAGAAGCGACGCGCCGTGCGCTTATATCCCAATTTGATCAATTCGTAAAATTAAATAAAAAAATACCACCAGAAATTCTGGCATCACTCGCAGGTATTGATGAGGCTGGACGTCTGGCTGATACAATTGCTGCTTATCTTCCATTAAAATTGGAGAAAAAGCAGGAAATCCTTGAGATCTTTGATGTACAGAAGCGATTAGAGCATCTGCTTGGTTTGCTGGAAACAGAGCTTGATATTCTTCAGGTAGAAAAGCGCATTCGTGGTAGAGTTAAACGCCAGATGGAGAAGAGCCAGCGAGACTACTATCTGAATGAACAAGTCAAAGCTATTCAGAAAGAGCTGGGTGAAGGAGAAGAAGGAGCTGATTTAGAGGAAATCGAGAAAAGAATTAAGGCAGCTTCATTGCCCAAAGAGGCTCTTTCAAAAGCTGAGTCAGAGTTAAAAAAATTACGTCTCATGTCACCGATGTCAGCTGAGGCAACAGTTGTGCGTAATTATATTGATGCGTTGGTTTCGTTGCCGTGGAAGCAGAAAAGTAAAATTTGCAAGGATCTTAATGCAGCCGAGGCTGTTTTAGAGCAAGATCATTATGGATTAGAAAAGATAAAAGAAAGAATTGTTGAATATTTAGCTGTACAACAAAGGGTTAGCAAATTTAAAGCACCTATCCTTTGTCTGGTCGGCCCGCCGGGTGTTGGTAAGACCTCCCTAGGAAGATCAATTGCGCGTGCCACTAATCGGAAATTTGTACGTATGTCGCTGGGAGGAGTACGGGATGAGGCTGAAATACGAGGTCATCGTCGTACGTATATAGGATCAATGCCTGGCAAAATCCTGCAGAATATCACTAAGGTTGGTGTCAAGAATCCGCTATTCTTGCTGGATGAGGTGGATAAGATGGGTATGGATTTTCGTGGGGATCCAGCATCAGCGTTATTGGAAGTGCTTGATCCAGAGCAAAATAGTACTTTTGTTGATCATTACATTGAGGTTGAATACGATTTATCCGATGTGATGTTTGTTGCGACAGCAAATACACTAAATATACCTTCTGCGCTGCTTGATCGTATGGAAGTGATACGTTTATCAGGTTATACGGAAGATGAGAAGCTTCATATTGCCAAACGGTATTTATTACCTAAACAAATGCAAAACCATGGACTTAAAGAAAATGAACTGATAATGTCTGAATCTGCTCTGCGGGATATTGTCCGGCATTATACGCGCGAAGCTGGTGTGCGTAGTATGGAGCGTGAAATATCCAAGATTTGTCGTAAGGTGGTAAAGACTATCGTAAGTAATAAGAACGAAGAAAAAGAGGGACTTGCCGTTAATTCGCGGAATCTTGCCAAATATTTGGGAGTTCATCGTTATACATATGGAGTTGCAGAAGAGAAGAATCAGATAGGACAAGTGACTGGTTTGGCATGGACTGAAGTAGGTGGTGAATTGCTAACAATTGAAGCGGTAGCGCTGCCAGGTAAAGGAAAAACGATTACTACAGGGAAATTAGGTGAAGTTATGCAGGAATCAGTGCAAGCTGCATTATCTGTAGTCCGTAGTCGTGCAGCAATACTTGGCATAGCAGAGGATTTTTATCTAAAAAAAGATATTCATATTCATTTACCAGAAGGCGCCACACCCAAGGATGGGCCAAGTGCAGGTATTGGGATTTGCGTTGCTATGGTTTCTGTACTGACGGGTATTCCAGCGCGTGCAACCATAGCTATGACTGGAGAGATAACACTACGTGGAGAAGTATTGCCAATAGGGGGGCTCAAAGAAAAATTATTAGCGGCTCATCGCGGTGGTATTAAAATGGTGCTGATACCAGAAGATAATATTAAAGATTTAAATGAAATCCCGACAAATATAAAGAGCAAGCTGAAAATTCAACCAGTAAAATGGATAGATCAGGTTCTGGAATTGGCGCTAGAGTATAGACCGGAAACGCTTCCATCAGCAGTTCAGAATACACTGACAGCCATTAATGAAGATGATGTTAGTAATGCTATTATTAAACATTAGCTAGGGTCTGTTGACGTTTTAAGGTAAGTATTTAATAGATAGAAACAAACTCGTAATATTGGGGTTCCTATACCACCAACAAAACGAGTTTGCGATGTCCCGATTGATGCACAGTGATGAATTCTGG
>NZ_JAGFJM010000050.1 GCF_024102715.1 Nitrosomonas communis
GACCAACTCCAGCAAATACCTGATTTCAGTTTCGTCCAGTTCATGCCACATACCACGTTTTAATCTGGGAGGCAGGTTAATCGGACCGAATCGTACCCGGATTAATCGGCTGACCACCAAGCCAAGCGTCTCAAACATGCGTCTCACTTCCCGATTCCTGCCTTCTTGCAGTATGACGTGGTACCAACGGTTAGCACCTTCACCACCTTGTTCAGACAGATCACTGAATTTCGCCAAACCGTCTTCCAGCTCAATTCCTGTCAATAATTGACTTTTTTGTTCCGGGGTCAAATGACCCACGATTCTGACCGCATATTCACGCTCTACTTGAAAACGCGGATGCATCAGCCGGTTTGCCAATGCACCGTTTGTCGTAAATATCAGTAGTCCGCTGGTATTGAAATCCAACCTGCCAATAGCAATCCAACGGGATGATTTCAATTGCGGCAATTTATCAAAAACCGATGGACGGTCTTCAGGATCATGGCGACTGACAATTTCACCTTCAGGTTTATGATAGATGATAATGCGCGGTAAACGCTCTTTAGTATTGATCCGGATAATGCGTTTATTCACCCGCACCAGATCTCTTGATCCTACCCGGTCACCCAGTTTTGCGATCCTGCCATTGATGCTCACCTGACCTGAGGCAATCAGGACCTCCATCTCACGCCGGGAACCCAAGCCGCTTTGCGCCAATAACTTTTGGAGTTTGTGAGTAACCATTCCCTCAGGTTTATTGAAAGCATGCCTGTTCAGTGGGGTCGAAACCTGCTTTTTCCTGGGAGTGAGTGACCGCTTGATACGCATTTACTTTACTTCGAGCAAGAATAAATTGAAAAGGCGCTGAAGATTAATGGACTGGATGAAACAATCCTAAGTTTAATTCGATGCGCTGGTTTTACTATTCAGAAAGGCAGCTTCATACCTGGAGGCAAGCCCAGGCCACCCGTCAAACTGGCCATTTTTTCTTGCGTCGTTGCTTCCACACGGCGCACAGCATCGTTAACCGCTGCTGCAATCAAATCTTCCAGCATTTCCTTATCATCACCGATCAAACTATCATCGATATTAATACGCTTAACATCATAGCGGCAAGTCATCACAACTTTAACCATGCCTGCCCCTGATTGACCTTCAACTTCAATCGTCGCCAGCTGTTCTTGCATTGCCTTCATATTTTCCTGCATCTGCTGCGCCTGTTTCATTAAATTGCCTAAATTAGCTTTCATCATTATTCTGCCTCCATTATTCAACTGGTTTAATCGAAGAAACGATTAGCTTTGCATCAAAATTTTCCACCAATTCTCTCACAAAAGGATCAGCTTCAATTGCTGCAATCGTTTCAGATTGCTTCGCCTGCTTTTCAAGATCCTGCATGACCATTGACGTCATTCCAGTAATACTGCCAATCGAAAACGCTACTTTAATAGGTTTCTCAAAGTAATTCTCCAACGCAGCTTTTAGCTTATCCTGATAAGGATTTTCTAACAAATACTTATGTATTTCTGGCACACATAATTCAATCTTATCATCTGAAAAAAGTTTAGCTTCGCAATGTTGTGCCAGCATCTTAGCCATGCCACTCAATTTCAATTGCTTGACGATTGCCAGCCAATCATCGTTGGTGGAATTAGCAATGCTGGTTTTTTTTTTCTGTGCTGTTTGATTGTTAGCGAAGGTCTGATGCGTTGCTTGCGCTTGCATCGATACTGGCGCATTTTTTTCATCCTCTCTAGCAGTGATCGAAATCTCTTCTGATAACATCTGATCGGGTATAAATGCCAGCATCCGCATCAATGTCATAGTAAAACCGGCATATTCATCTGGCGCCAGATTCAGATCACTGCGCCCATGAAGCGCAATTTGATAGAGCAATTGCACATCTTCAGCTGTGAAATGCTTAACTAATGAAAACAACCGCTCGCGTTCAGGTAATGTCACATCAAGTGCCTGCGGTGCAATTTGCGCTAGCGCAAGACGATGAAATATAGTTGCGATTTCCTGTAAGGCATAATCGAACGATAAGCTACGTGCCTCCATCTCATCTGCTATTGCTAGCATCCTCACGCCATCTTTTGCAGCTAGGGCATCAAGCAAATCATATAGATATTCCCGCTCAATTACACCCAGCATGGCATGTACCTCAGCTTCTTTGACCACACCATGACCATATGCAATTGCCTGATCAAGCAGACTCAGCGCATCTCGCATGCTACCTTGTGCAGCTCTTGCTAATAAACGTAAGGATGCAGCATCCGATGCAATTTGCTCTTGAGACAGTATTTTTTCCAAATGTGCTGCAATTAAAGCAGGAGGAATTTGCTTTAAGTTGAATTGAAGGCAACGCGAGAGCACAGTAATAGGTATCTTCTGTGGATCGGTGGTTGCTAGTATAAATTTGACATGTTCCGGAGGTTCTTCCAGCGTTTTGAGCATCGCGTTAAAAGCCGATCTGGAAAGCATGTGCACTTCATCAATGAGATAAACCTTATATCTGGCAGAAGCTGGCGCATAGCATGCGCTCTCCAGTAACTCGCGCATATTGTCAACTTGGGTATTGGACGCTGCATCCAATTCAACCAGATCAACAAAACTACCCTTATCAATGGCCAAGCAAACTGGGCATGTCCCACAAGGGGTGGATGTCACGCCAGTTTCACAATTCAGCGCTTTAGCCAAGATTCTGGCAATCGTTGTTTTACCTACACCGCGTGTGCCCGTAAACAAATATGCATGATGCAACCGATTCTGCTCAAGTGAGTGAGTGATTGCTTGAACGATATGGTCTTGCCCAGTCAATTCAGAAAAATTTCTTGGGCGCCACTTCCTGGCAAGAACTTGTGTTTGAGACACGCTATTTGTCAAATGAAGAAAAAAAACAGCAGATGATAATCAGTAACCCATCTGTTAGGGTGGCGAGCCGAACCCCCGGCACTTGCAAAAAATAGCTGTGGCTGCTTCCTTCCGGATCTGACCAGGTTCACTACCTTGCAATGCGGGGAGGCCCGCCATAAGACAATTTTACATCAATCAGCAATGCTGATTGGAAAATAACAACTGCTCGCCAGAAATATATATTCTGGTTCTCATGCTTCATTAAAAAGCCCTTTGCTGATTTTCAGCAAAGGGCCAAAACTTGGAATCAACTGCCGCGTAACTGATTCATTATTCAGTGGTTGCGGGGGC
>NZ_JAGFJM010000052.1 GCF_024102715.1 Nitrosomonas communis
AAAAACGCGCCGCCGCCTGCGCAATGGTAAGTCCTTCCTTCTTGCGAACGGACAAAACTTTGCAGCGAAATGATGATGGATAAGTCATCTATGAATTGTAATCAATTTATTTGAGCTTTGCTATATATTCATCTGTTCCTGGCTCAGCAATGGAACTCACCCCTGTAGCTACCATCAATGCGACCATAGCAACCGGCCCGACTGAAAGCTGCCGGGAGGTACCGAATATGGCATAAAGAATTAAAGGAACGAGGGATGCATACAAGCCATAAATCGGTGGGAGTCCAGCGAGCATTGCGTATGCCATTCCTTGTGGGATGAGCATGATACCGACGGTCAAGCCTGCTGACACATCACCGCGCAAATCTGCTTTACCGTAATTAGGCAACCACGAAAGGATAGGTATAAGATTACTCATTTTCTTTACTGCGTTATCGCTGGAAATACGAGAAATTATTATCCAAACTTCTACAGGTAATAAAAAATGCTCATTCGTTCTACCGTTTTCCTACTGTGACGTTTCCCAAACTGCGTTTATCCATTTTTATCGGACTATTTTTCATAAGCACAGTGCGCTCAAACAAGATTTCGGTCAGATTAGCCAGATTCCCCAGCCTATCAGCAACACCCCCCCTGCGCTACCAATCATTCGGCTGGGGCCGGGCACTATTTTTTCCAGCGCAACAAGCAAAGTGATCAATACCATGCCAAGCAAATTCATGACACCCACGGCAAACATAATCAGCATCTGTGCCCAGCAGCACCCCACACAAATACTGCCATGCTTTAGTCCCATGTAAAAAGCACCTCTCATACCTTCTCGCCACTCCGTTAACAAAAAACCCAGCGGCGAGCGACAAGCTTGTAAAAAACCATGTTTCCATGGCGTAAACTGATAAATGCCCGCTCCAATAAAAATGGCGGCTGCCAGGCGCTCATTCTGGTTTTCCATCATCGGGGATAAAAAATGTAACCCATGCAATTGCCACTGCAGCCATGTCAGTCCTATACTGAACACTAGCCACACCACCAAGTAAGCCAGAATAAACAGCGCATTCAAATGAGGCAAGGATGGATTACGTTGCTTGCAGATCTTGGAAAACACTAAAAACATGGGGATGGCTGAGGGCAGCATCATGGCAGCCATCATCACCGCCCACATCAGATAAACCAGCCCAAAATCAATCAACTGCCAGGAAGCAATGTCTGTCGGAAGCATCCACATGGCCAACATGGGCAGTGAAGTCATCTGCCAGTGTTGATAAAACAGATAGCCCCAGCCTGCGATCATAACAGCCAGCAGGCACAGCAAAATTACCGCTTGGGTATTAGGCATGAAATAGTAATTGACGCCCCCTGCTCTCGCTGAACAAGGACTCTTGAATGTATTCCGCCATACTAGAAAAAGGCAACAACAGATTTCAATCAGCCGGTTAAGGTTGGTAGCTAAACGGAGAATAAAAACCATTGCGCTCAGTAAATTGCCAGGACTTATCGTAATCCTGGTACTGATAATTAATGGATCTGGCCACCACGGCTGGGTGGCTAGTCACCACGCATAACGGCGGGTTATTAATGGTGGCCTCCCCTCCCTTGATCCCTTGAATTCCTTCAATTTCTGCCTGCGCGATGCCAGGTATAATCAGTTGCCGTTTATTGCCTTCTTCCCGGTAATCAATTTCAATTTTCGTAGCACCCAATACTTCACTGACAAAACTCATCAAAATGGCTGGATGTCCACCCTGTTGACCACTGAAAATTTGAGTGATGGCATCAAACTGCGCATCGTCTGCTTGCTCATCCACATAAAGGGCAGCTTGCCAATTGCCCTTTATCATAGTTCCAGGAGAATAACAAGCCAAGGCGACATTCAACCCGTCCAGCGGCAATCCATCGAGATGACCTGACTCGATATGCCAGGCTACCAGTAATTTGCAATTACCTTCAGAGGGAGGCTGAAGCCAAATACAAGGGCAGGATGTCACACAATTACAGGTCTCAAAATAGCTACCCTGCAAACGCCAATTGGTTGTTTTATTCATGGTGTTTTCCTGATCGTTTTTTTCAAAAAGGTTCTTTAAAAGGACGCAAGTCCAGTTCATGTGTCCATGCACTAGGCTGCTGTTGATGGATGGTCCAATAGGTCTGGGCGATCGCTTCAGGTTGTAATAGTCCCGCTTCACCCTTTGCTTTTATATATTCCGGAAACTGGCTGCGTGCGCGCTCGCCGTCGATGACCCCGTCGATGATAGCATGAACGACGTGGATGCCCTGGGGAGAAAATTCTCTTGCCAGACCCTGCGCCAACGCCCTCAGACCAGCCTTGGTCGAGGCAAAGGCAGTAAAGGGGGGTTTGGCTCTTAATGAAGCAGTGGCACCGGTGAAAAATAAGGTGCCATGTTGCTGAGCCTGCATCATGCCGATCATTTGCTTGGCAAACAAAAAAGCGCCCAGGCAATTTTGTCGCCACAGAATTGCAAATGTCTTGGTCTCCGTTTCTAGAAAAGGAGCAGGAATGTTGCTGTCTACATTATAGGCTGCAATGTCGATGGCATCGCCCCGTAAGCGGACAATTTCGAACAATTGACTGACATTCTGTTCAATCGTGATATCCGCCACCACGGGCGTAACAGCGCCTCCTCGCTGCTGGATATGTTGCGCCACTTCCTTGAGTTTTTCTCCACTGCGGCCAGCAATGAAGACATGCAATCCTTTTTCAGCAAAAAGGGTGGCAAGTGCTGCCCCCAGCCCGCGTACCGGCCCGACACCTGCGATGATGGCTGAAGCCGACTGACTCACTGCGCTATTTTGCCAAAAACCAGCGAAAAATTATTGCTGGGCATTTCAATCTGCTCCTTGAGCGCCATGCCATGCTTTGCTGCTGCTTCTTTCAAATCAGTAATATCCTTGAGTCCCCATTCAGCTACACCTGCAGATCTGAGTGTGGCATCAAATTCTTTGTTGGAATCAGTCGAGAACGCTCCATGCACACGGAAAGGTCCGTAAATCAACAAGAATCCGTCATCCTTAAGCAGATGTTCTGCACATTTCATCATGCCATCGGCAATCGAAATGGGCGCTACCTGGAAAATGTTGATACAGAAGATCGCGGCAAATGATTTTTCCGGCCCTGGATTAAACCAGGTTTCAGGATTGATTAAATCCAGATGGACAGGATCAGCAATATTATTATTCCCGCGTTCGCTGGTAAGCTTCTTGATGTTGTCAAAAATTTCAATATCCTTATCAGACGGATGAAAATGCAAATGACTAAAATGGGGCGCAAAGTAGTTGATGTGCATTCCGCTGCCACTGGCCAATTCCAGAATACGTTCAGGATCCCTGGGCAACTTCTCCTTGAGCACGCCGAGAATGGGTTCACGATTGCGCGATCCTGCCCAGGCTACGTACTCGCTTAACGGATGAGGATCGAGCGGTGGCATCTCTTGATTCATACGTGACTTCTCCTAATGATGAAGTAAAACTAAAAGATTTAATCAAAAATCTGGGTTTATTCGTGCATTAACAATTTTAGACTCAATAAAATAGGAGCAAATTTCATACCATTGAGCATAAATAATTTCTTCTATGATTTACAATATGTTAACCAATAAACATTGCCTGATTAATGTAACTGTGATTCAATTTGTGAAGTTTTATTTCACAAAATTCATTGATCATGAGCAACAACCCTCTTTCTGAATTAACACCAATTTTTTTTCTGCAAACCTTTATTCTTGAGCTGATGCATGCCAGCGAGCAACAAGGACAAAAGCACTGTGAGCAGCTGATTGAGCATATCGCCAAAACCGCAGGATGTTTTTTTGAAGAAACTTATCGAGAAAATACACATAAAAATGAACAGCTCGATATTGAAAGTTATATCGAACTCATACTCGGCATTAAAAACAATATCGGCGGTAAATTTTCACTGGTCTCAACTAATCAGGACTGTATTACAGTTACCAATTCCCGCTGTCCTTTCGGTGAGCAAGTTACCAATTTTCCAGAATTATGCAGAATGACCTCCAGTGTATTTGGAGGTGTCGCGGCCAGAAACTTTGGTTATGCCAAAGTTGAAATCAAAAAAAGCATCGCCCGCCGGGACGGCAGGTGTGATGTATGTATTTACACCACCCCCCAGGCAGCAAAAGGGCATGCAGGAATGGAATATACCGATACAACACCGGTCAAGGAAATTAAGGACATTGATGAGCTGCACTGCCGGATTGAAACAAGTATGCAACGGCTTTGGCACAAACAGAGCAAGCAAATATCAAAAAAGGACCAGCCTCCAGCGATCGTAGCAAAATCATCCATGATGCAGAAAATACTGCAATCAATCGAGATTGTTGCACCCACCTTGGCAACGGTGTTAATTCAGGGCCAAACAGGGGTGGGTAAGGAGCTGATTGCACGTGCCGTCCATGCGATGAGCGATCGTAGCCAAAAACCGTTCATCGCCATTAACTGCGGGGCAATCCCAGAAAGTCTAATTGAGAGTGCCTTGTTTGGACATGAAAAAGGTGCTTTCACCGGAGCTATTGAAGTACACCAAGGCTATTTTGAGCGAGCCGAAGGTGGCACTCTGTTTCTAGATGAAATAGATTCATTATCCCCAGCGGCACAAACCCGATTGCTTCGTGTGATCCAGGAAGGTGAATTAGAAAGAGTAGGTGGCAGGCAAACGCTAACAGTTGATGTAAGAATCATTTCAGCAACAAACCAAAATCTGGAGCATCTCGTTAAACAAGATCTGTTTCGTAACGACCTGTACTACCGCATCAACGTAGTCTGTTTAAGCATTCCCTCCTTGGCTGAACGAGCAGAAGATTTACCTTATCTTGTGCAATTGATCATTCAGCGTTTGAACAAGCGGTATCATAAAGAAATTGAATCAGTCAGTCGTGACGTCATGCAAAAAATCCGGGCCTATCATTGGCCAGGCAACGTTCGTGAGCTGGAAAACATCCTCGAACGCAGTATTTTATTTGCCAACGGTAAAGAAATGAACGAACTAGATTTAGAACTTCCAACTGAGACAAAAAGTATTGTTGAATGGAAAGATGTGAAAGAACATACTCTCGCCAAAATTGAACAATCATTCCTTGAAAAAGCTTTAAAACAGCATCACGGAAATATAAAGAAAGTCGCTGAAAACATGGGTATTACATCACGCGCTGTTTATGCCAAATTAAAAAAATACAAAATAAACCTGGCAGATTACCGCAGGCTTGATCGAGAATCATAAAAGGATTGAATATTTTTGAATATAAACCTACATTTTCTGAATGTTAGAGATAAATCAATTAATGATTTGTTGAGGGTACAGAGTAATATTTCACCCTACTCTACACCCCCAATGCCAATATCAATCAATTTATTTTTATAATTCTTAAGCTTACTCCTGATCCTTGGCTGTCAGCGATCCCAGGAATGCTTTCACATCCCTGACAAACCCATCACCGACTTGCCGGCCGAGCTGATGCTCTGCCATTTCCCGAATCGCCTCATCCAGCGTTTTTACAGAACCATCATGGAAATACGGGCCCGTTTTGGTGATATTTCTAAGGCCAGGTACTTTAAATACCTTCCTGTCACTTTCAATGCCGGTGACTTCATAGCGTCCCATATCATTTGTTTCATAGGGCTTGACAAGACCCAATTTCTTGAATGAATTACCTCCAATGGCAACGCCATTGTGGCATGTGGCACATCCCATATGGACGAACTTTTTCAGTCCTCGTTTCTCATCTTCCTTCAGCGCATTTTCGTCACCTTTAAGGTAATCATCAAAGCGGGAAGGTGTGAGTAATGTTCGCTCAAAAGCACCAATAGCCTTACCAACATTTTTGTATTGGAATGGATCCTTATCATCTTTAAAAGCTTGTGGGAAAAGCTCTTGATACTCCTTGATTTTTTTCAATTTGCTGATAACAGCCGACTCACTCGGCATACCCATTTCTATTGGATTCAAGATTGGGCCAAGTGCTTGCTCCTCGACATCCTTCGCGCGTCCATCCCAAAACTGGGCGATATGCAGCGCTGCATTGAGAGTGGTGGGCGCATTCCTGCCGCCACGTTTACCTTCATGACCTGGCGAGGTTGGTTCATTATCTACCCCAAATTGATTAAGCAAGTGACAAGAATTACAAGCAATCTTGTCATTGACTGACAGCCTAGGATCCATATACAGCAATCGACCGAGCTTGATTAAAGTTTCGTTTTTTTTCTCGTCGATAATTGAGGCAGGCAATGGCTCAAAGTAAAGCTTGAGGGTAGCTGCATCCAGTTTATGACCCTCACCATGCATACCGCCATGGTGACCCCCATTGTGCATTCCGCCATGGTGACCACCACCTCCATGCTTTTTGCCTTCATGGCTCTCGGCGTATACGTGTGTACTCAAAATAAGCGTTAGCAATAAGATCAGTTTCATAGAGCCCCCATTAAATATGAATTGTTAAGATACCAGTTAAATCATTATTGAATTAGCAAATAACAAACTGATGTCTCGAGGAAATCACTAAAAAGTAAATCTTGCCTATTCAATCTAATGCTGAAGCTGGCCACTTCGCGTTTAATTGTATACCTAAGCTATAGTTCTTACACTCCCCACAAATACATTCAAATTTCTTTCCCAAAATAATCATTTGGCAATGGTAATGGGCAAACCGAGAGATTTTGCATCTGTCACAGTCAAGCGAAAAAGTATATAGAGCAATTGGAACGCATTTTTATTCCAATGCGCATCGGGTCCTGCGGTATTTATTGCATAATACTGATCATGCGAGCGAACCGATAACGCTGTATTTGCAATCGGCTTAACTGATATGAGAATGTCCATGGTATTAACAGGATTTTCATCTCTGGCAATAGGAGGAGTACGCGGATCTTTTTCTACATGGTATTCCAACTCTTCCCCAAGCGAATGACTGAGAAAATTGAGAATCGTATGAAAACTCCTTAACCGGAAAGCACCTCTGATAGGCCATTCTCCCCCAACATAGCCTGGGCGGATATCAAAAGCAACATCGTTCTCTATCCATAGATTGGTCAAATCATATAAATCTTCTCGTTCCTCGCAACACAGCGTATCGGGATCATAGTTGGTGATCAGAATAGGCCCTAATACTTGTTTGCTGAGCGTATAAGATTCCTCCTCCGGGTTGTATTTGACGGCAAATTCTTTTTCCAAAGATTGAAAACCTTCTGCTAATACAGCACTAACTGGAATAGTCCAGCTCCGCTCAAATGTCAGCGGCTCTGCATACAACTGCTTCTGATCCTGAATGGCTGACAGATGGAGCACTACGCGACGAAACATCTCATAGCCACTTCGATCCGATGGGCTGTTATGATAGGTAGCTTGCTGCAAGTGCCTTTGCTGCCGCAAACGCAGGCGACGCTCCTGCTCTTCGGTAAGTTGCATAGCCGAATGAAAGCGATGACGGCGGTCCTGCGCCTCAATGTATTCATCTAGCGTCTCGCGACGATCAGCTCGCTGCTTGGCATCATGATGGAAGCGGTGACGATGGCGATGCCTTATATTATCCTTCTGAGTAGGAGGAATGTTAATGGACTGTTCGTCATGTTGCAGACGGACTTCCTGCGCCATCATTCGCAGCATCATATCCACATCAAAGTGCTGGCGAAGCAATAGCGTAAGCTTATGCTGACTAAACGGTGTAAGAAGTCGTTGCGTAAATTCGTCACTTGCAATCGGATCAATACTGAAGGTAGGGTTCTCCGAAACGCCGCCGCCAAATATCGGGACGAGCATGCCACCGCTGTCACCAGTTAAAGCAGGGGTAGCGCCTGCATTTGCACTAAAATCGAATGTAGCCGCAATAGTGGAGACTCTGGTGAAATGGAGCGGTTGATGATGCTGGGCTCGAGCAATATTAACCAGTAGCTGCTTAGCATCTGCATTGACCACAGCTTCATCATAAGCCATCACCGCACGGTTGAGTGTAATGGGCGACAAGCATGCAGAAAGCATAGAAATAAACAAGCAACACAGAAGCAGACGCACTAACTGTTCCATAAATAATATGTAATTCTTTTAGCTGTCAGTTTACTCTCAGCATTTTGCAAATATCGCCAGTTTGATGCAACCAGCACCTAATCCAACTGGATCAACCAGACCAATTGTTTATAAAAACCCCGGGAGTGCAGCCTCCGTGTAAAGTAACAACGTTAACTTACGTTAAGAGGTTTTCAATATCATGAAAATGCGCTAGATTGATCGAACATTTTCAGTATACACATCTTCCTGATAAGAATTAAAATCAGCATGGATCCTGACAATTTTTACCACCACACCTCACAGGAGAAAGCAATGAAAAAACTAGCGGGTCTGTTACTCTCTGCCCTATTCTTTTTATCATCTCAAATAGCCATGGCGCAAACCTATACTATATATGGCGAAAGAATGACACAAAGTTATCCAACCATGGCGGGTGAGAAGCTCATGAATGGCATCGTTAATGCAGCGACAGGTTTTGTTGAACTACCCAAAACGATTATTTTAACCAGTCAGCGCGATGGCGCGCCCTATGGTTTAACAGTCGGACTGCTCACCGGTCTTATCCACACTGTTGGCCGCACTGTGTTTGGCGCATTGGATATTGCAACGTTTTTCATCCCCACGCGCCCAACAGTTTATCCACCCTATATCTGGCAAGATTTCCACAAAGAAACTACCTATGGATAAGAATTAGCAGATTTACAGGTCGTTGAAATGAAGGAAGTGAATTTACTACTACCGATTTTTTACGACCCGTGATCTGGCAAAAAATAGCAGAATGAGACTGCACCCCATTCCAGTCATCAGAATACTTTCCAATCCTGAATAATTTTGATCAATTACTCAGGATTTCAAAATAAGCATCCTCAGAAAGCTTTTTTATTTTTCAGGACTGTGTAACGCAGCCTCCTGCCCTCTCGGTACATTTACTCCCATTAAAATCGCCAGGCCAATAACAAAATAGCTCCCTGTTATCAACATAGCGAGACGATGATCACCATGTGACATCCAACTGACCAGTCCATAGGTAATCGGACCAAGGATAGATGACAGCTTTACCGCCAATCCCCATAGCCCGAAAAATTCTGCACGCCGGGAAGAAGGACTGAATAATCCGACCAATGCCCGTCCAGCGGATTGGGAAGCACCTAGGCACAAACCTGCGATATTGGCAGCCAACCAGAATATGACAACATTTTCAGCCTTCCAGATCAGCAAAATCATAATAATCCAGCCGATGAGCGTTAATACAATAGTAGGAACATGACCCAATTTATCTTGTATGTTACCAAAGACAAATGCCCCCAGCGCAGCAGTAACATTGACTAGCAGGATTAACCATATCGTATCACTTGTGTTAAATCCCATTGCTTGCTGGGCATAGATTGCTGCCAAAGCGATGACTGCTTGAATGCCTGCTTGATAGAAAACGAGGCAGGCAAGGAAGCGCACCAGATCTTGGTAATGGCGTACATGTTTGAGCGTGCTACCCAAGCGGATAAAAGCCTCTTTTATGACGTCTTGTCCGGCAAGATGGGGTTGTGGCACAGCTCGCTCTTTCAGGTAAAGAAAGGTGGGGACACAAGCAACAGCAAAAATAGCAGTAGTTATCAACATCGTTACCGGGACGAAATGATCAGCTTCTTGCCCTTGTTGCTGCGCCCATGTGACATAAGCAAGCGAACAAGCCAGGCTGAACAAGCCACCTATATAACCCAAACTCCATCCCCAGCCAGATACTTTTCCCAGCGCTCTGCTTTGTGCCAACTCGGGTAGAAAGGCAGCTATCAGATTTTCACCACTGCCAAAGAAAAAGTTGCTAAAAATAATGAGTATGATCGCTAACCATAAATCACCCGGCCCAGCGAAATAAAGTAAGGCGGTAAACAGCATGCATCCGGCAGTAGTCAGGAGAAGCAAGCGTTTTTTTTGGGCGTAAGCATCGGCATAGGCGCCTAGTGCTGGCGCGGTCAACATAATGAGTATATAGGAGACTGCCAGCGATGCTGTCCATGCAAATGTCCCCCAATCCTGGTTACCTGCTACGACCGCCACAAAGTAAGCGTTAAAAATGGCGGTAATCACGACAGTGGTATAGCCCGAGTTAGCAAAATCAAACATTGCCCAGGACCAAACCTCACGCCGGCTTACGCCCTCAGCAAGATATTGGGGTTCTTTCTTCGATGTCATGAAAAGTAAGTAGGGTTATTTTTGGCTGCGAGTGCTTGAAATTTTTCCTGCAAGCATTCTTGCAGCACTCTTTAGCAAGTGAGCATTAATTACAAACTAAGTCCCACTCCTACCTTATCACATTTATCACGAAGCTTGGTGCAACTGGAATACTATCCTAGCAACCACTGCATTTAGATTAATATCCGATAATTGCAGAAGATAAAAGGCTGCTTTTAATCCTATCCCACCAGCATTTATCCTTATTTATCCCGCTATGCCAGCCGTGAAATTCCCCACGCACACATTTGATCAGACCCAACTCCTGCAGCCTTAGGCCCACCCCATATTCAGATCTGGCAGCACATCAACAGACTGATGCAACCTTCGATTAGCTGAGCGCAAGATACCCAGTAAACAGATCATTTGAGAACGGAAATCCTCTCCAGAAGTCAGTCGATACCACTCGTCGCCATCTGGATCTTCTTCATCGAGACTACGCCAGAAAAGGCCGTCGAAGCGCCTGTAAGAAACAGGCCGTCCCCTAAGCAGATCATTCTTGATCCCTTCAACCCATGGACGACGTCTGCTGATCAAGCCTTCAGCACCTTTGTGGACGACGACGGAAAGATAATCATGCAGATCCATCGTGCTACAAATCTTGGCAAGCTCAGAAGTGCGCTGACCGACCATGGCATCTTTGAGCAGGCCACGCAAAGCTATTGTTGAAATTTCAAGACTAACACCTGTTTGCAGTGAATGAACTTTATCGATATACATTTTTAGAAAAAAATAAACCGTCACTAATTTATTATCCGATTTGAAATTTTCACTAAGGTTCATTTTTTTCTAAAAAAGCATTGTGCAGAAAAAAAACAGCCTTGTAACGGCATCTTACGATACTGTTAGAAACAATAGAACATAAGGCTTCCTGTCTGTATTTCCCCTACACACCCTATGCATAGCACAAGTTAGTAAGCGACAAAGCTGCAGTCCGGCTAGGCGGCATATTTCATGCGTTAGCAATTACTCGTAACGCAAAAAGCCCTCAGCCAGCGCCTCTTCACCGTAACGAGCAATCAGCGTATCAATCTCTGCCAGCAGCACGTCGTCTTCATCTTCGTCCAACACGCCCTCGCCAACCAATCTGGCTAATAACCCTGAAAAAATAGCCTCTTTTATCGCACCCAGCGTGGGTGGAGCCTGCCGGCTTTCGTCGTACATGACTGCTTCAATCACGCGGGAAAGCGGTTCACTGGCAACATCCTGCACAAAATCTACGGCCAATGCTGTTTCACCAAATTCCTCAATCAATTCATCTAGCTCATCAAGTAACGATTCATTGACATCAAAATGATGTAGTTGCTCCGTTTCAGTAAATGCAGTCGGCAACAAGCCGATGACGAATGCGCGGATGCTAGCAAGTGTTATAGGTTGTTCAATGTCTGCATCGTTGAGCCGACTTTCTATCAGCGCAGACAAATTAGAACTAACACGGGTAGCAACATCAATAGAATTACGGATCATGATGTTTTCCTTTAGGGATAGCAAAAACTCTAATAATCAATATGCCTATCAGCGACGTTCTTGCTGCTGTAAACCATGCAAACACGAACTCACTTACCGTTATCTTGCAAAAGATCAATCAATCTTCTGCTGTTGTCACACTGCTGGATAAAACACAAAATTAAAACTGCCAACTGCTCCTTCTATCTCCCGTCCTCATTATCGCAACCTTGCCCATATCGCTTCCTCCAGCGGGAGACTCCTCAGGGAGGGTAACGCTGAAATAGCTGATAATGTGATTACGCTGACGCAACTTTTTTAATGTGCGGTAGCAGCTCATTCATCACAGTACGATCAATCATGTCAATGCAGATCTCAAGCCTCCATTCGAGCATATCGAATGGAGGCATTCTCGCAACCTTATTGCACAGTGATAGTACGCCGCTTGGACGACTCAACTTTAGGCAAGGTAATTTCCAAAATCCCATTCTTCAAAGAAGCGGCCGTGTTGGAAGCGTCCACTGCCCCAGGCAATGTAATCGAACGAGAGAACGTAAAGCTAGAAATTTCGTGTCTGTAGTAATCGCCTTTTTCTTCTTTCGATTCAGTAGCCGCTTGACCTTTTATCGTCAGCAGATTATCTGTGAGAGAAATATTCAGGTCTTTCTTTTCGATGCCGGGAATTTCGGCACGAACCAGGATTTCGTTATCACGGTCGATCACATCCAAACTCGGTGACCGCTGTCCTTCCAATTCAAATAGACTATCCAGTCCCGGCATATCGCGCCACCGCCGTAATGCAGGCCATCCTCCTCTGAAAAAGCGGTCAAAAGCACGCTCCATTTCAGTAAAAGCACGCTCCATTTCGCTAACTGGACGTATGGCAGGCACTTCAGTTTTCGCCTCCTCTTTCGTCGTTGTCACAGGAATACTCTCTTTTTCTTTACTTTCTTTTGACATGATGACTCTCCTCTCCTTAGATTAAAGAACTTTCCGGTTTTTTAATGCAGGGTATTTTCTTGACAAACCGGCTGGATCATGACAATTAGCCGGTGCAGACCACAATCTTCTACATCGCTAAAAAAAAGTTTTCCTGCAAAACGCGCTCCGCTCATACTCACCACTTCAAAATGATGTCCTATGCGTGAAAGAAAACGCAAATAGGGATTAGTCCGCTCCCCTTTCAGCAGCTCTATCTTCGCCAGCTTTGGTAATAAACTGGAGATATGCAGCTTTGGCAAATTTTTGTGCAAACCGGCTAATAAATTCGCACCCGCTTCATTGCAATCGCAAATCAAACCGTCCTCGGAAAGTATCAGAACTGCATATTCACTTTCATGCGTCTTGGCTCTACCCTTGGAATCATTTTTTACCAATATTTCACTAACTAATGGATTCATTGTTTCTCCTCCGCTTCGGCAGCCAGCCAGTCATCCAGTTCATACCCTGGCTCAAATCCTCTGGCCTGTGCCTTGTAATAAGCCGAAACAGCGATACGAGCAAAGCGATCTGCTCCATTTGGCTTATCACCGCTGCCTACAACTGCTGTTTTTTTCCTCGTACTTTTAGTAGGTGATTTAATCGTTTCCATGCAGCCTCCTCGTTTAAGCAAAACAATACCCAAATGATTACAGAGATAATTGCGGTTTTACATCACGCGCTAATTAGCCATAATTTATCGAAAAACAGAATGCAATTAAATACGTATAAACACGTAGGTAATTATTGTCATATTTCATGCTAACGCGTCCGCTCATGGCAAAGGGGTGATTTCTTGATCCTAACCGTCCCGATCACGATCGCGCAGGAGTCGCTCTACGCACTGCTGAATCAGTGTTTACCGGGATCGAGCTTCACGCCACGGCGTTCATAGTAGATATAAGCTTGCAGTGCCACCAGGCGAGGATCACTTGCTTCCAGACTCTTTCCCTCAAGCGGGTTACGAATGCACCAGTTGATCATCTCCCATATCGGGACAACTCTGCCGAGCTGCTTCTGAAACTTGGGATAGGTTTCGGGATGAGTGTTCGCAGCATTCGGGTGGCATTGAGCACATGTCACGCCGTTGCTACCCAATTCCGGGTCAGTAAAAGCCTGCCGCCCTTGTTTTACCACGGATAGATATTCACTTTCCCAGCGCGTCAGATCTTGTTGACTAAACTCATCAGCTATCGCCGTAGCAGCTGCACCTGCTACGGTCATGAACAAGAAGATCAAACCAAACTTATTGATACGTTCCATAGCCATCTCCTTTTGGTTCTTATCTAATAATGCACCTGGGGTGGAATACGCTCGTCTTCCGCCTGATAACTTGAATCTTCCGGCTGCCCATTTTTCTTATTGAAGGCAATGGTTCGGCTGGTATTGTCGTAAAGCGTGTAATGCATATCGACATTGCCATTGGCCAGATTGATAAACTGCCAACCAGTAGCATCACGTTCGAAAAATGGATCGGCCCGGTTCATGGGCACAGTGAGCTTGGGCAAATAATGCTCAGCGTGCGCGTAGGAGGAAGGATATGGCCACGGCCAGGCTGTTGCCATCACCCCATGAAAACTGATATTGCCAATCTGGTTGTACTGGATTTGATGGACGTGTCCATAGATCACTGTGACTTTCTTAAACGGCGTAAGCAATGCTTGCACCTGCTCGGCATCATCGGTCCAGAAATTCCAGCCCTTGTAGATCTTCTGTAACGGTGAATGCGAAAATACGACCAAGGGTGTGTCTTTATTTACTTTTTCTAAATCCTGACGCAGCCACTCGCGCTGCTTCTCTCCCACCATGAACGGAGAACCATTCGGATTGTCGAGTCCCGCCATCTCCAGCATCCGCTGCTCAGCTGTCGGCCAGCGTCGATAAGTCCATTCGTCGTCGGTTAGTATGCTGTTGAGTACGATGAAATGCACTCCCTTGTGATCAAAGCTGTAGTAATGCGGACCAAACAGCTTGGACCAGTATTCCCCCAAATCAAGATAATAATCATGCTCACCCATCACATAATACGTTTTGTAATTCAGAGCAGACATCATCTCAGCACCGTGATCCAGCTCGGATTTTTTGGCGAGTTGCGCCAGATCACCGCCATAAACCACAAAATCGGGTTTTGGGTTAAGCAGATTGACTTCGGCTACAGCACGGATCAGACCACGATCCCAATTGCGCACAAACTGATTCCCTTTGATGTGCTGAACGTGTGAATCAGAAATATGAGCAAAGGTAAAGTTTTGGGTTGGATCAGCAAAAGCCAGTTCCACGATACTAATCGGCAAGGTCGCAGCAGTTGCCAGAACACCTGTTTTTTTGAGAAAATCTCGACGTGTAATGAGTCTACTCATAACTAAGCTTCCCCTTATCTTTGACCGCTTTGCTCCCCTTCTCATACTCAGGGCTAGTCAGCGCTTCCATGAATGTAACCAAATCTGAAATCTGCTGTTGATTCAGCATCAGCGGACGGATACCGCCGCTCAGGTAATCGTTGGCACGGCCGGTTTTAGGGTCTACACCACCACTGTTGTAGTGGATGACGACATCTGTAAGTGTCTTGAGACTGCCATCATGCATATAGGGCGCCGTCACTGCCACATTGCGCAGAGTGGGTGTCTTGAAAGCGCCAATCATGTTAAACTCATTCGTCACTGCGAATCTCCCTAGTTCGGAGGTTTTTTTGTCGCTCAATACCGCCAGGTCAACATCGGCGCCTTGTGCCTTGGCTTTAAGAAATTCGCTCGTCAACCGTGCGACATCCTGCTGTATTGCGTTAATGCCTATGCCGATATTATGAAAGCGGCTGTCGGTAAACAGCGCCTGCGTTTGTTCCACGATATGACAGGATACGCAGCGTCCCTGACCGATGAAAACCTGAAAGCCGCGTATCTGTGCCGGGGTCATGGCAGTTTGATCACCACCATAGCGCCAGCGATCAAATGGCGAATCCCCTGAAACCACGGCACGCTCAAAGCTGGCAATGGCTTGTATCACCTCCTTCATAGTGATTTGCTCACCACTCTTATTAAATACCGTCTTAAACGATTCTTTGTATTCAGAGTCAGTACGCACAATCTTGAGGATGGGATCGTGGTTTTTAAGCCCCATCTCAATCGGATTGACGAATGGATGCAGTGCCTGATCTTCCAGATCTGGCGAGCGACCATCCCAGAATTGGCGAGCCAGGTAAGCAGCATTGACAACAGTGGGAGCATTGCGGGTACCAGTTAGTCCATTGATACCTACTGAGGTAGGCAGCGGACTATCAGTGAAAGCTCTTGCCGCATCGTGGCAAGTGGCACAGCTCACTGTACCGGTAGCACTGAAACGCATATCATTAAAGAGTTTTTCTCCCAGCCTGACCTTCTCTGCAGTTTGCGGATTATCTGCCGGAATAGGTATAGGTGGCAGTCCTAGCGGAGTCGCATGCGCTGTGGCCATGGCAATCAGTCCAGCTACTAGGATGCATAAGCCTAATAACCGCACGCGCATGATTTTTTCATTACTTGCATAAGGTTCCAGCACTGCCCTGCTTTCCAACCAAGTAAAGCGTTTGCGTACATCCTGGTGCATATATAGTTCCTCCACGCCTTATTGCAGTTTCTGACAAGAGATCAAGGATGTATGGCAATATCATTGACATTAACTATTTTTGCACTCTATCGAAAAACAAGAGTTAATCCTATACGTGTAAATACGTATGGACTCATCACCCTGATATCTCCTCCCAATCTGGAAGAAAAGCTTCGCCTGCAAGACACGAGCTTCCCAGCTCTAGGCCCTTCACGATGAATTTGAAATACATCAGGGAGAGGAGGCATGACAAATTCCACTCCCTGCTCCCATCATTCTGGTAAATGATGCTTACCGATACTTACCCGCTTGGCTTGTGGACTCTCGGCGCCCATTTCCTCTCCCAATTCCTCAATGAACTTGACTTCATCACCTTCCTGCAGCCGTTCAAAGCTTGGATCAATGACATTGTCGCGATGAAAATAACGCTCAACGCTATCCTGCCCTGTGATAAAACCATACCCTTCATCGTGGAAGATTCGCGTAACATATCCAATGTGATCAGCAACGTGCGCCTTAGTTTTATGTTGCATGCGACGCACATGATCCTCCAGCCGGCGCTTAGCTGCATCAAAAGCATCACGCAAGGCTACATAGGGATCTTGGTGATGATCGCGGTTAACAACAATGTCATTCCCAGGCACACCAATATGAATGCGCACATTGAACTCCTTCCCCTGATGATGGTGCTTATGCGGCATTTCTACCACAACATGACAAGAAACAAGGTGATCAAAAAAGTTTTCGAGCTTTTCCACTTTTTCACGTATGTGCGCTTCCAATGCGTCAGATGACGTGATATCGCGTATAGTGATTTGTAATGGACTTTGCATGATTATTGTTCTCCTTTAAATTATACGCGGCGAGTGCCTGCCTCTTTTTGCTGCTCGTGCGCCACAAGTTTGACGAGCGCATCGAGTTCCTCTGACAATAACGCTAGCAAGTCATCAAGCGTAACAATACCGATCAGTTCGTTATCATCATCCACTACCGGCATACGACGCACACCCTTGACACGCATGTACTGGATTGATTCAAACACACCAGCATTTTCCTTTACGGTAGCAAAATCAGACACCATAATATCGCCCACCGTAATCGCAGCAGGATCAAGTCCCGTTGCAATCACTTCCACCACCAGATCGCGGTCAGTTACGATACCAACCGGCACTCGCTTCCCGTTTCCATCATCGACAACCATTACATCACCGACATGATGCTGTCGCATCAGCTTGGCCGCCTGCAAAACGGTATCTTCGCGCTGGGTAATCACTACTTCTCGCTTGCAGATTTCACCGATAGGCATGATATTCTCCTCTCATCTATGATTAACTTTCAGGATTGGTGCGATAGCCGCTATTTATTTAGCACAGAGCAACCGAAACACCGCCCGCAACAGCATAAATCTTCTCTACAGCACTCCCGGCGCTGATAGGCGCGAGAGGGGGAAGTGCCTTGGCTTAGCAGTCTGTTAGCGCCACCACGAGCAATCAGCACTAGTGATACCATGGTAATAACAGTAATAACAACCAATATATTTTCCATTTCCAACCTCCTTGACAGCGAACAGAAATCCCTCAAACGTGACCTGATGTTTAATTGCAAAGATAAGATATGTTGTTATTAAGAATAACCATCTGTTTTATATAAATATATTTCTTAAAAGGCTTGTATCGAATTAATGCAATTAAACACTAGCTTGCGATTGTTACAGCTTTTACCTCTTTAATCCGCACTTACATGTTGCGCTTTTTCATCTCCGTTTGTATATCTTTAATCTTCACCACCAACATAATTTATCGAAAAAAAGCGAAGAATTAAATACGTGCAGACACGTATGGATACCCTCACCTTGAATTGACTGCCATCAGACGATAGACGACGATAGACGCAGCCTATTTTTTTATCGTAGACTGTAACGCCTATACAGCATACGAATCTAATCATCAAATATACTGTGATTGACTCATTTACGGACCCAAGTTTCCAAACACTGCTCAATGCAGTATCAGACGCTATATTGCTGATCGATGATTCTGGCCGCGTAGTGCTGACAAACTCAGCCGCACAACACCTATTCGGTTATACCGATCATGAACTTTGTGGCCTGGAGGTTGAGGAATTCATACCATTCCACTACCGGGAGCATTATCAGCGCTATCGGGAAGCTTATCTCAGTAAACCACATAAACGCGCCATGGCTAATGGCAGAGCGCTTACCATCTTAAACCGTGATAAACAGGAACTGAAGGTAGATCTCCGTCTGAGCCCTCTGGCAGCACTCGGCAGGCTTTATATCTTAATTACACTAAATGTTACCGACCGGCGTCATCAAGCAGAAGTCGCTCTCCAAGTCAGCGAAGAACGGTTGTGGCTGGCCAAACAAGCATCAGGTTTAGGCGTTTTTGATTTCGACTTGGAATACAACGTGATGCACTCGGATGAACGAATGCGCGAACTTTGGGGCTGCAGAAGTGATGAAGAGATGACTTATGAGAGATATCTCTGCGCGATTCATGCGAAAGACCGTGCTACTCACCAGGCTGCTTTCGATAAAGCCATCGACCCGGCCGGAGATGGCATCTATCAAATTGAAATTCGCGTCACCAATCCTCTTGATGAAATCGAACGCTGGATACTCATCATTGGGCAAGTTCACTTTGAGATAGGACGCGCAATCAGGCTTGTAGGATTAGTACAAGACATCAGCAAGCGTAAAATGCTCGAAAAAGAGCTTCAAATGCAGCGCGCTGAAACAGAAGTACTTTTTAAGCAACAAATAGCAATTCATACAGCTTCCGCTATTGCGCATGAACTTAACCAGCCGCTTACTGCCATTTCTGCCTATAGTGAAGTTGCATTACGCGCGATGGAAAGCGGCGCTTTCAATACCAATGAAGTAAAACGTGCGCTCGAGGGCTGCGTCAAGCAATCTCAGCATGCCGGCCATAGACTGCACGAATTGGTTGACTTTCTGCAGAAAGGCGAAATAGTTACTGAAAAACTAAACTTGAACGAAGTCATAATGGATGCTTTGAGAATCGCACGCAACGATGGTTATAGCGATTTTCATCAAGTATTGCAATTAGAGCCCAATCTCCCCGCAGTGCTCGCTAATCGTCTACACATTCAAAAAACCTTGGTGAATCTAGTGAGAAACGCCGTAGAATCAATGCGCACAGCGAATGTATCCCTTTCAGCGATTACGATCACCGTAAAGACGTTGAAAGAAAAAAACTTGGCTATGGTGTCGATAGTTGATACTGGTCCTGGAATTGATCAAGAAATAGTTAGGTATATTTTCGATCCCTTCTTCACCACCAAACCAACCGGCATCGGTATGGGGTTGTCGATCAGCCGCGCGCTCATCGAAGCAAATGGCGGTCAACTCTGGGTTGATCCGGATACCAAGAATGGCACCAAATTTCATTTCACGCTACCTTTTGCATCATGACTTCACAACACCCTGTCGTATTTATCGTGGATGATGAGCCCGCAGTAAGAGATTCCCTGGCACTCCTGCTCGGGCAGGAAGGAGTCAGGGTGCAGACTTTTGAGAATGCAGAATCCTTTCTGAGCGCCTATCAGCCTGATTACATAGGTTGCATTATCCTTGATGTACGCATGCCGGGAATAGATGGCCTGCAGCTTCAGGAAAAACTATCCCAGTGCAACTGCATTATGCCTATCATTTTTCTGACAGGGCATGGTGATATCCCCACCAGTGTCAGGGCAATCAAGACGGGCGCAACCGATTTTCTAACCAAACCGATTACCCGGGCAAAGCTCCTTGCCGCCATCCAATCAGCTTTTCTTGAAAATGAAAAGCTGATAGAAGCGAATAAACATAACAAGGATGCCTTAACGCGCCTGGCAAGCCTTACCAAACGTGAACGTGAAGTCATGATGCTTGCTATCCAAGGATATCATAATAAGGAAATCGCTTCCCGTCTTGGCATCAGCTTTCGCACAGTAGAAATTCACAGATCCAATATTATGCACAAAATGGGCGCAATCAATTTACTTGATCTGGCACGCATTGCCTATGAAAGCGGTTTAAGCACAGAAATATAGCCCTACGCTCAACCACCATTAGCTCACCGCGCCTTCTCTCCAGCAAGCTGCAGCAGAGACATACGTATTTATACGGATAGTCTGTCGTAGTAATTCTTGATACGGTAACACTTTACGGATCAAAACATCAAATGGGAGTTTGCTATGCAAGAATCGCAAGTTGACATGACTGTTTTTGAAGCGATTTTGGCTAAGCGATGCGTTCGCAGCTATACTGCGCAAGCAGTCAGCCTGGATACTATTCATATACTGCTGGAAGCAGCCGCGCATGCGCCCACGGCGCTGCATCATGAACCATGGGCATTTGCCATTATTCGTGATAAGCAGCTATTAAAAGACATTTCAAATTGCGCTAAACCACTGTTTGTTCAAGAGCTGCAAAAAACAGGCAGCACTCCTGGCTGCCTTGCTGAGCCTGATTTTGACATTTTCTACGAAGCCAGCACGCTGATTCTGATTTGCTCGAAACAAACAGGACCTTTTATGATAGCAGATTGCTGGTTAGCGGCCGAGAATCTAATGCTGGCCGCATGCGCTATGAAATTGGGAAGTTGCGTGATCGGTGCCGCTTTGACAGCTTTGAACATGCCGGACATCAAGGTCAAATTAAATATTCCAGAAGAATTTTCCGTTATTGCTCCGATTATCCTGGGTTACCCAAGCGGCGACACGCCCCCTAGTCCACGCAAAAAACCGCTCATTCTAACGCTAACCAGTTAGCTGACTGACTCATTGTCAACTCGGTGTTATCTCCACTACTCCCGCTGGAAAGCCAGGCATGCGCTGGACTTGAGCAATTATAGTAAACCAGGGGAGCAGCTTCGCTGCAAACTGAGCCCAATTCTCAGCCCAGGGATAGGGGTGATGAAGTAAGCAGCTAGTGGATTGTTTTAAGATAAAGCAGCAGCGCCTGGCTTTATTCTCAGGATCAGATCACAAGCTTCACGGACAGCTCCATATCCAGCCGGGCGTGTACAAATATAATGGGCTCGTTGCAGAATTTCAGGCACAGCGTCTGCTGGACAAATAGCAGCACCTACACGGCCTAGGCAGTCTAAATCACAGAGGTCATCTCCCATATAAGCAATCTCTTGTAAAGAAATACCCCAGGATTTAATTCTGTTTTCAAGCACTGCTAATTTATTTTTTATTCCAGGGTAGTACTCATCAATCTTGAGCTTCTTCATTCTTGCGGCAACAGCAGGACTATCTTCGGAACTAAAGACACAGACCTTGACGCCATTCTCACGCAGCAATTGCAAACCATGTGCATCGCGCGTATTAAACTTTTTGAGTGCCTCGCCAGCGGGCCCATAATACATGCCACCATCGGTCAAGGTGCCGTCTACATCGAGAACGAATGCTTTAATCTGTGAAACGCCCAGCCGGCTTGATATTTGCCTCAGCAAAAGTTGCTCCACCACAATCCAGTCAGTTTCATCGTCTATCTCAATGGCTGTTTCAGCATTCATCTCATGAATACCTATGCATCCTCCCAAACGGCTGCCCGTCTCTTGCAATAATTTCGCGCGTGTCAGATAAAAAGCGCCATTTTCCATTAACCATCCTTCGAAATCCTGCCGTCTTGGACGTTTTGCAGGTTCATAGTTGATGGGCGCTCCTGATTTAGTCCAAAAAAAACGTTTTGATGGTACGGCTGTCAGCAGAGAATCCAGATTGTCTGTAACAAATTGGTGCTGGGCGGCCCGGAAATCGTTTGCATGGGTAAGCGGTGAAGTCGCCTGAATCAGCGCGATGACATCGAATGAAACTTGCCGTTGAAACTCAAGCATGGCGCTTTCTGTACTTGCCGTGTCTGTGCAGGTTTCAGCCGAACGCTCCAACACTGTAACGCTGGCAGGAAATTCATCCAGCACTATTTTGCGGATTCTTGCTGAATCAGTGGCAACATAGATTTCGTCGAAGCACTGGGAAGCAATCGCCTGTTCCAGACTCCATGCAAATAATGGCCGCCCCGCGATCCGGCGGATATTCTTATCAGGAATCGATTTTGAGTTGGCACGCAGCGGCATGAAAGCAACCCAGCGCATCAATTGAAATGAACTCCTTTAAAACGTTTGAGTTTATTACGCTGCGGTAATTCGATTTCCAGTATAGGCTGATCCTTAACTGTCAAAGCACTGGATACGGCGCGCGTATCCCGCACCAATTTGCGCAACCCATCCGGTTCCAAGGAGGCAGCATGATCGGTTCCCTTCCAAGTGCGATCGAGCGTAAAGTGCCGCTCAATCCAGGATGCGCCGAGCGCTACGGCTGCAGAGTCAATGGCGATACCAAGATGATGACCTGAAAATCCGATTTCCTTAACACGCAATCCAAATCGATCTTTGATCGTTCGCAACTCCAGCAAGCAAACCTGTTCAAAAGGCACAGGATAGCCGGAAGTACAGGCATATAGGACGACTTGATGGGCAGCGCCATACGCCTCCATCAAAGCCACGATCTGCTCCAGCTCGGAAGGCGTGGTCATACCAGCAGAGATATGGATCTCACCACGATAATTGCGCGCAAGAAATTCCAGCATGGCGAAATTGAGATTACATGCTGATGGTATCTTGATGAACTCCGGGTCGAGACTTGCAATTTCCTTGGCAGAAGTAAGATCCCAGACTGAAGTCGAATAACCAATGCCATATGCTTCGCACCACTGCTTTAACTGATGATGCTGTTTGATGTTAAATTCCAGGAATTCGCGATGAGTGCCATAGGTTTCCCCATAACTGTTTTGCGGATTGGGATGGGGCGCATGGTATTCCTCCGGCGTAAGCAATTCCTTGTTCGATCGTTTCTGAAACTTGACGAAATCGCATTTAGCAAAATTTGCAGCAACCCTTATCATCTCACGTGCAATCTCAATATCACCTTTATGGTTACAGCCTATTTCAGCAACAACTTTGGGTGTTTTCATAGATATCAATCGGCTAGTAATTAGATGCTATAGCATAGCAATTTTTCAATATAAATTTATGTACTGCAATTTGGTCATCATCTAAATGATATCGCTCGTTAATGGTCCAGTATAACGCAGCGATTTTAAGCACTGATCTTGAACACATGCTTTGCATATGGCTCAACTTTAATAGTATCAAAGCGTTTCAAAAGCTCACCAAAGCGCGTGATTCTCTGCTCAATTTCGGCTACTGAGATTTCAGGAAAACGGTGATTGTGGTAAGCCAGCCGATTAGGACCTGGGCGACGCATATAGAGGCTCGTCGCAGCAGCTTTTAGCTTGGTAAATAACCACCCTTGAAGATAGGTGCCGATTGGCCTGGCTGGTGGCTGTTTTTTTCTGTAACCGCTTGCTTCCAGAACATCAACAATCCGCTCGCAAGCGAATGGACCGTCTTGTGCCGCCAAATAGTAATCAATCAGATCCTGGCGTTCCTGGCTCTGGGCCACTCCCAACTCACCCGCAAGAATGCGCGCCAAAGTATCTGCCAATTCCTGGAAATTGAAACATTGATGACTGAGCTTGGTAGGCAAGCCTTGAAAATCATAGTCGTAATATTCGTTCAATGTCGCCAAATAAGAAATAGCAGGAATCCCTAATACATAAGCTTCCAGACCGGTCGTGCATCCATTGTGCAACATTGCCTTGGCAGCGAGTAACCAGGGAATAACATTGCCTTGATTGGTTATGATTACCCGCTGGCACTTAGCAGCAATCTCATGGTAAATCTGATAGCTTTCACTCGGATGAGGTCGAACAATAATAGTTACTCCGGGAAATACCTGTTCAAGCAGAGGAATGAGCTGCTTGAAATCCTCTAGAATCGCCAATTTATGATCATGCAACCCTTCAGCAAATTTCCTGCTCATGCCAATGCCAGACTGGCCAAGCGGCGCTGGTTTTGACTGATCTTTTGTCGGCAAAAAAAGACCCACATGAGGAATATACGGGTTAACATCGCTAAAATTGGTGTTGACCAGAATAAAATCCCCATAAAGATTACGCAACCTTGCAACCTCAGGAGCAAAGTAAGGCCGAATTTCTGGCCGCAGCATATCACCGCGCGGATTTCCGGTGATATGGATAGGCATATTCTCTGGCAGTGCAGGATACTGCTGAAGCAAATCAACATTCTCCTGACCCCAGGCAAATACATGCGATACCTTTTTAATGGTCCCGGGCGACAGCCGCAGAGAAAAATAGGTATCCGCCGGTGGATGGACCAGCGCCTCTTCTTCCCATGCAGCGATCTCATAGCCAAGCTGCCGCAAAATCCTGAACATCGAGTCACTCATGCTGCGCATGCTTTTCGCTAAGTAAATCCCGCGTGGAATCGAAGCCACTTGGAAATGTGTATACGCGCGGGAACCCATGATGACCGGAAAACCGCGCTCGGCTGCAACACAGGACAAAAGGATTTTTGCATCCAGTTCGCGAACCTGGCTCTCAACAGGAATAATCAATGTTGAAGCTTGATTGTTCATATGAATAGCGCCCAAATCAAATAATTAAACTGCCATTAAACTAAATCCATCGGATGTTGGTGGTGTGATGGCTTGGTTATTTTCCAGTATTCTCCAACGATCGGAAAAAGCGCCGAAAACCTGAGGATTATTTGAAATGGCGATAATCTCGTGATTTAGCCAGAATGAAGGATTGGTCCAATTAAAACTACCGAAAATGGACCAATTCTGATTTCGTTCTTCCACCAGCACAAACTTAAGATGCATGGGGAAATTATCGTCATTTTTACTCCGCTTGAAGCGGATGCCGGCTGCAATTAAGTGTTGTTCTACGCCTGGCGTAACGCGCCTGAGCGTGGGTTCTGCAATAATTTCCACCATTGCACCCCGCTTGGCAAGCTCGACCATCACATCAACTGCCCGTTTCGTTCTGATATGCGAGGCAGCAATGCGGACATGCGCACCTTTACCCACCTGGCGCAGGAATTGCATTACAGGATGAGGACGCATGCTGGGTAAAAAGTGAATAGTGGTGTCAATACCTTTGATAATGCGGTTTGCATTTGCAGAAAATCGATAAAGCAGTCCTGGCGGTTTTTGGTGCAGTTGCTGAGCATGTTGCACCAATTGCTCAACCAGCAATGGCTCACGCAATCCAATCAGCATATTATGACCCTGATCCTGATCACCAATCTCTCGAATGATATCCGTCCTCTCTTCCAACTGGTTCCCTGATGGATTGAACGAACCGATGAAGGCAACAGGTTGCGGATGTGAAAAACAGTACAGCTTTTCATGTAATTGCGGTTTCCATGCTCTTTTGCGCGGGGAAGGTATGCCCGCCATCGTCACAGTGCGCAAGCCATCACCCAGACTTTCCGGCCCTGAAAGCATGGCGATCACCTCATCATTGGCATCGGAAACACGGGGTTTGCCTGCCAGGCATACCCTCACCCTGACCCCTCTCCTGTGAGCCTGGAGCAGCGCTCTTGCCAGCTCCAGATCACGAAAATAATAAGTAACCCAGTCAATGGCACCGCCTGCCGGCACAGCAGCGATATGCCGCGCCAGCACATTGCGTAGATAACCCGCTGACCGATCTGGCCCGCCAAAATAGATCTCGTAAGCCGATCCCATTTGCATAACGAATACACCTCCAAGGCAGTATACTTGATCACACATGTCTATTTCAGATTAACTGCCAACAGTTTGGCTGTGCCACCTTTTATTGGCGTGTCGATCAAACGAGGCCCTCTGGCAAGTATAGCAACATCCCAGTCGGTTATCACCGGATCTGCACAAACCCAGCCACAGACACGCTGGAAAAATAGATCAACTTAGCGGCTGGCAGCACAAAAAAATGCATTGGTTTCAGGTTACCGCTCATACCATGCGTCGGCAATTACCTCCAGACCTCCCCATCGCCTTTTCCTCACTCAACAGCTAGGTGTCATCACTTGCTTAAGCGATAGCTCTTTTATTTCCAGCCCAAACACACGACCCCAAACGATCAGTAAGGTGCGCAATAAAAGTGGAATGCCGTCCATCATCCAGATAGCCGAGATGCGCCTGTCCGCACGCCACCAGTTTCTAAGGGTGATCCAGATCGCCGCGCTTAAGCGCAGTGGTTGACTATACATCTGCAGGCTCAGCAATGCGGGCGATATGGCCGGTGTAAACCAGTGCACATAGCCTCCTTCGCGAAACACATTCTCAATTGCAGCAAGAATGGACGGAGAAAAGTCTGCAAGAGACCATTCGGTCGAGAACAGCAGAATATTCTGTCGCGCTTTAGGGTAACGTGAAAGATATAAGGCACGATTACGCTGCGCGAGTTGTTTCTGTGCCTGTTCGTTGCCGAACGAGCCCTTCATCTTATGGTAAATGCAGGCGCCAGGATGCACACCGAAGCGCCAACCGCGAAGGTCAAGCCGGCGGCCAAGATCGATGTCTTCATAATAGCCTCGTCCAAACACTGGATCGAAGCCTCCGATTTCCTGAAAAATGTCACGGCGGATCAGTATGGCATGTCCGCGAAGATAATAGGTCGGTATATAGCCACCCTCTTGCAGCACATAGCGCCCGAGATCATATTTGGCATAACTGTTACCGGCAGGAATGATGGCTGCCAATCTAGGATCAGCTGCTAGCGTTGCGCATAACAATGGCAGGAAATCATGACTTATTTCAGTATCCGAATTGAGGATTAATACATAGCAAGCGTCAGATCGGCTGACAGCCTCGTTCACTGAAAGACCAAAGCCCTGATTCTTTTCCGCGTGATAAACATCAACGCAACCGTACGGCAGACTATCCAGCATCTCACGCGTCTCACGATCGGAAGCATCATCCTGAATGATGATGCGTCTGATGGATTGGCTAAGGCAGGTGACAATGGAATCAATACAGCGCCGCGTCAAATTAGGGGCATTATAGACCGGAATCACGACATCGATTGATTTGCCGGCGGATAGCTCCAAGCTACCACTCATGATAACTTAATCAAATTGTAAGAAACCAGACTATAATACATACCACTCCATCTCATCTTTAGGCTATCTTCTAACTATGAAAGACAGCGCTAAATTTCGCCAGTTCTTCCAATTTGACTAATTTTAAGATCAAACCGAGATCACTTCAAATTATATCGATCGTTCCTTTATTTACCGATTTCATCTGCGCTTGCGTTTCCAGCAAATTCACATAATGCGGCAGCACATCTGCATCGGGGCCATCGATCATTTCCTTGATAAAACGCAATCGATGTTCCTCTACGTAGAAAGAATTGCAGCCGTCAGCAAGAAACTTATCAATTTTTTGATAAACGTCATCGCGGCAACGCAGCTCTGTCTCGGGCATAAACTCTGCGACAGCAGAACGGCCAGCATGCAAGTAGTCAGCCGCCAGCACCGGTTTCTTCGCTTTGATCGCTTCAAATACCACAGAAGTGGCAAGATCGATAATGATATCCGCCCAGTCCATCAGATGAATCGAGTGAATTTTATCTTCAGCAATGCTTACATTCGGCAATTGCTGCAGTGAAGCATCCTTGGTCAAAGCTTGTTTCCGCCCGCCGCGCGTGTGTGGCTTGATCACCAATACAATTCCCGGGAAAGCAGCAATCATCCGCACCACCTCACCAACTTCCTCCCAGAAGATGGTAAAGTCGTCCTTTCTCAGGAACATCACAATTTTGAATTGATTGCTGGCGCTTGCTAGCGGTGAAGGTGGTAACAGCTCTGCCAATTTAGCTAACCACTCATCACAGTAACGCGGCGAGCCCAGCACGGCTAATGACTGCGCAGGCAGGAACGGGTGAAAGCGCTTGGCGCATAATTCGTTTGGCACGACCAGTTTGTCAAATATCCGGCCAGCAGCATACTGACTATCCGGCTGAAGACGCCACTCTCCATGCCGTATCAACTGATTGGCATGAGGACTGTCCCCGTGGGGGAGCGATACTGCTCCAAAACCCAAGGCATGCGCCATGGATACAACCGTTTCGACCCACTCCAGACAAACAGGCGAATTTCTTGTAATCCAGTCAAACACCACCACCCCTTTGTCCAGGTTTATAAAACTATGCATGAGCACGCGATGTGCCGTACTTCGCCACAGTCGCTCCCGCTTATCAGCATCGTAAATCCAGCTCAATGCAGCAGCAAGCGGCCCCAGCATTGAACGCCGCAAGCTCCGCTTCAATAACAGTGTCTGCAGTCGCCAGCCAACGTATTCAACTCCTGGCAACAATTCACGGATATGCGCAGCACGTACGTTCTCCAGTTTGCTTAAATATTGAATGCGGTAATCATTCCGAAACTTAGGATTGCCGATCAGAATGACATCGCAAGCGTGACCGGCTTCAATCCATTTGGATATGACGGGGGTAATATGATCGATATCATTATAATGACGAAGAAAGAACAACGCTTTCATGCAAATTTTTCAGAAAGTAGTGGCACCAGGGTGTGAACGACAGGCTGTATGATTTTACACCGGTCTGAATGGCGCAAAATTTGGTGCAGATGCCATGATGGGGTGATTCAATTCCTGCTTGATGAAATCGATCATAGCAAAAAGAAGTCTTGATCTGTCATAAGTATCATCCATTCAGTCTCCGCGTTATCATCTGTACCTAGCTAAGGCGACCCAATATAATCGGTCAACATATCGACTGTATAATTTGCATCACTGCCGACAAGTACTTGGGAAATTTCTTCTATGCTTACTCCCCTTTTTATCAGGAGATTTTTTTTGAGAAAAGGAAATTTAAATTCAGAAATAAGAGGTTCCCATAAATAGATAGTTGCATCGATCCAGTCCTTCGGCCTCTCAGGGTGTATCCGATTTAAAATGCTTTCCAGGCTATAAAGCGCTGATAGTTTAAAGCGGCGGCCAAGAGTCCGGGAAAAGCCGACTTCATATTTTCTGACTATCGCCATCTTAAATGTCAATACATCAATTTTGCTAAAAAACTCGATGAACTCTTTTGAGGTAATGACTGATTTTTTACAATAGAGAAAGTATGATTGCAGATGAGGATGAAAATGCAGAGAGTCTGTCATTGCGACGATATCAGCAGCAACATTCTCCAATTTCGCAATGATATGCTGCATACTGAAAAGCGGCCCCAGCACGCTGTCATTCGCTAACAGCAGCGCGCTGTGCGCATGATATGAAGGATACGCTTGCATCCCTATTTTCCAGCCGTAAAAATCGTAGCCTCTATTTTCCCGTACAATCATCCTTATACAAAGCTTGGACAGTTTCTTCAGATCGGTATCTGAGACTGTATTGTTCGAACTGATGAATACAATATCGAATCCCGCACGCATAAGCTCGCCAAGATAATGATATACGTTCTTCCTGATGACGTCTTTTTGGTCATAGTTGCAGAAGAAACAGACTGGTCTGGCATAATCTGGCACCACACTCCCCAGTTCCGAGTATCGGATCAACGGCTTTTCGCGGGCAGCTCTTTTTGTGAGCAGATGAAAAAACATGTCACGCAGAAACTTCAAATCTCTGATGACCTTTTTAGCATGCCAGAATGCTGAATTTCTCATAAAAGCGGCAGATTGGTACCACCATAGCTCAAACAATAAACCGCTCCCAGTTTCCGTAACGGTTATATATCGCGCCACGCGGCAAACTGAATGCGATTAAAAGTAAGCCGCATAATATACTGGAAATTAACGACACCATACTTGTGTCATAAAAGAAGGGGGTAACCAATAAAGCAGTGCCAAGCGGCATGATGAAAAAGCGAGTAGCGCGCCCCGATTCGGCCAGCGCAGTGATGGCCACAGTCAACACCAGCGAGCCAATCAAATGATCTGCATTGGCCATGCTTGTTCCTGCGTCCAAGGTGACACGAGTAAACATGAGCCAGATACCAATGGGAATACATGCCGCCAAGTTCCAGGGTAGCGTCACGCCGCCACCCAGTACTTCCTTAAAGATTTTTGCTGGTTTTTGCGCAAAATCTTCTTCAATTGACTCCCCTTTTCCTTCATCTGTATCCCCTTGGAAGAACACGCGCAGGAGTGAGCGTCCCTGCTTCTTTCTGCGGGAGAGAAATTGACCCGTTGCGATCAATTCATCAATGGAATAGGGAATTTGTATCAGCATGGCCACTGCAGCGATCAGGCATAATGTGCACCATGTTCCGATCAGAATGGGTTGAATGATGATAAAGAAAATGGACACAATGCCCAATGGCACGATCATGATACCGAATAATATCACCAGCCATGGCATCGTGCGCCAGCGTCTTGCTGAACCGATTATGCCAGTCAGAATTTCCAATGCATAGGTCAACGCTCCCAGACCGGCATCCGGCACCGGCCATGCTTTAGAAATAGATGAAGTGATAATTTCTTCCGTGCCATTTCGTGGATCTTGCGCTGAACCGGCAAAAAATGGCTCCCATACACCATCGATATGACCAAGCTGATAAGCGCACAAATAGCGGGAGATAAAGAAACCGATAAATGCCAGCACGATGATCGGCAGGCGCTGAAACCAGCTGGAAGGCGAGTAGGACCAACCCGGCGGTATCGTCGGACCGGTTTGTGCCGCAACTGATGAAACACCTGGTTCCGGCCGGGTTAACACCGCAAAACCCATGACTAGCATGCCGATAATCGTGTCATTGAGATAAGCAGCTGCAGTCGGCGCCCAGAAAATCAATGGCGCGCTCAGCAACCAGAATCCCACAGCAGCACACAGCCAGCGAACCAAAGCAAAACGCCACGACAAGGACATAAATGATAAGACCAGCAGCACCACACCCGAAATAATATCGCTCCAGACCAAGGCTTGCGATTGGTATTCCATCATGAAAGGAGCAGTCATGAGCCAGAAGGCCAGGCCCATATTGAGGAAATGTGCCCAGAGATTTTCGTTATGTTGACGGCGGAATTCTGTTTCATGCTTGTGTCTGATCTGATCAGCATTCTTATGCTTTTCTTGCGCTGTTTGCACCCAGTCCGGCAGCGGAATGCCATTCCTGTGATACCATCCGGCAGGATCTTTTTTCAGACTGGCAATAAGATCTTTTAAGCCATCATAAATATGATGTCTGGGTTGCCAATCCAGTAATTCTCGCGCCCGGCTGCTATCGAGATCATAATGATCAGAAGCCAGATCAATCATGAAGGGTTTGATAAAAGGTTTCTTGCCTTGATCAATTGCATCAGGAATGATGGGTTCAGCTTGCTCCTCCAGCCATGCGCCGGATTTGGCGACAAACTCCGGAATATCTATCGTTTGCCACTCCTTCTTGCCGAAAATCAGATGGCCAATCCGATTTTGCAATTCCCGGTAGCCCATCACCTCGGGCTCGCCAGCAAGCATGATATTGGCTTTCGGCAATTGCTTGCGGCGATCCACGACCCGAACGAACAGATCCACCATATCTTCTTTATGAAGAAAGGCCTGGCCGGCCATCAAATCACCAGCATAAAGATGGCTTTTGAAGTCGCGCTCGTAAATGCGCGCAATCTGGTGAGACAATGTCGGCACTGCGCTATTGTTGTCATACACGCCACCTAACCGCAAAATGGTATAGGGTATCTTGCCGTGCTGCTGCTTAATGATTTTTTCTGCTTCCGCTTTGGATTGAGGATAGGCCCAGCCGGGTTTGAGAGGCGTATCTTCATTGATTTTCCGGCCAGGCGCGCCTGGCTCATGAACCAGTATAGTGCTGGAATAAATGAAGCGTTCAGTCTCAAAACCCTGCAGCGCTTTAAGTAGTCGCCGAGTGCCATCAATAGTGACGCTTTGATAAAGCGGGCTATTTTCGCCAGTAAAATCAAAATAGGCAGCGAGATGAATAACGGCAGCAATTTTCTGCCCATGCTGTGTCTGTATTTTGTTAAAAGCTGATTTCACGGAATCTTCCGCTGACAGATTACACTCGATACTGTCATCAGCTTTTTCACATGGCTTGATATCAAGCCCGACTACGTAGTAATTTTTTTTCAAGGCTGCACAGAGCGTGCCTCCGATATTACCCGACGCCCCGGTGATAAGGATAAGCGGTTTTTGTCGATTAACCATGTCTTGATTTTCACCAAAAATGGGTTTTTCATTTTTCAGAATCATTTTGCATGCCCTCACAAAACAGAACATTTACTTTCTGATCAGAAAATAGCCGCAAAAAAAACCAAACTACCATTGCTCTACGCAATCTTCAGCGCATTGGCTTTAGCTTCAGCAAACAGCCTTTATTCATCATACATGAATTATATAATTAGAATATCAGTTCTTGCGTGAGTTTTACGGCACTCCTTGCTGCTTTTGTTTATAGCAGCAAAGGATCAGGTTAATTTTTTGCTATCACCATTTTCTGTCCTATCGTGCAAAAAATAACAACTCAGTCTTTTCTACTGATAATTATTAATGCTTTGACTTCAATCCACATCTTCAGAAACAGGAGTAATTAGTGGTAGCAGGATCAATTTATCATCGCCGAGCCTGTTCCAGCTCATCTTACCGGCTCACAATTGCAAGTCTGCAAAAATTTCTTGTGTGAAGGCTTGTTTGGCTAGAGCAGGGGCAATCATCAGAAAGAAGCCAATATTCTGATAACCATAATCAATTTGCATGTTCCCGGTGTAGGCCTCGCCCACCTCCCATTCCTGAGACGGCCGCCCTGACAGGTGCAACCGCAGGGTTCCCAAGCTGTAATGATGAGTCGCCATCACCAGTTGGCCCAGATAAATCCCCTCATCGACCTGCACTAGCTCTTCAATCAGGCAAGTCATCGGAAAAACCGGATGGAGTTCATGCCAACGGTAGTTCAGTTGATACACTTCTTTGCCGTTCATTTCCCCGGCGACCGACTTGCCCGGCAATGCCAGAAAAATCCCCCCGGTCTTGACATAGGGAATGGCTTTTTCTTTAGCGAGATTGGTCGCAAGCAATTGGCTGTCGAATCCCAAAGCATTTGCATCCAGAGGACGCTCCTGCAACGCCCAGAACTGCGTAAGCACTGGCAAACCAAGGCGTTGCAAGAAACTGGCTTGATAGGGTTCGCGGAAAAAATTGCGACCTATTCTAGTGCTGGCTGGATGATACCTTGCCATCATCTCTGGATTGTTGCCACATTTAACAGCGAAGACCTCTCGGCGAAGAGGCTCAAAGGTTTTGCCCACCCAGAACCCCCTATATGCGTACGCAGCATTCCACAGCGCCGCCATCCACTTGATATGAGCCAGCATAGACCGGTTATAGCCGTGTTTTTTAGCCACCTCCTTAAAATAATCGCTATCACGGATGAAAAGTGAAATACCAATCATCGGCCCATCCACAGGCATGCTTTTTCCACATTTGAACAGTGTCATCAATTTTTCATACGCGCCATTCCACTCTTCACGCCGCTGATTGTCTACCAGAACTTTCTGGTAGCTGGCCAGCATGTCCAGCATCTCACCCTTGAAATCATTGGTTAAAATCGCATCCAGCAATCTGATCAAGGCCTGCTTCTCTTCCTCTGTCACACTTGGAAAATTCACAGCATTGAGATAATGGTTCACCTTCCTTCCCTTTTCAATAAGCTGGTCGCGTCAGATTCAAGGCCATCTTCAAGTTCAGATTGCAGGCAATGAATGCAACGCTGAATCTATGCGAATCCTATTGGCGTATTTCCTAATCATTCTGAAGCGTCCAAATTTGCCCTGCCGCAATGGACGGTATTCCTGAGATTTTTATCAGCGGCAGTAATAGCGGGGGTATAATGCTTAGTTAAGGATAGAAGAAGCGCATTGGCAGAATATTGATTTTTGTCAATATTCTCGTCGGGCAAGCAAGTCCATTGCTTTCATTTTCCTATGCTGATAAAGCGAGACATTTTGTGTCTTTTCCACTTGGTGGGAACGGATTCTCTATCTGCATAAAGAGATCACTTTTCATCTGATAAACATCCATTTTTATTCCGTAACTCCGTATAATGCGAGATTCCTGCACCTAACCAATCAGTGCAGAGATCTTACTTTTACCTGATCAGTTCGATATTTTCTGATGTCGATCACTCATGATCTTTTATTCGTCTGCCTCGATTGGTGCTACTTATCAGTAGCAGGCCGTCGCAGGAGCATACCCTTGTCTGTTGAATCAAAAAAACCAGAAACACCCCTTACTACAACCCTCACCACGTTTGACTTCGAAGCACTGGGGCTAATTCAGCCCATCATACGCGCCGTTACTGACGCCGGCTACACCACTCCGACGCCCATCCAGGTGAAAGCTATTCCACAAATATTGTGCGGTGGCGACCTGCTTGCTGGCGCACAAACAGGTACCGGTAAAACCGCAGGTTTCACTTTACCCATCCTGCAGCTACTGAGCCGCAGAAAATCTACCGCTATGACAGGCGGCCGCCCGCGTTGTCTGATATTGACGCCTACGCGTGAACTCGCTGCACAAGTAGAAGAAGCAGTCGGAACCTATGGCAAATATCTGCCACTGACTTCTACCGTGATATTTGGCGGCGTGAATATCAATCCGCAAATCACACGCTTGCGCAAGCCTCTGGATATTCTGGTGGCCACCCCCGGCCGTCTGCTCGATCATGCAGGGCAGAAAACGCTGGATTTATCCGCCATTGAGATTCTGGTGCTGGATGAAGCCGATCGCATGCTGGATATGGGTTTCATTCACGATATCAAGAAGATTCTTGCGTTGCTGCCTAAACAAAGGCAAAGCCTACTGTTCTCAGCCACATTCTCTGATGAAATCAGGGCGCTGGCCGCTGGCCTGTTGCACAACCCCGGTTATGTTGAAGCTGCTCGCCGCAACACTGCATCGGAATTGGTCGAGCAAACAGTGCATTTAGTGGATCAAAGCCATAAACGTGAGCTGATGAGCCATCTGATCAAGCAGCATAACTGGCAGCAAGTGCTGGTTTTTACCCGTACCAAGCATGGCGCCAATCGCCTGACAGAAAAGCTGCTCAAAGATGGTATCGAGGCCGCCGCCATTCATGGCAACAAGAGTCAAGGCGCCCGCAGCAAAGCCTTGTCCCAATTCAAGGAAGGATCAATACGCGTGCTGGTAGCGACCGATATCGCCGCACGCGGCCTGGATATCGATCAGCTACCGCAGGTAGTCAATTTTGAATTACCGAACGTCCCCGAAGACTATGTGCACCGCATCGGCCGCACGGGCCGGGCAGGCAGCCCGGGTGCAGCGATATCGCTGGTAGATCAGGAAGAAATGAAGCACCTTCGTGGGATTGAACGTTTGATTAAACGCGAGATTCCAAAAATAGCCGTCGCAGGATTTGTCGCACCTGTCAGAATGGAAACGGTGGCAGCACGATCATCCAAGCAGCGTCACCGCGCTGACAACCAAGGCCTGAAGACAGACAGAAACGGCAAACAAGCTGAAGAACGCAGCAAGCTACCGGCAAATGGACGCGTGGGAAAGAAGCAGTTAGGACAGCATCATCTCAACCATACGCTTAAATCAAAACCGGCAAGCAGTCAGCTACCAGGTAATGTGCCCACCTCAGCCACCAAACAATCTGCCAAAGGAATGTCCGAAGCCGCGCGCCATCAGGCCATGTCCCAGACAAGCCGGCTGTCAGGCAGATAATAGCTTTTGTATGGGCGCTACCAGCAGGTAATCGCAGCGAAACTCGCGTAACCGTTCAAACAGCGCCAGCCTGGAGTAAAGGAGTTCATGAGTGATGACGCTAAGCTTTTCAAAATCAACTCTGCAGAAACCGCAAAACAGCAGATGGATAGCCCTGAGATTAAGCGCGCTACATTTATACTGCTTAGCCAATCGCTCCCATGCAGTAAAGTGGCGTCAATGCTTCGGAACATGGCCAGCCGGCCCTGTTGGCTATTTCCTCACCTGCCTGCTGGCATGGATTAGCATGCCAGTGGCGCTCGCTCAGGATGATGCCTGCGCCCAGATCAGCGAGGCGCATATCTGGATCTCGCCCCGCAACCCCGAAGCCGATGGGCCAATCAAGATCATGGCCGTGTCCACAAACGGTCCCGCGTCGGAACTCGCCCTGATCGACAGTCAAGGCCGACGCGTACCTGTGCCGGCCCACCGCCGCGGCGGCCCGCCTTGGAGTCTTGCCGCCGAACTGACAGGATTCAACGAAGGACATTATCGCGTGGAAGCGAGCAGAGATGGCAGGTTGATCGCGTGCCAGCGCCTCGCCATTGGCCGCGCCATTGACGATTCAAGCATACCAGTAAGAAATGCCCAAACATGGGATCTTGCCACTGAAGCCTTTTATTCCGCCTGGATCGAAACATTGTTTGGCGCACCGCCTGAAGAAAACCTCAGCTTCCCTTCCCTACAGCCAGTGTTGCGCAACAGTGCGCGCAACTTCCTGCACAATCATCTCGGCCTCAACGAAGACGATAACCTGCCGCTTACTCCCGATTGCGCCGACCTACCCTATACCTTGCGAGCTTATTTTGCCTGGAAGATCAGTTTGCCAATCGCCTTCCGCGCCTGCAACCGTGGTTCGGCCAAGATGCCACCGCACTGCAGCGCAGCCACCGTCAAGACCGAATTTACCCACGGCATCAATTCGCAGGCCAGCTTCAGGAAAATCAGCCGGCAGTTGGTGAATACGGTTCATTCTGGCTCGTTGCGCACCGGGCTTAAGAACGAATCCACTGATCTGTATCCCATCTCGCTCAGCCGCGAAACACTCTGGCCGGGAACGGTTTATGCCGATCCCTACGGTCATGTATTGGTCCTGGTTGAATGGCTGCCGCAGACGGAAGGCCGCCCGGGCAGTTTGCTGGCGGTCGACGCCCAGCCGGACAACACGGTCAACCGCAAGCGCGTATGGGAAGGCACCATGCTGTTCGCCAATAGTACAAGCGCCGGACCAGGCTTCAAGGCTTTCCGGCCATTAGTCCCCACAGCCTCCGGCAGATGGCGAGCACTTGCCAACGAGGAACTGATCGACCAGTCCGATTTCGCGCCCTTTTCCTTAGAACAAGATCAGTTCACTCCTGATGACTTCTATACCAGGCTGGCCAAACTCATCAATCCCAACGGCCTTGATCCCAAGCAAGCTTACGAAGCTGCCCTGGACGCCTTGGTCGAGCAAATCGAAACCCGCGTGATTTCAGTGAACAATGGCGAGACGTATTTCCGCAAATACCCTGGCAGCGTCATTCCCATGCCTCGCGGCGCGGCGATTTTTCAGACTATCGGCCCTTGGGAGGATTACTCCACGCCTTCCCGCGACATGCGCCTCCTCATTGCCATTAATGTGCTAAATGACTTGCCCGGCAAGATCGTGCGCCACCCCGCATTGTTCGTGCTGAATGGCCAGCATCCTGAAGAAGCCAAGGTCGAAATCATGCAGCATCACGCAAAACGCATCCATGAGCGCAGCATCCGTTATACGCGCACGGATGGCAGTTCGTGGACGCTGTCCGTGGCTGAGGTGCTGGCACGCAAACCGGCTTATGAAATGGCTTATAATCCCAATGACTGCGCCGAAAAACGCTGGGGCGCCAAACCCAACACGGAAGAATATGCCACCTGCCGCCGCCACGCACCCGCAGAACAGCACGCCAAAATGGAGCAATACCGCATCTGGTTCCGTGAAATACGCAGACCGGTACCATGAAAATACCCTCAGAGCGTAAAGGAAACGCTACCGCATATTATTTATTCATATGCATCTTCGATAAGAAAGGATCACGCTTTTTTTCTTTCACCTAGCGAGTATATCGTCTAAGTGTTTCTGCAGCTTTTGCCAAACTGGCATCTCCAGGTTCGATAGATTGCGGGTGCAGCATGTCTGCTTAACCGTTTGACCCGGTCAAAGATGGTCAACGGTTTTTAATCGTGCCACCACGGCTTCGACAGTGGTCGCCGCCACCATCCAACGCATTTCAGCAGGCGTTAGCGGCTCCGCTGTTCTTAACTGCAACTCCAGAATGGTGATATCCGCTTCGGAAGCATCTTTGCCTGCCACGCTGCGGGCTTGAACACGCTGCCTGAGCAATGCTTCCGGCACAGCAAAATCCAGGATATGAAATGCTACTGCACAACGCGCAGCGAGCTGCTGGAATAATTCACGTTGCCAGCGCGCAATGAAAGTAGCATCTATTAGTACGTTCCAGCCTGAGTTCAGCAGCGTCTCGGCAAGCTCTGCCAGATGGGCATAGGTGCGCCGGGAAAACTCCCTGCTGTAAATGCCCCTTTCAGCCACTGTGCCGCTTTTGGCCAGCGCATCCAGTCCCGCCAGGCGTTTGCGCTCGATGTCGGAGCGCAGGCTGATCATCTCCATTTGCATGATCAACTGCTGGCTAAACACGGTCTTACCTGAACCTGACAAGCCATGCGTGATCATTAGCACGGGTTTAGCCGGCCGGGTAAGTCCATCAGCCAGCCGGAGATGCGCCAACCCTTGCTGCTTTTCGTGTTCTACTTGCTCTTTAGACAAATGCGGCTGGCTTGCGCGGATAAAGGCAACCTTGGCACGCACCATGGCGCGGTAAACCGTGTAGTAACGCATGAGTTTTATGCCAACATAATCACCGGTGCGCTCCAGGTAACGGTTAAGAAAACGGCAAGCAAGATCACGATGATCACGATACAACAAGTCCATGTAACAGAACGCGGCTTCTGAGATCACATCGATCCAGCGCAACGCCGGATTGAATTCAATGCAATCAAAAATCAGCAGTTTCCCTGCTTCCCACGCCATGTTGCCGAGATGTAAATCACCATGGCATTCCCGCACATGACCCTGAGCGCGGCGCTTGTCAAAATCAGGCAATAACCTGCTGTGCTCGGCTGCACTCCATTGCTGAATAGCCTCCAGCCAGTTAAGCGCTGCAGGATACTTGCCAGTCTGCAGCGTGATCTGCTGAAAGTTTTCGGTAACCGGCTGCCAGATGGTTGTCGCCCTGCCCCATGGTGAATCGTCTGGCACGCAAGGGATATGCGCATGAAATACCGCCAAGGTGCTGGCAATCGTATCGATCTGCTGCAGCGATAATTGCGCCAACTCGTCGAGTCGGTCCAGAGTTGACGCTGGATCAAACTGGCGCATTTTGATGGCATAATCCAGCACCGGGCCGGAGCCGTTGATGCAGGGTGCCGCTGCTTCTCCGTTAAAGGTGACGACTGCAAGATAGACATCCGGCGCGAGCCGGCGGTTGAGGCGCAGCTCCTCCTCGCAATAGAAGCGGCGCTTATCCAGCGTGCTGAAATCAAGAAAGCCAAGATTCAGCGGCTTCTTCAACTTGTAAACGTAATCGCCTGTGAGTAGCAGATGGGAAATATGCGTCTCCACATGCTGAATATGCCTGACCGGGTGGGGATAACACCCGGGATCAAGCAATGCTTCAACCAGCTGGTTCTGGGCGCTGCCTTCTTTCATGTTGTCCTAGCCATTATCCCGGCCTTTCTCAGAGACTCGGATGCCCCTCATGCGCATACATCTGCTCATGCCTTTCCTGGCAGCTTACACAACGCATAGCTGTCGGGTAAGCCAGCAAGCGTTGCAAGCCGATTTCCATGCCGCAATCAGCACACTCATTCAGATTGCCTGCTCTGACTTGTGCTAATTTGGTTTCAATCTCGCGCAATTCGTTAATTTGGCGATCGACCCGCACGATGTTCAGATCAGCCAGCACATCAGCCAGCGATATATCACAGCTATCACCGGGGTCATTGTCCATTATGGCCGCTAGGTGCTGATTTTCTCGCTCGTCGAGCTCAGCACGGATTTCTTCGAGCAGTGCGTGCTGACGTTGGCGTAATTTATTTTCAATTGATTCGATCTCGCTCTGGGTCAGTTGCGTCATGATTCATCTTCCTGGCTAAAAGAACAATTATCCTCTTTTAACCCAAAGGGCGCACAGCAAAAAATCGACAGATACAGTGTAGTGTTTGTTATGTTGGCAAGGACACTAATTTTAACCAATTGATCCAATCCAAACTGCCAGAAGACGGGATACGAGACCTTCCAAGACTATAAAAATAACCGCTTACAATGCAAAACCGATATTGATTCTGGTTGAGGTTGAATTCATTGCCATTTAAACCAACAACCTCAGTCCCACCAAAAAAGTCACGATCTCAAAACTACGCTTGATAAAGCGATTACCTTTGACGATGGCGAAATGTGCACCGAGATAGCCGCCGACCATCGAACCCAATAACAACGCCGGCAGCCAGTCCCATTTGATTTCACCGAGCATACCGAGTGTCACCGCTCCAGCGCCATTCCAGAACAATCCAACCAAAACCAGGGTATAGGCCACAGCCTGCTTGTAATCCAGCCCAAACCAGTAAACGAGCCAAAGCGTCACGAACAACCCCGTCCCAGAGGTCAATGAACCATTGAGCACACCAATCAAACACAACACTAAACCACCGACAAGGTACCCCGGCCGATCACGATGTCGCAAGTCTGCCGTTACCCCGAGTTGCGGTGTAAAAAATGAGTAAAGACTCATACCTATCGTCAGCATGCCCAACGCCATTTGTGCTGCGCGGTCCGGCACATTAAGAATTACCGCTGCTCCCGCCACTACCCCAGGCAAGCCCGCAGCTATTACTAAGATAGCAAAACGAATATCGAGCGACCTTTCCCGCCAGTGACGCAATGTTGCTCCCACCCCGAGTGCAACGCTGGCGATCTTATGGGTGGCGAGCGCTATCCCAAACGGCAGTCCCAAAAATATCAAGGCAGGCAATTGAATCAATCCTGCCCCACCTCCGGCTAGCGCTGAAAAGGCGTTAGCCGCCAATGAAACCAGCAATAATACGATCTGTTCACTCCAATCCACCGCTCTCTCGCGTTACAATGAACAATTAAATTTTCTCCACGATACGATTAAGATTACCTGTTGACTCCTGTTCATCGGCAAAATCACCTGTACAACCCCGAGAAGACATTTAAATTATTCCGTTAGACGATAAAATGACATCACTCATTGCGGTAAACAGGCAACCACAAGCAGTATACCCAAAAGCAATATAAAGCCGTCATTCAGTATATTCATCATGTAACACTTTCATTGGTAAGCCGCAGATATAATCTAATCATCTAGGATAATCGACCATGCGCTTCTGTGACAGTAGCGACCCTATGCGCGTTGCACAGTTAGCCTGATTCGCTATCGCCTTGGCAGACAAGCCTGCCCGTTAACGTCATTCAGAACCTTGATAAAATCTTCCAGCGGGACTGGCCTGCCGAAATAATAACCCTGCAGTTCATGGCATCCCTGAGTAGTCAGCGATGTCGCCTGCTCAAGTGTCTCTACACCCTCCGCAGTAACCCGGAGATCCAAGCTTTTCGCCAATGCGAGAATTGCCTGTACAATGGCCTCATCCTGACTGCTTTGGGCAATGCTGGATACAAACGAACGATCGATCTTGAGTCCCGTGATTGGGAAGCGTTTGAGGTATGCCAAGGAAGAGTAACCGGTGCCAAAATCGTCGATCGCGATTCCGCCGATGCCGAGCTCTCGCAGCTCGTGAAGAATCTGCGAAGCCTGTTGCGGCCCCTTCATCAGCAGACTCTCGGTCAACTCGAGCTCCAGCCGACCTGCATCGACTCCAGTAGTCCTGACTGCTCGCAACAGGCCTTCCCGTAAGCTCGGCTTGCCAAGCTGCCGTGCCGAAACGTTCACCGCAATATTGATTCGCCTGCTGCTGGCCTGGTCCAAGCGCAGGATATCCTCGCATACCTGCCGGATGATCCAACCCCAGAAGTCAATAATCAACCCGGTCTCCTCGAGTAATGGCACAAACTTCGAGGGTGGCATCAATCCTTGTTCGGGATGGCGCCAGCGCAACAACGCCTCCGCGCCAACAATCACTGAAGTAGACGCCTGCACTTTGGGCTGGTAATAGATGGTCATTTCATTACGCTCCAGTACGTGCCGCAACTGCCCTTCCAGCTGAAGACGCTCGAGGCCTCCTCCATTCATACGCGCATGGAAAAACTGCACGCCGTTGCGACCCTGTCCCTTGACCTCGTACATTGCCGCATCGGCGTTCTTCAACAGTTCCTCCAGCGTTTCACCGTCTTTGGGGTAGAGGGCAATGCCGACGCTTGCACTGATGAAAGTCTCATGCCCGTTCAGGTTCACCCCTTCGGTCATCCGCTCTGCGATCTTGCGCGCCAAGCCTGCGGCGATTTCTGTTCGTGGCAAATCTTCGATCAAGACGACGAATTCATCTCCGCTCAAGCGCGCCACAACATCGTGCGCACGCACACACTCGCGAATGCGTGAAGCGGCCACTTTGAGCAATGCATCGCCTGCAGCATGTCCAAGCGAATCGTTAACTGCTTTGAACCGGTCAAGATCAAGAAAAAGTAGTCCAAGTGGGCGATTGCTTGCCTGCATCCGTTCTATGGCTCTGCGCAAGTGATCATAGAAATGCTTGCGGTTTGGCAATCCCGTCAAAAAATCATAATGAGCAAGCAGATCGAGCTCGCGGCTTGAGCGATAGCGATCAATTGCGATAGAGCACATCTGGCTTGCGATATGCACAAGCTGACCATCCCGCTCGAAGCCGCGGTCTGAACTGGCGCGATAGTGCGCGAGCACCAGACCGATAGTATCCCCTGTGGAACCCCTGATTGGCTCCAGAATAGTTTGACTGACCGCCAGTCGCTCCATGAGTTGCTGGTAGGGACGGGACCCGAACCAACGGTTGGGTATCTCGCTATCGATACAATCCGGATCATCCTTGTACCGACCGATGCGCGGGTGAAGAGCCAGCAACTGTTCCTGGTACCAAGACGGTAGACTGCGGCCAGTGACAACATTCAGATTGGTCGTACGGCCATCTTCGCAGAAGAAAATGGCACAGAACATATCGCCTGATTCGCGCTCAATGGCATTTGCCACCACAAATAGCGCATCTTCCAGCGGCGCCCCGCGCACTACCTTTTCAAGAACGGTCTTTTCTGTGGACAGCAACACCTCTGCTCGCCTGCTTTCGCTCACATCCCTGAAGATGGAGATTCGTCCCACCACCTCTCCCAGAACACGCTGGGGACGCGATATCCATTCGAAGGAACGACCATCCTGGAGTTCTAAATACTCAGTCAGCTCAATGGTAGGCGCAGCCAGCAATTGTTGGTTGCGTTCCAGAAAAACCTTCGGATCGCGGATTTTTGCCGCTAGCGAGGTGAAGAGCATGCAATCACCTTGCATTGACTCACACTCACGCTCAGTCAGCTTCCACAGCTCAAGATAGCGGGTATTGCACGCCACAACCCGTCCGTGGCCATCAATTGCCACAATTCCTTCAGCCGTCGACTCCAATATCGCCGAAAACAGTGAGTTGGCTGTACGTAGCCGCTGCTCCGCTTCGGTACGCCGTTCCAGCTCACTCATGGCGATGTCCAGCATCCTGCGCGGATACGCTTGCGCTGCACGGAACACCAGAAATCCTATCAACGCACCCGGAAGCAAACCAAGCGCCGCAGCAATGAATATGGGTTGCAGAGGTCGCAATACGGCCAAGGTAGTCCTGCTCCCGTCTGCTTTACGTAACTCAACGTGCTTCCGGACAAAACCCAGCGCACTGTTGCTATCCGCTGCGTTCGGAATGACTTTGCTCCCACTGCCAATAGTGACAGCACGCAGCAGTTGCTCCAGTGCGTCCCGGCCTCCACCGCTTAGGCTTAGGGAGTGCGATTGCTTTTGTAGTTTGACCACCTCGGAGAGTATCGCCGCCTCATTCTCCGCGAGCAGATGCTGCATCACATAGAACCAAAGCCCAGCACCAGCAATGGAATCAGCAATGCCGCAGCAATAGCTGCCAGCCAGGCGATCCTGCTAATCCGTTGCCCAAGCTGATCAGCATCAGGAGCGCTGACCGCTGCTTTTGCGCACAAACTCGTTGTCGTGCGTTCCCTGACCGTTGTACTGTTAAACATTTTCTGGCAGGCGCATTGTTGCAACAGGTATTACCCCCAGAAAAATCGGTACAATAATAAATATCAATGCATTACCTGTTACCGTCCCCTTATTCATAATCATTCGTGATTGAATTTGTTGATCACGGAAGTGTTCAGCCGATTGCTGCCAATCTCCTCAACTTGATGGATTATCATGCCTTATTAGCAGATTATTGCCACTTAATTGCCAGCGACATTAAAGTGGAATAGCTGGTCAATGAGTTACTTTTTTCTCGCAAAATGAGGAATCAGGCCCCGGCAGCGAGCATGACATAACATCTCATGCCTGCAATTATGCTTAAATCCTTTATGCCTTGAGGGAAAAAACAACCAGATAAAAAGCTGTTAATTCAACGCGCACAGGAAAATAAACGCTTTTTCATCAGAAATGAATGCAGTCGGAAGCGGATTGATTTTCCAAACATTGATAATCGATCAGCTCTTGCGTAATGCGGCAGGTATTGACTGCCATCTCGCTGTACAAGCGATACGCGCTTTGGTGTTTGCTGCAGCAACAACTTAATTCATAGCGAACTGGTCTGCCACTGGCAACTCACCGCTCCTGAAATGCGCTGAAGAACACACTCTATAACGATAGTAGCGCTGGTTTTTAGCACAAATGAGTGAGATTGAAACATCCTTCTTTGAATTAGCAACGATCTTGACATGCTTGATCTTCCCATCTAAAGTATCGTGCCTGTACTATGTGCTAACAAGGCAAATCCTTAGAAAAGCACAAAAAATTTCAACGTTAACACTAAACAGCGCTTGGAAAAGCGGGCGTTATTTCACTAAATCGTAAATTGAATGGAGGGAAGTAATGAAGAAAATAACCAAAACATTATGTGCGAGTTTGGCAGCGGGACTACTGTTTGCAGGTGCCGCACAAGCAGCAGAACAAAACTTTAAAATCGTTGTTAACGCTTATGACACCAATATTCCTGAACTCAACATCGAAGGTGTCACCGTCAAAAACATTCGTGCTTTTAATGTTCTTAATGAACCTGAAACGCTGGCTGTCCATAAAGGCACCAATGTAAAAATTACCGTAGAAAACAAATCCCCCATCAGCGAAGGATTTTCCATCGATGAATATGGCATTCAGGAAGTGATCAAAGCGGGAGAAACCAAAACTATTTCTTTCGTAGCTGATAAAGTCGGCGCATTCACCATTTGGTGCCAACTCCATCCTAAAAACATTCACTTACCAGGAACTCTGAACGTTATCGAATAATGAGTCTAATGGCGTCTGTGAAGAAGTCGTAACAGAATCCAGCATCTCATTTGCTGTTAACCGTATGGCCGGATTCAACCCGGCCATACTTTTTTCATACAGTTTTGATTGCAAGATTTTTTGCGCCCCAATTCTGAATTTCTCTCTCATCCGTTGGTATTTTGTAAGTACCATTCTTAAACTTTAGTCTCAGAATAAATAGCGCCTCACTGCAGGACAACTGCCGATAAAGACTGAACGGTATTAACAAATGAAAATTGTATGCATCTGCATTATTGCCTACCTATCTGTTATTCATTAATATTAATTATCGTGGATTAATATTGATTTGATCAGATGCCATTCTCCTCTTCAGAGAATCAGGAAGTGGAATCAAACACTCAGTCGCTCTGGTCACCACTATGAATTGATAAATCTAACCATTATTCAATAAAAGTATGCGGACAAATTACCAGATAAAATTAATCACACTCATAGTGTTGCTGCTATTAACGCATCACCCTGCAGTAGCGGAAGCGTTGACGCCGCCCTCCATTGTAGTGACCCAAGACCGCACCACAGTGTCTGTTGCCTGGTCGCCAGTTCCCAGCGCCAATGGTTATCGTTTATTTTATGCATCTTACCCTTATACTGGGCCAGACAGTACTCAAAGTATTGATCTGGACGGTGGTGCCACTTCTATCTCAGCTGAATTATGGGATGGCGCCGCTTTCTACATCGCGGTAACCGCCCATAATGATACAGCTAGTAGCGATTTCTCCAATATTGAATTATTTTTTCTTTCTACAGCGCCGCTGCTAGATGCTGATGCATTGCCTGTTACTGGTACCAGCTGGTACAAGCCCCCCGTGTCAATAACCTGGCATTGGCAGCTGAAGGGCGAGGTCAATACCAGCTATCCGGCCAAACTTTATGATATTGATCTGTTTAATTCCTCTGCAGCCTTGATTAACACCCTTAAAGCTTCTGGAAAAAAAGTCATCTGTTATTTCTCAGCCGGCTCTTATGAGGATTTTAGAGAAGATAAAGATAAATTCAAGACTGCTGAACTGGGTAATGCTTTAGTCGATAGGCTAAATGAGCGGTGGCTTGATATTCGTTCACTTAATGTGGCCGGAATAATGATCTCACGGCTTAATCTGGCCGCCCTAAAAGGTTGTGATGGCGTGGAACCGGATAATATGGATGCCTATTTAAATAATTCTGGCTTTGATTTAAGCGCCAGAGATCAGTTGGCATTCAATAAGTTTATTGCCAATGAAGCACATAAGAGGGGATTGTCAGTTGGACTTAAAAATAATATGGAACAGATTCCTGAGTTAATCGATTTCTTTGACTTTAGTGTCAATGAGCAATGTCATGAGTTCCATGAGTGTAACGTACTGAGAGGTTTTATTATAAACGGCAAGCCGGTGTTAAATGCAGAATATCAGCAAAGTTATGTTGACAATCCAGCTGAGCGCGAGGCGCTTTGTAATATCTCTAATGGCATACAATTCAGCACGCTGATTCTGTCAAGAAATTTAGATGATAGTTTGCGATTTAGCTGCCTCTAAACCAATGAGCAAATTCATAATCGATTATTTTCAGCGTCTTGATTGCCAGAAATCCTGTCAGATGCGTGAACATACTCTGCCTCCTCACATTTTGTCCGACAATGACGTGGTTAACAGGCAGCAGCAAGCGGCTCCCGCTTTGACAGAACCACTGATGCCAAACTTTGGAGGCTGTCTGTCCGCATCATTTATCTCACCGCTTCTTACGCCGGATAAATCCTTTTTCTTCAGCTCTCCGCAAGGCTTCATATCTGCAATGCGACTTCAAGTACGCAAGAACCCGTTGAAACTCGGTTCGAATGGTTGCCGGAGAGCGGTTTAAGTGATCTGCGAGAATTTTAGTATTGGTTGTATTCTTCTCGAGACACGCTTCTAACAATCTACGTAGCGCGGGAGTAAGTCGTTTTTCCTGACCATGGTTCTTCTTATCATTTGTATTTACACTCATAAGCAATCCTTTCTAGGAAAACCGAACTCAGCATACCTCAATCGAAGACAGTCTGCGCGCCATCACTTGTCGTCTAGAAGCTCGGCCGTCTCACTCGGTATACAACCGCATACCCGACGGCCCTGTTCACAGCAACTGCAAGGTAGTTAGCTTTGGTAAAAAGCTTGCAGGGCGGACAAATCCATATTCGTGACTAGCGCACTGGAGAGGTAACGAGCAAAAACACTATCATCTGCATTAAAAAACACCGTCTTGATCTGGCATCATCAGGACGATTATCGATTCTTTGCCGTTTACCCGCCACTCATAGCGTTCCTACAGACGCATGAGTCTCATTTAGTCAAGCATCCGCTTCATCAATCGCGTACCACCCACGCTGTAATCTCTTTATTGAAAATAGAAACTCAAAAACTCGCGCACAGCCCCCAAAGAAAATATGTACCAATCAAACTACCCTGAATTACTATAACACCATTATTTTCAAGAACTTATTATAATGGTGTCGATGAAAGTATTTTCTAATGGAAAATCTAGAGTAAGCCTTCTTCTCAGAGACTTTGTTTGGCCAATTTAGAACTTACTCTTTTTTGCAGGAAATTAAAATAAGCAAAAACCTTATTTTATCTTAGGATAATACTTAAGACTCACCGCTCCTCGTTCACAAAACAACAACCAATCGATATATAAAAACAATGTTGCCAAAACAAAATATTATCCTGAGGTGCTTTCAGAATTATTGTTTTGTGTAGAGGTAGAAAGCAAAGGTGTTGAACAGATAAACTGACAGCAAGAAAAAGCTGATCCAGCCAACAGTTTTAAACAGACGTTTCTTGGGACGATAGAACAGACCGACGATGGCGATACCGCTCATCATCATGGCTGACAGGGCCGATACTGCATGAGACTGGGAAACACCGGCAAGCAGCGGGCCTGGCAAGTAAAAGAGATCGTCGATAGCCAGGATGGCCATATTGAACAAGTTGCTGCCAAACAGGTTGCCCAAGGCCATGTCCAGAGCGCCCAGGCGCACAGCAGCAATTGACACTGCCGCCTCGGGTAGGGAGGTGACGGCAGCCACGAACAGGGTGCCGACAAAACTCTCACCCCAACCCATGACTTCCGCGATAGTCTTACCCACGAACGGCAGCCAGATACCGGCTGCCACTACTACCACGGCAGCCATGGTGTAACCTAACACCGCCTGCCTGAGGGTAATATGCTTATAGCGCTTGTCAGCCACATCTGCTACCGGCAATTCCTGTATCTGCTCATAACGGAATACCGTGCGCATGGCCAGGGTATAAATGAGCAAAATGAACGGCGTATACAGCCCCACATGCGCGAGGGACAGATGTATGCCACTGTGCGATAGCAGCAGGTTGATGCCTACAAAGCCAATGAGGATGACACCGAAACCGGCCGACAGGACATGTCCCATATTGGCCCGGGTATAGACTGATTCCTGACGGTGCAGAAAGTCCAGAATGACGATCAGCAGCAGATTGAAAACGCAAGAACCCAGCACATCGCCAGCCGCAATATCCGGCGTCTGGGCGACGGTGACTGAGCTGATCCCGGTAACAAGCTCAGGCAGGGATGTCACCGAAGCTACCATAACCACCCCAATCCAGGAACGGGACAGCTCCAGCTTCTCGCCGATTATGTCACCGTAAAGGGACAGCCGGTAGCCAGCCACAGCAATCAGCAGCAGGCAGACGATAAATTCAAACCAGACCAGCATAACTTGATCTCTTGGCAGCCTCTGCTACTACCCAATGCGCTTCCATGGTGCTCAAAAGAAAGCAGAAAATCATACAAAATCTCTTGCTAGCCATTGCTGTTATATTCCTTTTTAATTCTTTCCCCCCTGCTGTGCTAATGATTTGCTGATTTTGGTGAGCTCTGTCAATCGTGCCGCCACCAGATAATTGATGCTACCTTCTGGATATTCACCGTTAGCGTCAGCTTCGCCAGCAGGCAAGCCAGTCAACAACGCAATGGCATGATCGACATTTTCTACGGCATAAATGTGGAATCTACCAGCGGCTGCGGCATCAACCACATTCTTGCGCAACATCAGGTGCTGAACATTGGCAACAGGAATCAATACCCCTTGTTGACCAGTCAACCCCCGCGCCGCGCAGATATCAAAAAATCCTTCGATTTTTTCATTTACAGCGCCGATGGCTTGCGCCTGGCCGAGCTGATTGACTGAGCCTGTGATCGCCAATGACTGGTTGATCGGCACATTCGCCAGATTGGAAAGCAGTGCACACAACTCAGCCATGGACGCGCTATCACCTTCGATCATGCCATAAGATTGTTCAAACGCCAGGCTGGCAGACAACGCCAGCGGCTGATTTTTGGCGTAGCGTGCCGCCAGAAAAGCGGACAGAATCAACACCCCTTTGGAGTGAATCGCGCCAGAAAGCTTTACTTCACGTTCGATATTGACCAGATCGCCTTTGCCGAAGCGGGTGGTAGCGGTAATCCGGGTCGGCTGCGCAAAAGCAAAGCCACCCAGTTCGATCACTGATAACCCATTGACCTGCCCGGTCACCCCCCCTTGCGTATCGATCATCAAAGTGCCGCGCAGGATCGCTTCATAGAGGCGATCTCTTACCCGATCCTGCCGGCGAATCTGAGAATCGATCGCCTGCTGGACATCGTTCGCCAGCACCACCTCATGGCCTGCTTCACGCGCCCAATAATCTGCCTCACGCAGCAAATCGGCAATACTGCGCATATGCATGGAAAGTTTGGCCGAATCGCCCACCAGCCGTGCGCTACGCTCGATCACCCTGGCGACGGCTTGACGGTCATAGGGCAATAACTTCTCTTTACGCGTTAGCGTGGCAATCAATTGTGCATAAAGGAGATGAGTTTCAGTATTGCGCTCGATTGTCTCTTCAAAATCTGCCGCCACCTTGAACAGCTCACCGAACTCCGGATCATACTCCTGCAGCAGGTAATAAAATAAGCGGTCACCAAACAATACCACTTTGACATCGAGTGGAACCGGCTCAGGCTCGAGCGATACCGTACTGACGAGACTATATAGCTGACCCAGCGATTCAATATGAATTTTGCGCGACTGTAGTGCCCGTTTCAGCCCTTCCCAGGCAAAAGGCTGCATCAGCACTTTGCGCACATCCAGCAACAGGTAACCACCATTCGCCCGATGTAATGCGCCAGGCTTAATCAGCGTGAAATTGGTCACCAGCGCGCCAAACTGGGCAATATGCTCCACTCGTCCAACCAGGTTGCTATAGGTCGGATTATCTTCGCTGATGATCGGTGCACCTGGTTTTTTATGGTTCGAGGCCAGTACATTAACGTGATAATTAATAAATGTCTGATGACTGACAACCGTCATGCCAGAAATGTTGACAGTTTCATCGGGTTTGCGGAAATCATCTACATGCAGCACCATATCCCGCTGCACCGCAGCGAGAAAATCGAGCACCTCGGGCAAGTCGGCATAGATCGCACGCAGCTCATTGATCATGTGCTCGACGATGGAGAGCATGATAGCGCGGTTAAGTTGCTTGATTCGCTCACTCCGCTCACGCCGGCGCTGCGGCAAATGGCTCAGCATTTTTTCCAGATGCGCCTGCAGCTCGGCAATGGCCGCTTCTATCCGGTCTTTTTCTGCCTGCGGCAGCTTGTCATATTCTTCTGGCGGAATCACCTCACGATTATGACTCGGCGCCAGCGCAAACCCTTCGGGCGTACGCAGCAAAACAATCTCCTTTTTCTCGGCTTCTTCTCCTAATTCCTTGATCTCACGTTCTTGCTGCTCGTTATACTCCTGCTGGATTGCGCTGACTCTGTTCCGGTATTCCTCGCTTTCAAATTGCGCCGGAATGGCGCTGCGCAAATAATCCACCAGCCGCTCCATGTGTATGCGTAATTCCTCTCCTCTGCCGGGAGGAAGCTTAAGCACTTTTGGTTTGTGCGGCTGAGCAAAGTTATTGAGGTAGCACCAGTCCGCCGGTTCGGATTCCTTGCTTGCTTTTTTTTCGAGGAATTGCTGCACCAGGCTGTACTTGCCCATACCAGGCGAACCCAGCACAAAAAGATTGTAGCCTTCCTGGCGGATACCCGAACCGAAGTGTACGGCGTCCATGGCACGCGCCTGACCGATGATCTCGGTCAGATCGGGCAACTCCGCCGTCGTCTGAAAGGTGAACTGATCGGCGTCACAGGATAGATATAGCCGTTGCGGTTCCAAAGGAAGAATGGTTGTCATTGTTTTTCTTGAGAAAAATCAGATAAAAAATAATGCCGTCCTGATTACCTCAACCTGGACAGGATGGCAACGAAATCATCCACACAAAACAGCGCGCTATTTTAATGAACAAGCGCTCGGCGCGAATGCACATCATCCAAAAGCTACTTATTTTCACGATACTCGGCATCCACGACCTTACCGCGCGGGCCCGATCCGCTGGGACGGGGTTCACGGGAAGCAGCATCGACATTGGGCGGCGGCTCTGGCCCTTCCCAGCGGGTTTCTGCATAAGGTCCACCCTTGGGCGCCTGGCCTGATTGCGCATAAAGCGTCGCACCGACCTCCTTAAGCAGTTTTTTGAGCGCATCCGCCCGCTCAGTGGCCAGCGCCACATCCTTCTTGATGAACGCTTCTTTGGTTTCACGCAAAGACGCCTCCAGGCGTTTCTTCAGATCATCAGTCAATTTATCTGCAAAGTTGGCGAGCAGCTTCTCCGCCTCATAGCAGCTTGCATCCGCTGCGTTGAGCTTTTCCGCATCCTCCCGCCGTTTCTTGTCTGCTTCGGCATAACGCGCTGCATCATCCACCATGCGTTTCTTATCCTCTTCCGACAGTTGCGTTGATCCGGTAATGCTGATGGACTGGGACTTGCCGCTAGCCAGGTCTTTTGCTGACACGCTCAGAATGCCATTTGAATCAATATCGAAGGTTACTTCAATCTTCGGTATCCCACGCGGTGCCGGAGGCAATCCCTCCAGATTGAATTCACCCAGACTGACATTATCTGATGCCATGGGCCGCTCCCCCTGAAAAACATGAATGGTGACACTGGTCTGCATATCCGCTGCCGTAGTAAAGGTTTCTGTACGTTTGACCGGAATAGGGGTATTACGCCCGATCAACGGTGTGGCGATGCCACCCAGTGTTTCCACACCCAGTGTGAGTGGCGTGACATCCACCAGCACGATCCCGCTCACCTCCCCTGCCAGCACACCGGCCTGAATCGCTGCTCCCGCTGCCACGCACTCCATCGGATCAACTCCCATTTCTGCCTCGCGCCCGAACAACTCCTCAAAGAAAGCACGCACCACCGGCATACGCGTCGGCCCACCCACGAATACCACCCGATCCACCTCGCGTGGACTGATAGCCGCATCATGCAAAGCCTGTTCGACCGGGCGACGGCAACGCTCGATCACCGGCCGCACCAAACGCTCAAGTTCAGTCCGGTTCAAATCCAGTTCGAGATGACGTGGCTCACCGGCTACTGAAGTTAAATAGGGCAAACTGATATGGGTCGTAACGCTGGCGGTCAGTTCGATCTTGGCCATTTCCGCCGCCTCAATCAAACGTGCCGCCGCCTTACGGTCAGCGCGCACATCGACCCCGGTCACCATCTGGAAACGCTCAGCCAGATGCTCAAAAATACATTGGTTCATGTCCGTGCCACCGAGCTGAGTATCGCCACTGGTCGCTTTTACTTCAAATACGCCTTTGCCGAATTCCATGATAGTGATATCCAGCGTGCCGCCGCCCAGATCGATCACCACGATGCGCAATTCCTGGCCCAGCCGGTCCAAGCCATAGGCTAATGAAGCAGCAGTCGGTTCATTAACCAGCCGCACCACCTCCAGACCGGCGATGCGGCAGGCATCCTTGGTGGCTGCGCGTTGGTTGTCGTCAAAATAGGCTGGCACTGTCACCACCGCCTTTTCCACCGGCTCACCTAAAAAAGCCTCGGCATCACGTTTGATTTTTTGTAGTAAAAAAGCTGAAAGCTGCTCCGGACTATATTCCCGCTCCCTGAGCCGAATTGTTTCGCGTTTACCCATTCTGCGCTTGAACGCAGTCGCCGTACCCTCGGCGTTCGCAGCCATCTGACGGCGCGCAGGTTCGCCCACCAGAATCTGCCCGTCACTGGTCAGCGCCACATAACTCGGAAATGCCTTGCCACCGATGCTGATCCCTTCGGCGCTGGGAATAATAACGGGGCGCCCCCCGCGCAGTACTGCAGCCGCCGAATTGGAAGTACCCAGATCAATACCTATGATAGCCATATATCCCCCTTCCTATCTCATTCAATTCACTTGATAGATGATAGCTGCACTATGGCAACATGATACTTCATCCAGAGTCTTCATGGCGCGCTTCTGGCACTAAATGACACAATCACTGTTAAGCTCCGTTCTATGTTGACCTCATATTTCTGGTTGATTTGCCGTTCGATACCCCGTTCCCATCCGCTAGAAAATGGTGGTTTAAGTGAGCAACCCCATTGCTCTGGATCGATGTCAAAAGAGCAAATACCGAGCCTCCAGGCCTAATCGCTGCTTACTGCACCGCAGCTGGATCAAAAAACCAAGGTTTATTTTCTATGGTTTTATTCATCCTATTTGTCTGTGAATCTACCAAAGATTGTTGTTATGATGAAAAATAAATCGACGTATTTCTATAAAACATAAGAAGATAACATGCAGCTTGTCGTGTTGAACTAAACCGCTATTGCGGTGACCATCCAACATTATTGTCTTCATACGTTTCGCCGATCCACTCTGCTTGCCGCAATTAACATAGAAATCTCCGATCCTTAATCTCGGGGAATATCCCCGCTTCCACCATTAAGGAGAGGAAGATGAAAACATTACGTGGACAGATGGACGATGTCATGATACTGCGTGGTTTTGCATTGCGCACGCGTGAATCATACCTGGCAGCGGTTGGCGCGTTGGCGAAGTGACCAGATCAAAAAGATCTTTAAGGAATTGGCTTGTCTACCGATTACAGTATTTCGCGAAATCTTATCGTGATTATTCCAAGAAATCTTTCCCCGCCCGGATCGCATGATCCGGGCGGGGTTTATCGCAATCAGCTCGAAGTGTCAGCAAAGTACATTGATATAATAATCAAAGCCGTCAATACGCCGAATATGAATGCGATATTGATACCAAAATCTCTAAGTGTTTTAGAATCATCTTTTGTCTCTTCTACTGAACTCATATCGCTGTTACTCCTATAATTATGTGTAACAGTAAAAATCATGAACCGAATCAGTGCTAACTTCATTGATCTAGATCAAAAAGATGCTAATTGCAGATCTCAGTGACTTTAGTTGTTTGGCCCCACAATACATTGAAAAAACCAGGAAAGCAGTACAGGAAAATAACTCAGTACAGAAATAGTGATATCGATGCTTGGAAATAAATGGCTAAAAGAGAAATTAGAAAAATAAATTCAATTAAAACTAAAGTAAAAGAATAACCTACCGACAAAAATCCTTCACGGAAGCGATTTCGTGAATATTCCCTTGGTTGGCAAAAAATCACCCGCCGGATTTGCACAAGTCTGGCGATCTTTTTGTTTAAATTCTTTTGAACTTTCTTGTTGAGAATGAATCTCATTAGTACTCCTAGATTTTAGGAGTACTTCAATACGCTTTTGCTGACATTTTCCTAGAGTGTCAGAAAGAGTTGCGATGTCCCCCCCACTGCGGTGCATAGTACAAACCTTCTCTCCTACTCAGTGCTATGCGCCGCACCTTTCAATTTGGATTTAACGTTGATGTGATTATCCGTTGCTTGATCCCAGTTCATTAATTCTTTCTATTCAGATCAGTATTGTTTTTCCCGTTAACCGTCTCCAGGTCAAATTGTTACTGGTTCTTTTAATTATGAATCTACACAAAACTTTGAAACTTTAGGGTACAGAATCATGAATTCTTATTCTTGCGAACAATAACCTCGTCGTTCTTGTTTTTATTGATTCGCGACTTAAACCTCTTCGAACCTGTCTGATTTTAGATCACACTAATGCTCACGACTCTTTGCATTTTAGAGCTAGCCCTTTTCCTTGAGTGTCTTTCACTTGAAAGGCAAAAATGCATTCAGTTTCTGACGTATTTGACGTATTACATACTTTAGCTAAAAAATGACTTTTTAATTGCTTATCAGCAAAAATTATTCCTACTCGTTTATACGTATTTTTTAACCAGCGTACTTTGATAATCTATTGAAGCATTATAGATTTAATTAAAAGGTGTTTATTTTCCCCATGCCTCATCTTGGGTTCCATAAAGCGCTTTTCACATAAAAACATTTAATAACCAAAAGGAAATTGATTTATGAAGGCAGCTGTTACAGTATCGTCACTGTTAGTTCTTATACTTCTGGCTGGAAACGCTTATAGTAACGACTCGCTTGAATTCAAGGCCAAACTTCACGGAGACCAAGAGTTTCCACCTGTGGATTCCCGGGTTCGGGGAGTGGTACAATTTGAAGTTAATAAAGACCATACGATGATAGATTACAAGCTTGAGGTTAAAACTCGTAAGAAAGAACCAGTGGGTTTACTTGGAGCCGCGGGCGCGCATATACATTGTGCACCTGTCGGTGAGAATGGACCGGCGGTGGCCTTTCTCGCAGGTGCTATTAGCGGTGGATTCGAAGGCAAGGTTGAGATTAAAGCGACTCTTACGGACGCAAATATTGTCAACACTAGTTGCGGTGCAACCATACAGGAACTTGTCGAAGCGATGCGCGCTGGGAATACCTACGCGAATATACACAGCGTCAAAAATCCCTCTGGTGAAGCACGGGGACAGATAGAGCTAGACGATTGATAACTCACCTGAAGCTAAAAAGAGGCGGTAGGCGGCACATGCCATATTAACTTGGCTATTTGCTGTTGTAACCGCCTTCTTTCATTACAAAGAATACCTACTATTCCAGGTTCTGAGCGAAGTTGAAAGATTTTCATCAGCGCTGTCCAGTTAACGTATCGATTAAGGGGCTTTCGGGAAATTGCTCAGAAATTAAGCGCTAATGTAGAAAATTAAAATCAGGTGGATTTTTTGATGAGGAAAAGGGAGCAAGGCAATTTATTTGTCAACGCTGGATGCACTGGTGCCATTGGAACACCCTATTGCAAACTGGACAAACTGGATCAAGATCGTTGGCTATCAGCAATTCGTGCACCCTATGAACGTGTGTTTGCGCATCGCAATAAGAAAGTTCGCTATCGTGGGTTGGTAAAAGTGCAGTTTCAGGTGGGTGTTCGCGCGCTGGCAATCAATCTCAAGCGGCTTATGACATTGGGGGTAGCACCGAATTACGTTGTGCCATACATAGGATAGGGTAAAAAAAGCTTCTTTGAAGTAGCGCTTCCACTAATTTTGCGATTTTCTTGGTTCACTTTACTGGATTCTTTGTTTTTAGCAGTTTTTTTGAGTTTTCCGACAGACCCATATTTGACAACACACCACAGGTTACCCGTTGTGGTGTAAAGCGAATAGCCTACACCACAAGGCTCCGATTAACTCAGTAACTTATTGAAAGTTATACTGGATGATATGTTTGGCAATATCGGTATTGATGTAGTCGATATACACAATATTTGGTTTTTTTGCCCCGCCACTCATTTGCGTTTGCAGCACACTTGGCAAGTGCCCATTTGCTTCTTTCGCTAAAGTACTGACCCATGTCAGCCCTTGGGGCGTAAGCGTCCATGACAACAAGAATAAGCGATCAGACCACACACCTGCGCTGCTGTTCCATTTGCTGATTTGATCACGACTCATTGTGTCGTAGTCATCGGTATTCTTATACTTGTCGCAGATGGTAATATTGGTATTTGATTGGCCACTACATACATCCGCATGAAACCCATCCTTATAACGGAAGCGACCTTCTGAAGGTTGAATATAAGGCGGTTGTTTGGGATCGCTGGAGTTGCCATAATCAAATACAAGGATCATTTTTCCTTTGACGTCACGCAGTGTCTTTGTTTGCAGATTGACATTGGCATCAGATGAGGTATAGAAAAAACCTTTATAAGGGCTGCTGTTTAAATAGTTTACAATCCGTGTTTTGGTGGCTGCTGCATCACCGCGATCATTACGGATATGCGAAATTTTTAAGATGGCAGTTTCTGTTGGATGCTGCTGCAAGAAGGTACTTACCTCTTTTAATACCGCCTCAAAACTCTGGCCGTTACAGCCATTGCCTTCGTCGTTACTGTGATAAGTGACTAATTCTTCATGGTCATAATCGATCCGAATATCAAGATAGCGAGAACCACTGGCTAACTGACCAGAAATCGGCAAACTTTGCGTGAGCACCAACCCTGTTGGTATATAAAACTGGCAATGATGTGTTTCCGACATGCCCGCATCGTGGCTACCTGGCATCATCAATTGATTTAACCGCATCGTGTCAGGCAGGCGTCCCATCCAGTTGGCAGTGTCATAATTTGGCGGTGTAAATTCGACTGTACTCAAGTCGTTCCCGCCACGCAGGAACACAAATTTCACAAGATTCCCTTGAGAATCTGTCCCATCGCAGCTTACTTGATTATTTGAAATGTAATTACAGGTTTTACCACCAAACCACCAGTTATTACCTACAGCATGACCTTGTGCTAACCCAATGTCTGAAAAGGTAAAAGTATCCTGACCATTCTGCAAGCCTATGCCTTGCAAGGTGATTTTTAAGCTGCCGACAAAGGCAAAGTTCAACTTGTCTGCGGTGTGATTAAACGTGGTACGCGAAGCAGGAATGGTGTTATTAAACCAGTCCGCCGTCGATTTAGACCCGCTGCGGCCTATACTAAAGCTCATCTTGCCGTTGCTGCCAAATGTTTTGGTTAGACCAGCATAAATGTGATGATCTGGGTCTTCGCCGCTGGTCACGGCAAAGCTATCCACCGTATAGCTGCCGCCCACCAGTTTGTAATCACCAGACAATTGAAAACCCACTTCGTTGTCACGATAGGTCATTGCGCTGGCAGTAGTTGATAACGTAACACCATTGAGCAGAGTGATTAACAATGCACCACCCAGTAATTTAAAAGCATGAACACCTTTGATCTGTTCCATGATATTTTTCTTGTTTAGATTAGTCGTTTAACAATATAAAAATAGAAATAGATTGCTACCAATACACCCATTTGTTGACAAATTGCGTAAGAAATAATCATTCTGATGGTATTGATTAATACATGATCATACTTGATCATGTCAAAATAAACTCATCTTTATCAATTGGTTATGTATTGAATCGCATATACCTTCGATGAGGTTGTCATTGGTCGCAAAAACTGCAAATTATCCCATGCACGAACTATCATTTAAGTTGATAAAAGAGCGCTGTTTCATCCGCAATTTCTCTTTCTAACAGCAGAAAGGGTCTTGTGTTGCTATAAATAATGAATCACTCTTCGATTCGTTAGAATTGAAGAATCTGCAATGGTGAGACTGTTAAAAATTGAATTGTCCGGTGGCTGATATCATGCAACATTCCGAGGAGATCGGCAGGAGGAGATTGATCTGGACGATGCTGACCGCACTCATTGGTTAGTGCTATCAGGGCATTCTGAACCGGTTGTTGGACGAAGCGGCTTCGTCCAACAATTCACTGCAGGCCAGCCCTGACGGGCCGCGGGCTTACTGCGAACTGCTCAGTTGTGAATTGAAACCGAGGCTAATAGATGAAGTCCGACAGATGAGGCATGGCACACTGTGTAAAGCACAATCCCTTTGGACCGGATAGAGTATACCGCTCCCATCCATCTCAGATGAATCCAGTACAGTCAGAACCAACTCACCTATAGTGCACGGTTCTTAATCGATAAAAAATCGCTGCAGCACCTTAATCATATACTCATGATCCTGCACGCCGGCGCTTTCCCGGATGCTGTGCATCGCCCACATCGGGCAACCGATATCGATACTGCGAATACCAAGCTTAGCCGAGGCGATTGGCCCGATCGTGCTGCCGCAGGGCAAATCTGAGCGATGGGAGTAGCGCTGATAGGGAATACTGGCTTGTTCGCACCAATAAATGAAGCGCGCGATGGAAATGCTTTCGGAGCTGTAGCGGCGGTTCGCATTGGATTTGATCACTGGACCTTTGTTAACGAACACTTTATGGTCTGCATCATAAGCCGAAGGAAAGTTCGGATGATAGGCATGCGCCATATCCGCGCTGATCAGAAAGCTCTGCGCCAACGCACGCGCCGTGTCCTCGCGCTCCATCGAGGTCGCGACACTGATCCGCTGCAATACATCGGTTAGAAAACTGCCGCCAGCACCGATATGGCTTTCACTGCCGATTTCTTCGTGATCGAAAAACGCGCACACCAACGTGCTTTCGGCGTGATTGAGCACGGTCTCATCCAGCAAAGCTTGCAAGCCGGCGTGGCAGGAAGCCAGATTATCGATCTGGCTGTTGGCGTAAAATTCCTGATTTCCGCCCCAGAATGCGCCCTTCTGCGTATCGTATGCCGCCAAATCCCAGGACAATACTTGTGCAGCGTCGATACCTGCCGCCTGCTCCAGCAGTGACAGAAAATAAGGCTGCGGCAGCTGATCGCTGCTCAATTGCGCGAGCATAAGTGGTAATTCGTTTTGTTTATGCAGCTTCAAGCCATCTTCATTGACTCCCCGGTTCATGTGTATCGCCAGATTCGGCAAGCGCAGCAACGGCTGATCGAAGCGCACCAGCTTATACGTAAGATGCTGGTCATCGACATAGCTGACCCGTCCCGCCAGACTCAGATCACGGTCGGCAAAGGTAGCGAGGATGGGTCCGCCGTAAATCTCGACACCAAGCCGGGCGATGCCATCGCTTGCCGTCGCCGCATGTGGTCTGATGCGCAATCCGGGTGAGTCGGTATGCGCGCCGACAATCTTGAAGCCTGATTCAGCCGGTATTTTGTGCCCCAGCACGAACAGCACGATCGATGAATCGTCACGCACCACGTAATATCGTCCGCCCGCTTGCAATGACCATTTGGCCGTTTCATCGAGTCGCGTAAACTGCAGCGCCTTGATCGTCGTTTCGATCGAGGCGACCGCATGCCAAGGACTCGGGCTCTGGTCGATGAAATTGAGTAAATGCTGCACCTGCTCTCTAGCTGTCATTTGATATTTTTAAATCCTATATTTCATATTAAAAAACAAACACTTCTCCAACCATACGGAAAGCCGCATAGTGGATCACACGCGCTGCTAAGATTCGCGCCGCCGCGCTGCGATCACATCAGGCACCTGCCGAATCAGTGCCAGCAAGCGCTGCAGCTGGGCCAGATCAGCAATCTCCAGCGAAAACTGCATCAGCGCCAGGTTACTGCGGCTGAGCATGTTGGCTTTGGTGGCGTTGACCTTTTCCCGCACGAACAAGTCGCTGATGTCGCGCAGCAAGCCCTGGCGGTCATAGGCTTCCACTTCGATATCAACGTTGGCGACAAGATTTGTGGCGCTGCCCCAGTGCGCGTGCAGCAGGCGGCTGCGCCGCTCTTCCGGCAGACGAGTGACGAAAGTGCAGGTCTGGCGGTGAATGGTCACCCCGCGCTCGCGCGTAATATAGCCGACGATGACATCCGGCGGTGCCGGCTTGCAGCACTTGGCCAGGCTGGTGAGCAGATTGCCGACGCCTTCGACCACGATGCCCGATGGCGCTCTGGTGGCGTGCATGCGCTTGGCGGTAAAGACAGGCAGTGCTTCCACCGGCTTGGATGGAGTAACTTCTTGAATGACCAACGCAATCTGATGCTCGCTGACATCGCCACGGCCGATGGCGGCAAGCAGATCTTCCAGCCGGTTGTAATGGAGTTTCTGCGCCAGCTTCTCCTGGTTGATACTGCTAATACCGGCCCGATGGAGCTCGCGCTCCAGTTTGGCGCGCCCGCTGGCCACATTCACTTCGAAGTTCTGGTATTTGAACCAGTAGCGCACCTTGGCCCGTGCGCGCGGACTCTGCAGATAGCCGAGCGCAGGATTAAGCCAGTCGCGGCTGGGCGCGCCTATCTTGGCGGTGAGAATTTCCACACGCTGGCCATTCTGCAGCCGGGTGTTGAGCGGCACAATGCTGCCGTCCACCTTGGCGCCACGCGTACGGTGACCGAGGTCAGTGTGCAGGGCGTAGGCGAAATCGATCGGTGTCGAGCCCTTGGGCAGGTCGATCACCTTCCCTTGTGGCGTGAGCACGAAAACCTTGTCCTGGAACAGCTCGCTCTTGAACTGTTCGAGCAGATCACCGCCCTCGCTGACTTCGTCCTTCCACGCCAGGATTTGACGTAACCAGGCGATTTTCTCATCGAATTTACTATCCGACTTGCCCCCTTCCTTGTAACGCCAGTGCGCGGCCACACCCAGCTCGGAGTTGTAGTGCATGTCATGAGTACGGATCTGCACTTCCAGCGCCAAACCACGCGGGCCGATCACGGCAGTATGCAATGAGCGGTAACCGTTGCTCTTGGGACGCGCAATATAGTCGTCAAATTCGCCGGGAATCGGCTGCCACAAGTGATGCACCAGGCCCAGCGCAGCATAGCAGTCCTTGACGTCATCCACCAGGATACGCACTGCGCGCACATCGTAGAGTCTGTTGAACTCCAGATTTTTCCGGCGCATCTTGTTGATAATGCTGTAGATATGCTTGGGCCGCCCGCTGACTTCTGCTTTGATGCCAGCCTGCTGCAGTTCCTGTCTGAGCTGAGCGAGCACATCATCGATGTACTGCTCACGATCCACGCGCCGCTCATCCAGCAGACGGGCAATTTCCTTGTACAGTTGCGGCTCCAGGTAACGCAACGCGTGGTCTTCCAACTCCCATTTAATCTGCCATACGCCCAGCCGGTTGGCGAGCGGCGCAAAGATGCCGCGCGTCTCACGCGCGATCCGCTGCTGTTGCTCGACTGTTGCGCCAGCAAGATGACGCAGTGTCTGCGTGCGTTCAGCCAGCTTGATCAGCACCACGCGGATATCTTGCACCATGGCCAGCAACATCTGGCGCAGGCTCTCAATCTGCTGCACCTGGTCGCCGCTACTGTCTGCTGCGTGCAGTTGCTCGATTTCACTGAACTGACGGATCTGTTCCATGCGCGCGATACCTTCCACCAAACCAGCGACATTAGCGCCGAATTCGCTCTCCACCCGCATACGCCAATCTTCCAGATACTCCGGCACCGCATGCAGCAGGGTGGCAGCAAGCGTCTCGGCGTCCATGCGCATGCCGATAAGGATAGAAGCTGCCCCCATCGCATGGGCGAGCAATGGCGTGCCAGTCAGCGTACGCTGGTCGTCATACAGCGGCGCAGCCATCGCACAAGCCTGGCGCAACAGCGTGATTTCATTGGGTGCAAATTGCGTGGCCAACTCATTCAGCCAGGCTTCAGTATCGGTGTAGTCTGTGACAGACGGGAGAGATTTGCTGCGGATTAAAACCATGAAACGCTTACTGATCCTCCAAATTAAAGCATGCTTACCTCTCAGGCATAAAGCGTACAGGAAAGATAGTCAGCTCAATCACAAAAAGAGCCGAAAGGACAAACCAGGAATCAGATGGGCCGGAAAGATCACGGATCTTTCCACTGAACCGAATCAGCATCCAGAAGATTGCGTCTTGGGCGGGAAACTAAAGCAGCCAAGCATCTCATTGATTCCTGCAAACATAACAAATAAATTGTACCATCTCATCAGGATATCTTCAGCACCAGCATCCGTCATTCCTTCTTTAGCGTGTCAAGCGCTTATGGTCAAGCGCCGTTCGAGTAAGCGTACAGAACGAGTATCGCTGCTTATTCCACTGCTTCATGATGACGCACACATCAACAGGTAACTGCATACTTCATTCAATGATTTCATAAAGCGCTTCCAGCAATAACTGACGCAGTATCTGCCAGCGCCGCCCCCCGCTGACAACATGCTTCTGATTGATTTCCAGTTCGATTCCCACATACGCCGCTGCTGAAAACTGACGACGCAAATAAGCAGTTAGGCCGTCCGCCTTCCCGGCATAGGGATAATTACGCCGGATAATTAATTCAAGCGTCTTTGTTTTAAGACTTGCCTGCCAGCGACAGCATAATGTGCGCTCACCCGCTCTCGCCGGATCATAAAGCAGGCCGATATCGGCATGGCGCACCTGCCCGTCGAGCACAGGCGTGAAACTATGTGCAGCAATATGAATCACCCGCCTTCCCTGGCGGGCCGCCTCAGCGATAGCCCCCTCGACTTGATTGCGATAAGGCAGATAATAACGCCCCAGGATTTCGTGCCGAATGGATTTCGGCGCCCCTTTGGTTGCTTCGGAAAATAATCGGGGATGGCCAATAGAGCGGTTAAGATCAATCAGCAAACGGCTAGTGGTGGATACAAACAAAGACGCGCTCAGCGCCTGCGCCAACTCCTTCGCCATGCGCAATGCTCCACGATCATAACCACGATGACTACGCAGCAAGTGCTCAAACCCACGAAAGAGAGGTTGATATTGACGCGGGATACGATTGCCACCATGCTCACAAGTGATGACGAATTGCGTTGTTGCAGGCAAGTTTTCACCTCCGCATTATCAGATCTATTGAAATAAAACCAGTCCTCTCTCCAAACGAATACTCAGCTCGCGACCAGCAAGGGGAAGCGGTAAACAAAGCCCTGGCATCCAATCAAGACATTGGCATCAAGATTTTTACCGACTGACGAAAATTCCCCAATGAAATCGACTCCTCAATGATATTTTTTCTCCTCTGATAGCTGAGATTATAATGATGTTATTATCCTGATAGTCCAGCTCAACCGAAGTTTCCTGGTTGAGCCCATATTGCAATGATTCTTGATTACGCGATCCTTGATCTGCTGCGCCAAAACCATCCAGCCTGGCGCCTGCTGCGCTCTGATCACGCACCACTGGTAGCAAGTTTTTTGCAGCGCGTGTTCATTGCGCCCAATGTGCGGGTGATGGCGCAAGCAGATTTGTCCGAGGCACTGGAAGATGAACTGTTTACTTTGCGCGAACAACTGGGAGCAGAAGCGTTTCCCAAATCTGCCCTGGAATATCTTAATGACTGGACCAGCATTGAAAAAGGATGGTTACGTAAATTCTATACTCAAGGGTCGGATGAACCGCATTTCGATCTGACGCCGGCCAGTGAAAAGGCCATTGCCTGGCTAGCGACGCTGGTCGAGCGCAGTTTTATCGGCACGGAATCGCGTCTGCTCACCTTGTTCGAGCTGCTCAAACAAATGAGTGAAGGCAGTGAAACCGATCCGCAGGCACGCATTGCTGAGCTGCAAAAACGCCGTGACGAAATCGATGCCGAGATGACCCGCGTGCAAGCAGGCAACATGCCGCTGCTGGACGATACCGCTTTGAAAGATCGCTTTCAGCAATTCATGCAACTGGCGCGCGAGTTGCTTACAGATTTCCGTGAAGTGGAACACAATTTTCGTAACCTGGACCGGCGTGTACGCGAACGCATTGCACTGTGGGAAGGCGCCAAGGGTGCATTGCTGGAAGAGATCATGGGGGAACGCGATGCCATCTCTGATTCGGATCAGGGTCGCAGTTTCCGGGCTTTCTGGGATTTTCTGATGTCGAGCAGCCGTCAGGAAGAATTATCGGCGCTACTCGAACGGATATTGTCCTTGCCACCGATTGCCGAACTCAAACCTGATGGACGCACGCGCCGCATCCATTATGACTGGCTGGAAGCAGGTGAGCACACCCAGCGTACCGTAGCGCAACTGTCACAACAGTTGCGGCGCTTTCTGGATGACCAAGCCTGGCTGGAAAACCGCCGCATCATGGATATCTTGCGCGGACTGGAAGCCAAGGCATTGGCGCTGCGAGAATCACCACCAGCGGGTGAAGTCATGCACATTGCCGACATGGCCGCTACCATCGAGCTGCCGCTGGAACGGCCGCTGTACACGGCAAGCATCAAAACACCAATCGCGCAGATCGAACTGCAATCAGATCATGCTGAAGAAGATGAGGCATGGTCAATGCAAGCGTTATACTCGCAAGTAGTGATCGACAAGGAACGATTAACGCGACATATCCGCCATGCCTTACAAGATCGCCCCCAAATTACCCTGGGCATGTTATGCACACTGCAGCCGCTCCAGCATGGCCTGGCGGAACTGGTGACCTATCTGGAACTCGCCAGCGATTCCTTCAAGACTTTAGTCGATGAAGACGTAACTGAAACAATCGTTTGGCAAAGCACCGCGGAGAAAATGAAACAAGCACGTCTCCCCCGCGTGATTTTTGTGAGATAACCATGGTAGAACAAACGTTTGAAAATGGATCAACGAACCATGACCTATCGGCTCTGGTCATCCCCTTACTCAAAGGCGCGATCTACCAGGAGAGCGATGCCGCTTTATGGCATGCCCTGTTACAGTTACAAGCGCGGGTGCGCGACTATGTGGCCGTGCTGGGACTGGAACTGACCCTGGATGAAGCCGAGGGCTATGCTTTCCTGCGCGCACGTTCTGAATCAGACGATGAGGCAGCACCCAAGCTGCCACGTCTGATCGCGAGACGGCCACTGTCGTTTCCGGTCAGCCTGTTGCTGGCGCTGTTGCGCAAGAAACTGATGGAATTCGATGCAAGTGGCAGCGATACGCGGCTGGTGCTCAGCCGTGACGAAATGGTCGAACTGATACGGGTGTTCCTGCCCGCAAGCAGCAATGAAGCCCGTTTGATCGACCAGATCGAAACACACCTCAACAAGATCGTGGAGTTAGGATTCCTGCGCCGGCTGAAAACGGCAGCAGCGCAGCCAGGGAGACAAGCAGCAATGTTCGAGGTGCAGCGCATCCTCAAGGCGTTTGTCGATGCGCAATGGCTGATGGATTTTGATGCGCGACTGGCGGCCTATCAGACCTATCTTGCGAATGAGCAGGGAGAAAGCAACGATGAATGAACGACAACCGCTGCAACTCGATTTCCTGGCTGACGACACCCTGTCGGGCTTCCGTCTGCAGCGCCTGGAAGTATTCAACTGGGGAACCTTCGATGGCCGCGTGTGGAGTTTGCAGCTCAATGGCAAAAACAGCCTGCTGACAGGCGATATCGGTTCAGGCAAATCCACGCTGGTGGATGCGATTACCACGCTGCTGGTTCCCGCGCACCGCATCGCCTATAACAAGGCCGCCGGTGCTGACAACAAAGAGCGCACGCTACGCTCCTATGTGCTCGGGCATTACAAATCCGAACGCAACGAAATGGGCGGCAGCGCCAAACCGGTCGCGCTGCGCGATCCCAGCAATTATTCCGTCATCCTGGGCGTGTTTCATAATGCGGGTTACGACCAGACGGTCACGCTGGCGCAGGTATTCTGGATGAAAGATACACAAGGACAACCTGCCCGCTTCTATGTTTGTGCCGAGCACGCCTTGTCGATCATCACTGATTTTGCACATTTCGGCTCCGATATCACGCAATTGCGCAACAAGCTGCGTGCTGGGCATGAAGGCCGGGGTATTGAAGTATTTGACAGCTTTCCACCCTACGGCGCCTGGTTCCGGCGCCGCTTTGGCATCAATAACGAACAAGCGCTGGAACTGTTTCATCAAACAGTCTCGATGAAATCGGTAGGCAACCTGACCGACTTCGTCCGCAGTCACATGCTCGAGCCGTTTGATGTCGCGCCACGCATTGCGGCATTGATCGGTCACTTTGATGACCTCAACCGCGCGCATGAAGCGGTGCTGAAAGCCAAACGGCAAGTCGAGCTGCTGACGCCGCTGGTCGCTAATTGTGAGCAACATGCTTTATTGCGCGCGCAGATCGAAGAACGCCGCGCTTGCCGCGAAGCACTCAAACCCTACTTTGCCGACCTCAAACTCGATTTGCTGGAAAACCGGCTCGCGGCTCTGGCCATTGAATGGACAAATCAGGATGCCTTGGTCAAGCGTTGCCAACAACGCCGTGACGCCCAGCGCGCCGAAGTGGATGAGCTCAAACGCAGCATTGCGGACAACGGTGGCGATCGCCTGGAACGGCTGGTCGCCGAAATCCACAAAAAAGAGCAGGAACGTCAGGTGTGTGCGCGCAAAGCGCAACGTTACACTGAACTGGCACGTGTCATTGACGAGCTGCCTGCAACAGATGAAACCAGTTTTCTTGCCCAGCGGCAACGCTTCACAGCGCTAGAGGAAGCAGCACAGGCACGCGATGTTCAACTGCAAAATGAGCTGACCGAGCATGGCGTCAGCTTGCGCCAGGGCAAGCAGGAACACGACCTCTTGTCCGCTGAGATCAATAGCCTGAAAGCGCGGCGCAGCAACATCCCCGCTGAACAGATCGCCCTGCGTACTGCACTGTGCCAGGCACTGGGTCTGCCAGAAGAGAAGATGCCTTTTGCCGGTGAACTGCTGCAAGTACGCGATGACGAACGCGAGTGGGAAGGCGCAGCAGAACGATTGTTGCGCAACTTTGGTCTGTCGCTGCTGGTGCCGGATGAACATTACCCCGCCGTGGCAGCGTGGGTGGATAACACGCACCTGCAGGGCCGCCTGGTCTATTTCCGGGTGCGCCCCAGCGCCCGCAGTGAATATCCGCAACTGCACCAGGATTCACTTGCACGCAAGCTGGCCATCAAGCCCGACTCGCCTTTCTACGATTGGCTCGAGCGCGAGCTAGCCCACCGTTTCGACTTCGCTTGTTGCTCTACGCAGGCGCAATTCCGGCGCGAGACCCGCGCCATCACGCGCGCGGGACAAAGCAAAGCACCTGGCGAGCGTCACGAAAAGGACGACCGCCACCGGCTGGATGATCGCAGCCGCTATGTGCTCGGCTGGAACAATATCGCCAAAATCGCCGCCCTCGAAAGCAAAGCAAAAAAATGGGAAGCTCATCTGGGCGAATTGGCTAGCCTTATCAGCAAAATCCAGACTGAGCAGAGCATGCTCAAGGAACGCCTGGCAGTGCTGTCCAAACTAGGTGAATATACTGATTTCCGCGAACTCGACTGGCAATCGCTCGCCATGGAGGCGGCAACGCTACAGGATGAAAAGCAGAAACTGGAATCAGCCTCCGATGTGCTCAAGCAACTAACGGAACGGCTGAATGAAACCGTTGCAGCCTTGCAGAAAACAGAAAACCAGCTGGAGGCACACAAGGACAAGCGCTCCAAAATCGAGCAAAAGCAAAGCGACACCGAGGCCATGCGCGTGCAAACCCAGGCGCTGCAGCATGATCCGGCTCATGCTGCCTTGTTCGATCAGCTCGACACCCTCCGCAACGAGGTACTGAAAGAACAACCCGTTACAATCGACTCCTGCGATCAGCGCGAGCGCGACATGCGCGACTGGCTGCAAAAGCAGATCGACAGCAAAACGAGAGATCTCGGTACGCTGACAGAACGGATCGTCAAGGCGATGACTTCCTATCAAGAAACATTCAAGCTGGAGACTGCGGAGATCGACGCCAGTATCGAAGCTGCTTTTGAATACCGCGCCATGCTGCACAGCCTCCAAACTGACGATCTGCCACGCTTCGAAGCCCGCTTCAAGGAACTGCTCAACGAAAACACCATACGTGAAGTGGCCAATTTCAAATCGCAATTGATGCGCGAACAGGAAACAATCAAGGAGCGCGTTGCGCGTATCAACGAATCGCTGACAGGCATCGACTACAACCCGGGCCGCTATATCGTGCTGGAAGCCCAGCCCACGCTGGATGCCGATATTCGCGATTTTCAAGCCGATTTGCGCAGTTGCACCGAAGGCGCATTGACCGGCTCGGACGATGCCCAGTATTCCGAAGCCAAATTTATGCAAGTGCGGCACATCATTGAGCGTTTCCGCGGACGCGAGGGTTTGTCCGAGCAGGATCGCCACTGGACTGGCAAGGTTACCGATGTACGCAACTGGTTCCTGTTTGCCGCCAGCGAGCGCTGGCGCGAGGACAACAGCGAATATGAGCACTACTCCGACTCGGGGGGCAAGTCCGGCGGCCAGAAGGAAAAACTGGCTTATACCATTCTGGCAGCGAGTCTCGCCTATCAGTTTGGTCTGGAATGGGGCGCAGTACGCTCCCGCTCCTTCCGTTTCGTTGTGATCGACGAAGCCTTTGGGCGCGGTTCGGACGAATCGGCGCAATATGGCCTGCGCCTGTTTACCCAGCTTAACTTACAACTGCTGATCGTCACGCCTTTGCAAAAAATCCACATCATCGAACCTTTCGTCGCCAGCGTAGGCTTTGTGCACAACCAAGACGGCCGCGCCTCCAAGCTGCGCAACCTGTCGATCGAAAAATACCAGCAAGAAAAGGCAAAGATGACTGGATGAACTGGACCACGCCAGCGGATCTGCGCGCGCAGCTACAAAAGCTGTGGGAGCGGGGAGAAATCCTGGCCAGCCTGGTGAGCGGTGAAGCGTTATTTCCAATGCGTTTGACGCTCAAGCGCCCTACCTCTGCTGAAATAACGGATTACTTTACCGAAGTACGCGCCTGGAGCAGTGCACTCCGGAAAATGACATGCTGCCGGGTGGAAATGCGGCAATTCAAGCACCGCGTATTTGGCACCAATGCCCTGCCCGATGCAGCATGGATCGACACGATCGAGGACGCCTTGAGCCTGATCGGCAAACAACGTGAAGCCGCTCGCTTCACTGCGCTACTCTCAGTGACACGCGCACAGCAACCGGCGCTATTAAACTGGCTCGCCAAGAAACCGCACTCTGCCCTGGCATTGACTGACGAATGGCAGCGCTTGCTGGCCATCGTCGCCTGGCTCAAGGTCCATCCACGGCCTGGCATCTATCTCAGGCAGGTGGATATCCCCGGCATACACAGCAAATTCATCGAGCTGCATCGTGGCGTGCTGAGCGAACTACTGGATATCGCCCTGCCGCCTGCAGCAATCGATTCCACCGCCTCCTCTGGCGTCAATCAGTTTGCACGGCGTTACGGCTTTCTCGATAAGCCGCTGTGTCTCCGCTTTCGCATGCTGGATCGCGCCCATGCCCTGCTGCCAGCGGTTGGCGAACGAGATATTTCACTCGATGCCGACAGCTTTGCCCGGCTCAATCCCAAAGTCACTCGGGTGTTCATCACCGAGAATGAAATCAACTTTCTGGCTTTCCCCGAGGTAAAGGACAGCCTGATCCTGTTCGGCGCCGGCTATGGCTTCGACATGCTGCGCCAGGCAATATGGCTAGAACATTGCAAAATTTACTATTGGGGCGATATCGACACGCATGGCCTTGCCATGCTCGATCAACTGCGCAGCCAGTTTCCGCATGCGCAGTCATTCCTGATGGATCACGCGACCTTGCTGGCGTTCGCAGCACACTGGGGCACGGAAACCAAGCCAACCCAGCGCCACCTGCCGCGCCTGACGCCGGCAGAGCAAGCGTTGTACGATGATTTACGCGAGCACCGTTTGCACAAGAATCTGCGGCTTGAACAGGAACGCATAGGCTTCGAGTGGCTAAAAGCAGCGCTTGCGGCGCTCGCGTGAACTTATCAGGATAGAATCTCTCAATTGAGCTATGATCATTACTCAAATGAGTAAAGGTGTCTTCATGGAAACAACACGCGCAGCAAAAGAAAAACCGGCTACTCCTGCCGCTGCAGAAACCAATGAACGTACAAGCCCCAGCCAGGAATTCTCGCGCTGGAGCAAGAAAATTCTCAAAAGCAACGCTGGCGAAAGGATACGTCTGATCCGGGCAGGCGTCGATGCAATGCTATTGGTCAGAGCCAGCGAATATTATGAAATGCCGCGCGCCAAACTGGCCAGGATTATCGGTTTATCGAGCGCCACGGCAGACCGCAAAATTAAAGCAGGCGACAAGCTGGGGTCAGCCGAATCGGAGCGGCTCACGCGCATTGCGCTGATCGAGGCAGAGGCAGAACAGGTGTTTGGCTCGGCGGAGCTGGCTAAACAATGGATGCTAAGCAACAATCTGGTGCTGGGCGAATCTCCCTTGTCCTTGCTGGATACCGATGCCGGTTCCGCTGAAGTCCGGCGGATTCTGTCAGCCATTGCCCATGGTGGCGCAGTCTGATGCGGGCTTGGCGCATCGCCAAGCGCAAATTTGCTCTGGATCGAAGCGGAGCAGGCGCATATCGGCACGGCGGGCGCTGGAATAATGCCGGCATGCATGCCATCTATGCTGGCCTGACGCCCGAGATCGCCGCGCTGGAAAAACTGATCCACACTGGCGATATTCTTCCGGCTGATCTGGTGCTGGTGCTGATCGAATTGCCAGATGATGCCACGCTATACGAGACACCCGCCCTTGCGGCCTTACCGGCCGGATGGAATGAATTGCCAAGCTCAATCGCTGCCGCCAGCCTGGGCAGCGACTTTCTCATGAAGGGAACGCAGTTAGGCTTCATCATTCCGTCAGCGATCATACCCGAAGCAAGCAATATCATGATCAATCCCCACCACCCGGACTTCACCAGCGTCACGATGAACATCGTACGCCCATTCAAGTTCGACTCCCGCTTCAGACCATGAGCAACGCATCCGTGCGGTCGTTTGCAGCTGCTGTGAAATTGATTCCAAGATGATCAGGCGCTTACTAGGCACTTCTGAGTTGGCTTTTCAGGGACATAACATCAAACTGTCTAGCAACGTGATGATAGTACGCATAAATATTCCCAATTACAGAAAAATGTAATATTTATAATACCCATCTTTGTGCAAATTGTTCTGCAGATGCACTCAGTCGCTAGTTGAATAGCTTATTCCAATTTCTAATATAAACGGCAATTATAAGTAAACATAAATATCTGTAAATAAATAGTTTTATAATATAAATTATTTACTTTTCTATTAGGATTTGGAATTACTTCCATTCATTGATGAGATAGAGGTATTCTTCCCTCAGGATAATCCTGTAATTCTTGGTGGAGATTCCAATATCGATCGTTTCTGCGTTGATTCTTTCGAGCAACGGCCTTTCTATAACTGAATCATTGACACTGGTTTTACCGATGCTTATGCTCAAAACAGGCTAATGGAGAATTTATGGGCAGTTGCCCGGGCAGGCCAAAATCCATTGCACAGCGGGGGTTTCTACATTATTCCAATTTCTAATATAAATTATTTACTTTTCTATTAGGATTTGGAATTAGATGTGGAGGATACTGGCGGGCGCAATGACTATATTTTTGTCAATAAGGTAAAAAGCACACATACGTGAAAGTCGAGGTACTTTTAACACGCTTACTGATCCCAATCAGCCAACCACATCCGATCATGCCGATGTCTTCATTTCAGTAGCCTTGCAATGATGAACAGGATATACGATTTTGCTGGTAAGTTAAGAGATCGCCCTGTGAAGCTGCGCGCAGATTGTCATGAGGCAAAACCACGGGTAACACGGTAAAATATGTGCGCTGAAAAGTAATGCTATCCGCAAAAATCTGTAAAGGGAGCATAGTTTTAAAAGATCAGATTTACTTACCCCTCAATAATCATAATTTGTGTGGTGTCATTATTGGGCAATTTGGGTAAAATGGTTCCAACATCAATACGTGGTATTTGGCCCTTGTGATCCCTACGCGAAGGATTTTTCTACTGCGATGGTGTGGTATTGGATCGTCTCGCCATACAAACGAGGATCGCCACTTATTAATACCATATCTCTGCCCCTCTCGTACGATGATAACAGCATCGAATTGCTTGCCTTTTGATTTGTGGATCGTCATCACATGAATGCCACGTAAATCGTCCACACCCGCAAGTAACTGATCCTCAATAAGAGCGGAATCGAGCGCTTCGCGTGCACGCACGTAAGATCCCTCATTTATCCACATAACAGATAAATTAGCCGCAATCCGCTTACCCCGATTGAAAGCTATAAGATAGTCTAAAGCGCTCGCTATATGGTTAATTTCTGTCCGGTCAGATTCTCGCAACAGCCGTTTGACTTGTGTCCAGTCCTTCCTGGGGTCACCAGTAAGTTGAAGTGACATGGCACCTTGGATCAAGGCTTCTACTGCGCGGGGAAGTTTGGAATTGACAGTTTTGCCCTGAGAAATTTCGTGCGACCATTTTAGATACTTGGTTGCATCGTGTATCGCAGCTTTACTACCGTTGACACGCCTTATGTCC
>NZ_JAGFJM010000062.1 GCF_024102715.1 Nitrosomonas communis
CAAGTACTAAACTGATAGCATCCAGCTTATATTCCTTCGTATATTTCTTCCTCGTATTCATTCCTCAATCTCCAGTTAAGATAAATTATCTCTTAACTGGGTTGGTCAATTCTATTAAACCATGTCATCTCTCCTCAAGCAATAATGAATGTGTCATGACAAGAGCCCGGTAGTGAGCCTGCGATGTATAGAGCTGGCGAACGAACGGAAGCGCAGTCGGGACTGTAAAAAAATAGCAATATGGCGAGACTGTGTGCGTAAGTACGATCGGGAATACACCCTGTTTTATTGCGATCCACCCTACTGGGGCACTGAAAGCTATGGCGTGGATTTTGGGCTGGAGCAGTATGCTCAGATAGCTGAGCTGGCGAAAACGATCAAAGGCAAGATGATCACCTCAGTCAACGATATCCAAGAGATGAGAGAGGCATTCGATGGGCTAGAAATGCAGCAAGTGACGATCAACTATACCGTGGGTGGGCAACAAGGTCGTGCACAGCGATCTGAGCTCATAATCCGGAATTTTTAACGTTTTATTGCTCGTTAAAATGACTAATGGTCAGTACCAAATAAAGCGCAAGTAGCAGTCTGACTCACTTGAGAAAGTGCCCAGATTTGTACCGAATTGGCTCCCCGACCAGGGCTCGAACCTGGGACCTGCGGATTAACAGTACGTCGCTCTACCGACTGAGCTATCGGGGAATTGAAGAAGTGCATATGTTAACGTTCTAGGACCTACTGGTCAACCTCATCCTTCCATATAGACTAATAAACATCAACTATTCTTAGAAAATGGACTGAGCTAGATATTGATATGATTACTAAAGTATCGATTATTCTTCAGTTCAATCAAGTTGCTAATTTTCTAGCGGACAACTATTTGCATGCATTGATTACCCCGCTCACTTGCATACAGGCAATGTTGATAAAATAAGCAGCCCTTTGAGAAACGTTAACTTTAAAAAAACGAAAATAATAGAAAAGTATCTTTTATTGGGTTTCAATAAATCTTTGTTAAAATACGCATCAAAACAAAAAATATAATTTCTTCTCATTATCAATGAGATATTGATTGAATATAAAAATGCCGGGGAGGGTATTAAAATAATGTTTTCATTTGCCTCTTGCAGAGAGATCAAATTAAAATTTGATTCTCTAGCAAGAGTTTGTTTACTGAAATTAATTCCAAGTTTTGCAATTACCGCTGTAGCGCTTCAGGTTCATTCTGCTGTGCCTGCAGATGCGACCAATCAAAAGTTCAACTGGTCGCAGACACCACCAGTAACTCCCATGCCGCGTGTAGGCATTTTTGGGATACCGCCTTCCGGCCCTGGTTATTATTCACTCTGGGATTTAGTGACCGGGAATAAACGCGAGACTCCGCCAGTTTCTCCCTATGCACCTTTTGCTTTGCTGCCGACGTCCGCATTTGATATTGATTTCCGTTACCTTGAAAAGTCAGATCACGAAAAAGATTTTTTTGATCCGCTTAAACGTATTCATCTAAATGATGACTGGCTGCTCTCTTTCGGAGGCCAGTTCTGGTACCGATACATGCACGAGACAGATAGTCGCCTCAATGCAGCGGGTATTGACAATAAATACCATCTTTTTCGCACACGTTTCCATGCAGATCTTTGGTACCAGGACAGATTCAGGTTATTTGCTGAATTCCTGGATGCGCGCACTTCCGGACTGGATTTGCCGGCGTTGGCCATTGACAGAAATTATACTGATATGCTGAATCTGTTCGCAGATATCAAGTTAGGGCAGTTTCTAGATGGCCCTGCTTATATGCGGGTTGGTCGGCAAGAATTACTCTACGGCTCTCAAAGACTGATCTCTACTTTGGATTGGGCCAATACCCGTCGAACTTTCCAAGGGATCAAAACATTCTGGCGCACCCCTACTTTCGATCTGGATGCCTTTTTCATGAGACCCATGACCACAGAGAGGAATGAATTCGATAACTGGGATAAAGACCGGAATTTTTTTGGCTTATGGGGCACCTACAAGCCAATGAAGGGTCAATTGCTCGATCTATATCTACTTAGCCTGATTGATAACCGTCCTGTTTCACCAGCTAATATTCTGACAGGAAATATCCTGCAAGGTGATTCTGTTTTGCAAACTGCGGGGGGACGAATAGCGGGTGATTACAACCGGTTTTTGTATGAACTTGAGGGAATGTACCAGTTTGGCAGACGCTCCCATCTTGATATTTCAGCTTTCGCCGTCGCCACGGGTGCAGGGTATCACCTACCCTTTCCTATGAACCCCCAGTTCTGGCTGCGCTATGATTTCGCCTCTGGTGACAGCAATCCACAAGACAACAGAACAAATACTTTCAATCACCTTTTTCCATTTGGACATTATTATCTAGGGTATATGGATCTGGTAGGGCGTCAGAACATACATGATTTCAATGCTCAGGTGACGTTACATCCCCAGCCTTGGTTTACTTTTATCGCACAGTACCATCGTTTCTATTTAGCAAACAAACGCGATTTTCTATACAATACTGCAGGTATAGGAACGCTACGCGATATAACAGGGCAATCAGGCAGTCACATCGGTGATGAAATTGATTTTCGTGTCAATTTTCATGTAAGCCGGCATCAAGACGTGCTTATCGGTTATTCCAAGCTATTTACAGGTAATTTTATTGAAAATCAGCGACCTGGTATTTCACCCGATTTCTTCTATACGCAATATACTTTCCGTTTTTGATTCTCAAGAGAAATAAAGCAATGAAAAAACTATTATTGATTATGACTGCTGCTTTTTTACTGGGACCCATACCTGCTTTTTCTGAGCAGCCTGATAAAAATGCTGCAAATGTTTCATCTGCGCCCGCAGATAAATTACCGGCTGATGAAGGCATAGTCGTATCGGTATTGGATACTACTGGTTATACCTACATGGAACTGGAAAATGGTGGCAAGCGTTTCTGGATTGCCGCCCCTACCACTAAAGTCAATATTGGCGATCATATCCGCTTTGTTGAAAATATGTCGATGCATAACTTTACCAGTAAAACCCTGAATCGGACATTTGACAAGCTCATCTTTGTAACATCAACCAAAGTGAAGGTCGCTCAATAACCTGCTCTTTCTGACCATAGTTATTGTTTTTTTTAACCTGCCAGATGTATTGATTTGAAGTTGCGGGTGACAGGGTGACAAGTACGTCATTGTCCTGGATCAACAAATCCAACGAACAATTTATTTTTTAGATTTTTTATTTCATCCCGATATTGAGCTGCCTTTTCAAATTCCAGGTTTTTAGCTGACTCCAACATATGTTTTTCCAGCGACTTGATTTCTTTTGCTAGCTGAGATTCATTCATATGATCATATCGAGCCTGTGCTTGGGCTGCGCCAATTTGCTGTTGTGCATGCTCACTATCATAAACCCCATCAATAAGGTCTTTGATGCGTTTACTGACACTTCGCGGCGTAATGTTGTTACGCTGATTAAATAAAATTTGTTTTTCGCGGCGCCGCCCGGTTTCGTCTATAGCGCGCCGCATTGAATCGGTAACACGGTCAGCATAAAGAACAGCGGTGCCATTGATATGGCGTGCGGCCCTTCCCAT
>NZ_JAGFJM010000076.1 GCF_024102715.1 Nitrosomonas communis
TTCTGCATAATCGGCATTTATCCGCACCAGCGTCTCATCAGGCTGGATCTTGGAAAAATCAACTCGTTCAAGATAGGTTGTATCTTCAACTGGAAAATGGGTCAGCACATCTGCGGAAAAAATATGCCGCGTCGCCTTATCATGCTCATGCACCACCTGAACGCCCGCAAGATTTTCAATAATATAATCAGGTTGACGATTCGAACCGTTATCTTCACGGATTCTTGGTTGCTGGATCGTTTGATCCAGCCAGAATGTTAGCAAGATAAGTACAATTAGAAGAACAACAGGGCCTGGAAGTAGACGATGGATCATCTCACAATTACCGCTTTTTTCCCCACGCTATTTCCCCAATCTGTTACTGCAGCAGTCATAAAAAAATAGCTGAAAAATCGCTTGAAATTAGCACTCAATATTTGTTCGCTACAAAAGCTGTTAACAAGTTCATGTGATCTATCTACCTGGATAATTATAGCAAAATCACACTCTAATCAACCAAACATTCCAAAACGCTCTTAAAGTGCTGTTTCAACTAGTATCTTTTTCAAGAAAAAAGCACCAAGAACTTTATTGCAATTTCTTTACACTTCGCTCTCTTTAAACTTGAATCCCTGACACAATATGATTATGGTAATGTATTTACTAATTAAATTTGGAAATAGCCATGCACGCAACTGCCATTGATTTTGAAAATTATGAACTGTTACAGGATGAAGCCTGTACCCAACGTATTATTGCTGCCAAAGAAAAACTGGGAAAACGTGCTGTCATCCTTGCGCACCATTATCAACGCGCAGATGTCTACCGGCATGCTGATCTGACGGGAGATTCTTTGAAACTGTCTTATCTTGCCGCGCAAACGGATGCTGATTATCTGGTTTTTTGCGGCGTGCATTTTATGGCAGAAGTAGCAGATATCCTTTCAAGTTCGCAGCAAATTGCTATTCTGCCTGATCTTGCGGCAGGTTGTTCGATGGCTGACATGGCAAATCTTTCCAAGGTAGAAAGAGTCTGGCGCGAACTGACCGAGGTTCTTGACCCAGAAGAAAAAATCACGCCAGTAACCTATATTAATTCAAGCGCTGATCTGAAAGCTTTTTGTGGAGAACATGGTGGCATTGTATGCACTTCCAGCAATGCTACCAAAATCCTGCAATGGTCGTTTGCGCAGCGTGATAAAGTGCTTTTTTTTCCTGATCAGCATCTGGGGCGCTGGAGTGGTTACCAATTGGGCCTGTCGCTGGAAGAAATGCCTGTATGGGATTTCGATGAGCCCATGGGAGGATTGACGGAAGAGCAAATCAGAAAAGCCAAGATCTTGCTATGGAAAGGACATTGCTCTGTGCATCAGATGTTCCAGCCACAACATATTCTGCGATTTCGCAATCAATATCCGGAAGGTTTGGTCATTTCGCATCCTGAATGCAGTTTTGAAGTTTGCAAAGCTTCTGATTATGTCGGTTCCACTGAATTCATTATCAAAACCATCAGCGAGGCCGAAGCAGGGACACGTTGGCTAGTGGGTACCGAGCTGAATTTGGTTGGGCGAATCGCGGATGAATTCAAATCACAGGGAAAAATCATCCAGTTCATGTCACCGATGGTGTGCATGTGTTCAACCATGGCAAGAATTGATCCGCAGCATCTGGCATGGTCGCTGGAAAATCTGGCAGCAGGGAACATAGTCAACCAAATCAAGGTACCCCAGCACGAAGCAAAGCTTGCTAAACTTACCCTTGAAAGAATGCTGGCTGTTTCCAGATAGCGACAGCACTAAATGCAGTAAAATGGCTGAGGAGTAATAGAAAATGCCGACTTTCTGATGATGGAATCGCCAAAGGTTATCTATGATCGATAAACTGCATATTGCCACCTACAATATCCACAAGGGTTTCTCCTATTTCAATCATCGCATGGTATTGCATGAGTTGCGCGATCACTTGCGCGCCCTCGATACGGATATTATCTTTTTACAAGAAGTGGTTGGAGAACATAGCAAGCATGCATCCCGTTTTGAAAACTGGCCCAACAGCTCCCAATATGAATTTCTGGCAGATTCGGTCTGGAAGGATTTCGCTTATGGCAGAAATGCGGTGTACGACGAAGGTCATCATGGCAATGCCATTCTCAGCCGCTATCCCATTGTAAGCTGGGAAAATGAAGACATTTCCTCACATCGTTTTGAGAACCGTGGCTTGCTTCACTGTGAAATCAGTATCCCTGGCTGGCAGGAAAATCTGCACTGCATTTGCGTTCATCTAGGATTATTCAGGCGTGGCCAGCGCAGACAACTCATGGCGATGGAAATGCGTATCAAACAACTCGTTCCATCCCATGCGCCACTCGTGATTGCAGGAGATTTCAATGACTGGCATGGCACAGCCAGCCGTATCCTGGTGAAACATCTGGAATTAACCGAGGTGTTTGAACAGGCTCATGGTAAAACCGCACGCAGCTACCCTTCCGTTTTTCCATTATTACGCCTTGATCGCATCTATGTCCGTGGTTTCCAAGTAAGAAATGCATGTGTTCATCAGAGCCGCAACTGGTCAAGAATCTCTGATCATGCTGCGTTATCAGCCAATATCGTGCGTGCATGAATCGGCCTGAATTTATCGATGGCAACCGAATTACTCTGTTATGCAATGGCGCGGAATATTTCCCGGCTCTGGAAGCTGCCATTGATGCAGCCAGACAGGAAATCCATCTTCAGACTTATATTTTCAAATACGACTTAACAGGCATCAGTATTGCCAATGCGCTAAAGCGCGCTGCTCAGCGTGGTGTTGCCGTTCATCTGCTGATAGACGGATATGGCTCGCTTGATTTTCCCCAAAAAGCCATTCAGAACCTGCTCGCTGCGGGCGTTCAAGTTCTGCTATTCCGGCGAGAGGTTTTTTCTTTCCGCTTCCGGCGCCACCGTTTACGCCGCATGCATCGAAAACTGGTGGTGATTGATGCTTGCATCGCTTTTATTGGGGGAATCAACATCATCAATGATCATCCTAAGCCTGGTGCGCCTACACCGCGTTTTGATCACGCAGTAAAAATAGAAGGCCCTTTGCTCCCCACCATTCATTCTGCTGCCAAACGTTTATGGATGCTGGTTGCGTGGGCACATTTCAAAAAACGCTGGACTGCGCATCTCGAACTGGAAGCTGTTGCAAAACCGGTTGGTAACCAGCGTGCGGCATTTGTCATCCGTGACAATGTGCGCCATCGGCGGGATATTGAACGATCTTATCTCAAAGCAATCGCTACTGCTTACAATGAGATCATTATCGCCAATGCCTACTTTCTTCCAGGCAGAAATTTTCGACACGCACTCATCCATGCAGCCCGCCGCGGCGTATCGGTCATCCTGCTGCTGCAAGGAAAAATTGAGTATCGCATCCAGTATCATGCGACACGCGCTTTATACGCAAATTTACTTGATGCAGGTATCAAGATTTATGAATATCAAAAAAGCTATCTCCATGCCAAGGTGGCAGTTATCGATCAATATTGGTCAACGGTCGGCTCGTCCAATATTGATCCCTTTAGTTTGCTGATGGCGCGCGAAGCCAATGTTTTGATCGTTGATCAGGTATTTGCAATGGAACTCAGGACTAGTCTACAACAGGCGATAGAAGACTCCAGGCCGGTATCAAAGAAATATTGGGGAAAGCAATCCTGGATAAACCGAGCCTTGAATTGGACCAGTTACTACCTAGTCCGAGTTTTACAGGGCATGCTGGGTTATGGCCAGGAAAACACGCGCGTCTAAAACAGCGCGTAAGTCTTATTAGGCGGGTAGTAGCTACCAGGATGCATGATTGATTCAGAGGCTCCTTCTGATCACAGCAAAAAATTACTTCGGAACTGAAGTTGAAGCAACGAGCCCATTCAATGTGCTCAGCAATGCGCTCAGATCAATACGTCCAACCAGCGGAAGTTTAATGGCCACCAGGTTGGGAGAAATGCCAAAGGTCAGCCCAAGTAAATTAATTTCAATCCCTTCAACTTCGCTGATGATGACACCCAATAATCCATAGAAGGACCACTGCCAGCCGCTGCCACTAGGTGCCACTGAAAACATATTACTGCCAAGATAATCCTTGCCAATTGCCGTAGGCGGTAAGTCAAGCTCAAGTTCAGGAACGGCGCGTGAAACCCAGGCAACAAAGGTATTCGAGTTTGGGCCAGGCCACATCGTGTATTCTTTTGCATAGGGATAGTTATGGGCCACTTCTTCGATACGGCTAATCAATGCATCTACACCATCTCCACGCTTTTCGGCCAGCAGGACTGGCATGCTGCCAAACCAGCGCCTGTCTGGTCTTTGCTGATGAATCGCCAATACTGAAGAACCACCTTGGCGCAAATACCAACCGATAACTTCATAGACAGTGTAAGCAGTGGCAAGTGATGGCTTAACCGCAATCCAGGTATGAACACCGAAATAACCACGCCAACTATACGCACGTGCACCATAAACCTGGATGATCGCTTCCGGTGTTCGTTCAGGATCAGGCGCCAGTCCAACTGGTTCGCGGCTTGCAGTCTGCCAGCCTGCGCTGACATGATCCGTGACAACATGAATCAACAAGGCTGTTGCCAAAGCAGCGAGCAAAAGAAACTTGGTAGCAGTCATTAATTTCATTTAACCTAAATTCCTCTATTGGATTTGATGGAGAGTGCAGCCCTGCAAAAAATTTGCCATGCTCATACTAGACTGTCAACGCCCATCAGCGATATTAGTTTTCGCAAACAGTGCTACGGCTTTATTACCTATCATGTCATGTTGAAAATGAGCTTCAATATATTAGTCATTATAATCAATCCTATTTCATATGAGCATTGAACAATCAAACTGACTTCGCTGGGGCATTAGCATTTACTGATCGAATGACTGTAACCGCCAAAAGATCATTTGCTGTTATCTCCATGATCGCTCAGCTCGCTTGGCCAGGCACTAAATGGAAAGGGGCGCTGCTCACTATTAAAGGTAAGAAAAATAATGATCTGATAAACGTATGCGGCCAAATTCTGACCGAATTTGAGCATTTGAGCATTGGTACTGCCGGACAGCACGATGGAGAAAAACTGAAACAGCATTACTAGAATAATCAGAAATTCCGCAAGACCGTAGACGAAGATAAAAAGCAGCATATAAAGTCCTCGCATCCATGTCTCGCTCTTTTGTAATCGTTGTTTAATTTCTTCGTTCATAAATAACTCTTCCTTGCAAAAGTACCCGTTTTATCCACTAGCAAGATCCCTATTCTTTTTCGCAGGCTGATTCTATCATTGCTCTGAGTATGCTGGATGCCAATTAAGTTACTTATCATCTCCATGATCATGCACTATCTGATTTAGAATAGTGACTATTACCTCCAAGTCTGTTAGCGCAAGCTCAAAGCGTTGAACATTTGTATAAACCGCATATGCTATCCATTGATTGGTAATTTGTTGAAATCATGCATATACGCGTTGGGATTCACCTGATTTTTACCCCAATATTTTTCTATTGATTTATTAATTCAATATGATTGCTGCCCAACCCGACTTCCGCTACATTTGGCTTTGCTGAAATGAGGCATTTATTTTTTCCATACACCAATTAATTGATGGTCGATCCTTCCAGCAACGGCCTTGAAGCCGAACTCCATTACCACATTGCAGAGTGTATAACGCTATTGCATGTGTCTGATAGTCTCATAGCGCTGCTAGGCTATCCGGCTGATAGTTTCATGTCTGGCGCGGTATCGTTGGCAGCATGCCTACATGCAGATGACCAGGATATCGCTGTAGCAATGTTTTCACCTGAACAAACCGACGTACTGCAAGTGACTATAGCCAACGCCACATAAAATGATTCAATTTTAAAGAGTTGCTCAACGGTTTGGTTTTGTTGTTTTCTGATTGCTTTGGCTTGTGCCCATTTGTGCTCAATGGGGTTAAGGTCTGGTGAATATGCTGGTAGATATTCAAGCGTATGTCCGGCTTGTGTGATTACATTTTGAATATCCTGCCTTTTGTGAAAGGTCGCGTTATCCATGACCACAACTGATGCTGGCGGGAGTTTTGGCAACAGATCATGTACCGTCCAGCCGAAAAAAGTATCTGCATCAATATTGCTTTTGAACAATCCCACCGTCAGAAGACATTTGTCGATCAACGCGCCGATCACATTGACGCGGCCTCTGGCATGCCAATTACACACACCGTGACACCGCTTGCCAATGGGCGCATACCCATGTGTTCGTGGCATATCGTGAGCAAAACCACTCTCGTCAATATAGACGATGACGCGGTTTTGAGCTTTATACGCCTTAATCGTCTCCTGGAAGGTGTGCCGTTTGTCTTCGTCCGCTTTGGGATGCTGCAGTGTTTTTTTTATAGCTGATGTTCATGCGCCGCAGCGCGTGGCCAATACCTTTTTCGCTTACACCTAGTCGACGAGCCCGTTCGGCTTGATAGGCGTCCGGAAACGCCTGCACATCACGGGCCAACGCGATCATGTCGATCTTCGTCGCCGGTTTATTACGGGTCTGCTTGGGATTGGGATTCTTCACCCAGCGCGTCACGCTGGCAATTCCCACACAAAAACGCGCCGCCGCCTGCGCAATGGTAAGTCCTTCCTTCTTACGAACGGACAAAACTTTGCAGCGAAATGATGATGGATAAGTCATCTATGGATTGTAATCAATTTATTTGAGCTTTGCTATA
>NZ_JAGFJM010000098.1 GCF_024102715.1 Nitrosomonas communis
CCGTAATAATAACTGTGTCTTTCATATTCCCGCAGCAACCCTTTCTGTGCCTGCAGTTTTGCTTTTATCTCATTAGCTACATCTTCGTAATGTTCAGCGACAGCATTATGATTATTAGGGTCGATGGAACGCAAATCAGCACTATGAGTTTCACCACTCTGATTGCTCGCTATCGGACTCATTTGAGCACATCCAGATAAAAAACCAAGCGCCAATACAGTTATCAAGAAAGATATCGTTCTCATCATAGCACCTCCATTAAACAACTTTAATCCCGCTCCTTTAATCTGCTCAAAACTTTTTGTCATGCCTCATTTTAAGAATAACCATGCTGGTGATACGCTCTTCACAGGAAACATCTTTTACCCAATCTATCTCTTGATCAGAATATTTCAGTTTAATCCCGCCATCAATCACTTTGATCATTACTCATAATAAGGCTATGGTTTTTAATACATTAACCTTATTCCTTACAACCAAATTAATTTCTTAGGATGGATAATATCGACTTAAAGCACAAAAAATAAGTACCAAAAAAAGAAATTAATTGTTTCGCTTATGAATACAATAACTTTAACCGCATTCCCAAAAAATAACGCCATCGACAATACCGCTCACCGTCTCGTATTCAGAGGCATTAAGCAGAGAGATCAATCTGCGATTGATAAGCCTAATTGTCTCCTGTTCATCAGAAGAAATGAATCGATTGCGAGTATTACAGGTTTTATCCACCCAGATTTGTGGATAGGTTCTAATTTTACGACCTTGGGATGTTAGAATTTCAGCAACATAGAGAGATACCCCGCTCATGGATATATTCCAATCAACTTTCTTCAGAGTATGCAAGTTGCCCAACAGAGCTAAAATCGGTATCTGGCTTACTTGATCTAATAGTTTACTAGCCATCCATTCGTCACGATCGACGCCCAACCCAAGCTCAGCATCGATAGCAAGTAGTTTTAGGCAATTGCCATTTCTTTTCAATCTTGTCAGCCCATCAATCATTACACGGAAAGGAGGATGATCAATCATCTGGGGTATCTCGATATCCGCCACAGTCGCCCTGCCCTCTGCGATCTCATCAAGAATTGATTGTTGATTGCTGGCAATCTCCAACGCGACAACCAGGCATTTATCTTGCTGAAAGTGGCTATATATTAACTCTTCAAAAAATTGGATTGATTCTGGCTGCTTGTGATATTCACCGATGATCGTAATACTGTTGGGCTCAAGGCCCTCTATGATTTGATTATGAACTTCACTTGGATAAACTGGAATTGAAGAAAACAAACTGACTATGAAGAAATAGCGCCAAAGCTTTTCTTTCAGAGCTACAAATGTGGAGCAACCCGACCTCATGCTTTACTTTCTTGCTTGTCGCCACTCCCAAGGTGGAACTTGCTGAGCTTCCGGCAGACCCCACAACCCGGCTCCATTTTGTCTAGCTTGTTTCTCCAAATCATAGAGATTTTGATCGTTGGCATATTTTCGATATACCCAGGCAGCACCCAGTCTAACCATCTCCGCATTTACATCGATGTCGTCTGCATAGACCCGTCCAACTGTACGCCCATAGCGATCGATATCCCGTACTTTGACGATTACGGTTTTACCGTGGACAAGCCGAGATAATTCCTGTTTTGCACGCGTTCCGTAAGGTTGGGCCGATTCGGGCGTATCGATTTCAGCCAGCCGTACTTTGATTTGCTGCTTTCGATCATCGAGGATAGTTATAGTGTCTCCATCTGATACGCCTACGACTCGTCCAATATGCTCCTGAGCCGCCGCAAATAATGGCAAGAATGAGATGTAAAATAATGCCAGGAACAATATTCTCTTGAAATGTATGCGGTTCACTAAATCTTCCTATTCAAGTGTTTTGTGCTGATAGAAACTCTCATTATTACCATCGACCGTTTTAGTTATTAGTTGAGAGGCGTGCTATTAAATTGGTTACTCTGCGTTGTGAGCGTTGGTTCTTTACCGCCATTGCCAATGCTTTGGGTTGCGCAATGATCACTACCAGCTGCTTGCCACGCGTGACGCCTGTATAGAGTAAGTTCCGCTCTAAAAGCATGTAATGCTGCATCGCAAGAGGAATAACCACTGCAGGATATTCGGAGCCTTGTGCCTTATGAATACTAATAGCGTAAGCCAAAGAGATTTCATCCAGCTCATTAAATTCATAATCCACGGCGTGATCATCAAAATTGATTTGCAATAGACTTTCTTCAACATCAATAGACACAACTGTTCCAATATCTCCGTTAAATACTTCCTTATCGTAATTGTTCACCTGCTGGATGACTTTGTCTCCCGGCGCATAAATCGATCCGTAGCGAGTTACCTTTGGCTCACTCGATCCATTCAATCGTTGCTGTAGTTCAACATTGAGTGATCGCGCACCTAGACCTCCTCGGTTCATCGGTGTCAGTACTTGAATGTCACTCACTGGATCAAGCTTAAAACGTTGCGGTATCCGTTCGAGTAAAACCTGCATCAATTTAGTAAAAATCTCTTCTGGCGTTTCTGCATAAATGCAATAAAAATCACTCAATGCCTGAGAGCTATCAGTTTGTGGCAATTGACCTTGGTTAATCCGATGTGAATTGGTAATGATTTTTGATGTTTGAGCTTGCCGGAAAATCTCAGTCAATCTAACTGTGGCAATCTTGCCCGAGTCGATAATGTCAGCCAATACTGCACCGGGGCCAACAGATGGCAGTTGGTCCACGTCACCGACAATCAATAATGCTGCATTTGAAGGAACAGCCTTTAACAACTGATTCATCAACGTTACATCCATCATGGAGGACTCATCGATTACCAGACAATCCAATTCCATAGGAGATTCTTCGTTATGCTTGAAGGCAAAAATGGAAGGATCAAACTCCAGAAGACGATGGACGGTCTTGGCTTCCAGTCCTGTGGATTCAGAAAGCCGCTTGGCTGCTCTGCCGGTAGGCGCACACAGAGCAATGTTGATATGTTTGGCGGTAAGAATCTTCAGAATACTGTTAACCAAAGTAGTTTTGCCCACACCTGGGCCACCCGTGATGACCGCCACTTTATGCTGTAGCACCAATGCTATTGCTGCACGCTGAGAGGTTGATAAAGTTAGCCCGGTTTGTTCTTCGACCCATGGAATAGCCTTCTGAGCCTCAATGGTTCCCCAGGGGGTTTTACCTTGATTGAGGCGAAGCAGGTGATTTGCACACCCTACTTCCGCTCTATAAAGCGGAGTAAGAAAGACGGTCTCGTGCTGATCGATGGTTTCAGCAGTTAAATTGCCTTCAACGAGCTCCGCAGTTATCCCTTCATCAATAACAGGTGCGGGTATTTCCAGCAATTTGACTGCCATCGTACACAAGGTCTCCCGTGCTGCAGCACAATGCCCTTCGTTTGACCATTCCTGTAAAACATGGCGTACCCCGGCTTGGGCACGAATCAAAGAATCTGGTGCGATTCCCAGTTTCTGTGCCAATGTATCAGCCGTCTTGAAACCGATGCCGTGAATATCCAAAGCCAGTCGGTAGGGATTTTCTCTCACCTTATCGATGGCCTGCTCTCCATAGGTTTTGTAGATACGGACAGAGCGTGATGTGCCCACGCCATGCGATTGCAAGAACACCATGATTTCCCGGATGACTTTTTGTTCAGCCCAGGCACTCGTAACCCGTTCTAGCCGTTTTTTGCCAATGCCGGGTAGCGTCAATAATCGCTCCGGTGCGAGTTCGATTACCTCAAAAACATCAGCACCGAAGGCTTTCACTAGTTTCCTGGCAAAATGAGGACCAATGCCTTTGATCATGCCAGAACCAAGATATTTCTCGATCCCTTCTAAAGTGGTAGGCGGTACGATTTGTATAGAAACCGTTTTAAACTGCTGACCATGTTGGCGGTCATTGACCCAGAAACCTAAGCATTCGATATATTCGCCAGCAGTGACAGAAGCGGCTGAGCCAATCACTGTGACGAGTTCTCTATGGCCTTTGACCTTGACTCGCAAGACACAGAAACCAGATGACTCACTATGGAAGGTAACTCGCTCTACCGATCCCTGGAGTTTTTCCAGAGGATTATCTGTGTCATGATGTGAATTAGCGGGTGCTTTCATCGGACATACTGAAATTCTGAAAACTCATTCATTGACCGGCTGAATCAATTGCTCTCCCTGATTGCTTGTCCGTCCTACCGCAGGTGATACTGGCCATAACTGCATTTGCTCGGCAGAATAAAGCTGCAGAAGCGATAACAGTATATCGTCGGGTTGCTGGGTTGGGGTCAGCCAGGCATCCCATACTTCAGGTGGAAGAATCACTGGCATGCGGTCATGTATGGGACGCATCAAGGTATTGCTTTCTGTGGTGATGATCGTGCAGCTATTGATTGTGACTTCATCGACTGTTGCGGTTTCCCATAATCCTGCGAAGGAAAGCGGGCTGTCTTTGGCACAGATATAGTAAGGTTGTTTGCTTTTGCCATCTGGCAGTAATTTCCACTCGTAGAAACCCGACGCGGGAATGAGACAGCGCTGTCTTCGAAACGCATGCTTGAACATGGGTTTGATGGCCAGCGATTCAGAACGTGCATTGAACAGTAAAGGCAGCTTCTTGGTATCCTTGACCCAATGGGGAATCAATCCCCAACGCATCATCGACCCTACCCTGCCTTGTTCGCTGTCACGAATAACCAGAATAGCGTCGGTAGGGGCGATGTTATAACGCGGTTCGATCTCCGGTATCGATACTGCATGATACCAGTCGATCAGGCTGGAACGGGGGTAAGCCAAGGCAAAACGTCCGCACATATCGTCAACATTGTTATTCGTCAAATGAGTGTTTTATACTGTGCTCTCATCATGTCCTAAAGCATACACCATGACAACCATTGTGCCTGTTGATCCATCCAGCTCATCGACATTGCCTTATCTGCAGCCTGCC
>NZ_JAGFJM010000116.1 GCF_024102715.1 Nitrosomonas communis
TTCGCATGGTTGGAAAAATGCCGGCGGCTGTGGAAAAATTGTGAACGTAAACTCAACACCAGCCTACAGTTCGTCCATCTTGCTTTCTTGGCGTTGTTACTGCAAAGACTTTGAACAGACTCTAAGATATTCACAAGGAGGTTGCAAGGATGAAATTAATGACTGTTAATCAATTAGCAACAAGCATTTTTTTATTGTTTGTGACCGGGTTACTAGGATGTAGTGATCAAGCTGAAGTCGCAGCTACACAGAATCAAGAAATAGCAATAAAGCCTATTCAGAAAGATGCACAGGTGACAGAGCTTGATTTGATCGCTGAATCTACCATAGACATAGCAGAATCCCTTTCAGAAGAAAATAATCAAAATGTTCAAGAAACAATAGAATCATTCGATCAAGCTTTGGATATCATGCTTAGTGAATTATATGAATCTGAAAATCCTATTTCGGCATCTACAACTGGAAGCAGGGAGCAGAAGCATTTAGACTGGCAAAATAAGGAATCTGATAGCTCTGAATTTGATAGCTCTATATCTGAAAACCCTATCCCAGAATCAATAACTGAAACTCAATTATCAGCAATAGAATCAGAACAGAAAATTCAAGAGTTGGAGGATTTAAGCAAAGTTGTCGAAGCAAACTCCGAGTTAATTCGTGAAGTTCAGCAAGCTCTTGTTGATGCCGGATTTAATCCTGGAGCAATTGATGGTGTAAATGGGCCTAGAACCATGGCCGCATTGAAGAGCTTTCAAAAACAAAACAATCTTGCAATAGGTCAGTTAACCAAAGAGACGCTGCAAAGACTTAAGATTTCTTATTAGCAGACTTATACTAGCGCAACTTCTCAGACAAATATTTAGCAGTAAACAAATATTAAAAATCAATACGTTTTGAGATTATCTGAGTAGTTAAAGCCAAAATAATAAGGTTTATAAATAAATAATTGTGTGGGGCGTTACACTAGGAAATATGTTTCTGGAACAGACCGGAAAAGAGTAGCCGCAAATTAACTTGATGCTCTCTACGTCAGAAGTAGAAAATTAGCTCATTGCAAAAATTTATTTTCCAGTCCGTGTCTTTCATCGGCCATACTCATCGTCAGTTCAGCTGAATCGAGCAAATCTTAGGAAAGGCAGCAAGGACTGATACAATCTTTAGAATTTTCTCAAGAACCAGCATAGAATGCATACCTCCTTAACTTCCCATCCAGAAAGAAGCTTCCTTATTTAAAATATTTTTCTGGATTTTTATGTAAATTTAAGAATTAAGAGCATAACCATTCCTTTTCCAGAATCGCTGCTTTGGTTTATAAAATATACATGCTAGCATAGCGATACTGAGCAGAATAATAACAAGTAGGATATCGTTCTTATTTCAGAACATTTTTAATTAATTTACATTGAGTTGAGGCTTTTTCTTTTCATGAAAAGAGGAGCGGCATTGCAATTACACTAACCAGAACAATTCTGACTGATCTGTGAACATACTAACAATTCCTATGTTATCGTCAGATAAACAACAAAATTAGTACTAAAAAGTAACGGAGAAAATTAAATGGGCATTCCTTTTTTACAAAAATACCGTGTAGGCAGCTATATATTGAAGCAGAAAATTCAAGGTAATAAACGTTATCCTTTAGTACTAATGTTAGAGCCTTTGTTTCAATGTAATCTGGCTTGCGCTGGCTGTGGCAAGATTGATTATCCAGATGAAACTTTACGACGCCGACTGAGCGTGCAAGATTGTCTAGCTGCCGTTGATGAATGCGGCGCTCCCGTAGTTTCAATTGCTGGTGGAGAGCCACTCATTCATAAAGAAATGCCTCAAATTGTAGCGGGTATCATCAAAAGAAAAAAATTCGTCTATTTGTGTACCAATGCATTGTTATTAGAAGATCGAATGGATGATTATCGCCCCTCACCATATTTCACTTTTTCTATACATCTTGATGGCAATAAAGAACGACATGACACATCAGTCTGTCGGGAAGGTGTTTACGATAAGGTGATCCCAGTTATTCAGGAAGCACTCAAACGCGGCTTCAGGGTTACGGTAAACTGCACACTCTTCCAGAATGAAACGGCAGAAGAAGTTGCAGAGTTTTTTGATACTGCAACTGAGTTAGGGGTAGAAGGAATCAATGTATCTCCAGGATTCAGTTATGAACATGCTCCACGACAGGATGTTTTTTTGCAACGATCAGTCAGCAAGCGTCTATTTCGCTCAATCTTCCAAGAAGGAAAAAAAAGAAAACAACCATGGAGATTCAATCATTCAAGTCTTTACCTAGATTTTCTTGCTGGCAATCAAAATTATCAATGCACTGCATGGGGCAATCCCACACGCAATCTATTTGGTTGGCAGAAGCCTTGTTATTTACTGGTAGATGAAGGTTATGCATCCAGCTTTCGTGAGCTAATGGAAGAAACAAATTGGGATAAATACGGTGTAGGCAATAATCCCAAGTGTGCTAATTGTATGGCTCACTGCGGATTCGAGCCGACCGCGATCAACGATACATTTGCTCATCCCCTTAAAGCAATGCGTGTAAGTCTTCGTGGTCCACGTACTGATGGTCCCCTGGCGCCTGATCCTTCACAAAAAAGCTTGACTACCTCAAATGCCAATACCTCACAGAAGGAGTTTCCAATACCCGTAGTGGTTGAACAAAAAACGAGTACTCCGACCCCTTCATCAAGTAATCTAACTCGCTCTGATAGATAACATGATATTTCTCCTGGCTTTAGTTACGCAAAGTAGTGAAAGACAGCAAGTGCAGTATCTTTTGCTTTGAATTAATTCAAAGAATTTTAAGTTAGATAACACGACACGATGATAGAGCTTGCAACATATTTTCTAGCTTTGGCAGGTACTTTTCTTTGGTGGATAATCGTGCTCGTCCCTTGGCGACCATGGAATACACTAGAATCTTTAGAGTCAGTAAGTCATGAGAATGTACCTTTAGATAGTATTACAGTGCTGATTCCAGCGCGTAATGAAGGGCCACTCATTAAGCAGACATTAAATGCACTGAGTGCACAAGACTTAAACCTAAAAGTCATCGTTATAGATGATCAGTCAGATGATGATACTGCTGCACAAGCCAAAAGTTGCGGGGCAACAGTGCTTTCAGGCACAACCCCACCACTGGGTTGGAGTGGAAAGTTATGGGCATTGGAGCAAGGATTAAGTAAAGTTGATACACCTTACACGTTGCTACTGGATGCAGACATCACACTCACTCAAGGCATTGTCGCCGCCTTGCTAAAAAAGGCACGCGAAGAAAATCTAGCACTTGTATCTTTGATGGCAGAGCCCTGTCTTCACCGTTTTATTGAACGACTATTAATGCCGGCCTTTGTATTTTTCTTTAAATTGCTTTACCCTTTTCAGCTTGCGAATAAGCCTGGATCGAGAATTGCTGCCGCAGCAGGCGGATGTATTCTAGTAGAAACCAATGCCTTGCGTACAATAGGTGCATTTGCCAACCTACATGATGCATTAATTGATGACTGCACGTTAGCATCTCATATCAAGCATGCGGGGTTGCAAACTTGGATTGGACTTAGTCATTCTGCACGTTCTCATCGCAGTTACAATGACATCAAAACAATCTGGAATATGGTAGCACGAACAGCCTACACACAATTACACTACTCTTTTTTATTGCTTTTTATTTGCACAATGGTAATGGCAAGCATGTTCTGGTTTGCTCCGTTAATTCCATTATTATTTCCTCTCGGCACTATTGTAATGATTATTGGCACGCTAACGTGGATTGCCATGGCCATTGTTTATGCTCCGCTTTTACGTTATTACCAGCGCTCCTTACTCTGGATATTCGCACTTCCTATTATCGGTACTTTGTTTTTACTGATGACATGGACTTCAGCATTCCGTTTCTGGCGTGGTGAGCGTGCTCAATGGAAAAATCGTCGATATGAGATCTCTGCTTGAATTTAAAATCATTAAATATGCCTTTATTACATTAATTTTACTTCCATTGACTGCCGTAGTCAGCGCTCAAAATTTCCAATCTGGCACGCCAGAATATGTCATTCATGGATTACAAGAATCATTCATTCAGGCAATGCAGAAAGGTGATAAATTGGGTTATCACGGGCGTCTAGAGCTTCTGACACCTGTCATCACACGTTCGCATGATATCGATACCATCATACGTTCGATATTGGGCGCTAACTGGAACAAACTAGACGAAGAACAACAACAAAAGATTACCGAAACTTTCCGCAAACTCAGTATTGCGACTTATGCTGAAAGATTCAATCACTATGAAGGGCAGCGTTTTGAAATTATAGAACAACGCTCTTTACCGCGAGATCAGGTATTAGTACGAAGCAAGTTCATTCAGGCAGATAGCAATCCTATAAATTTTGATTATGTATTACGTCAAAGTAAAGAAGAAGGCTGGCGCATTATAAATATTCTGATAGACGGTGTCAGTGATCTTGCCTTAAAGCGGGCCGAATACAATGCAGTCTTGAAGCGAGATGGTTTTCCGGCGCTGATCGCAATGCTTGAGCAAAAAATTCTTCAGGCGGAGCAGAATTAGTATTCTCCATTTGATAATTGCCTGGATCGTGGCATAACCTAAAGTCATAAAAAATGCAGTAGATATGACATGAGGCTGCTACCAATTTAATGAGTAATTTTCTCACCCGTTAAGCCGGTCACGCACACACCTTTCAAGTGCATCAATCATCATTCCTGCCACATTAAAACCAGTCTGGTTGGTAATTTCTTGCATTCCGGTTGGACTGGTAACATTGATTTCAGTCAATGAGTCACCGATGACATCAAGTCCCACAAGCATCAATCCCTGTTTATATAATTGCGGACCTAATGCGTTTGCGATCTCATGATCGCGTTCAGATAATGGCTGAGCAATGCCAATACCGCCAGCAGCAAGATTGCCCCGTGTTTCGCCTGGCTTAGGTTTACGAGCAAGTGCAAAAGGAACAGGCTCCCCAGCAATGAGTAAAATGCGCTTGTCGCCTTGGCTAATCTCAGGTAAAAAACGCTGCGCCATGATAGTGCGAGTGCTGTAATGAGTAAGCATTTCAAGAATAACGCTGATATTATGATCAGTGCTATGAACACGAAACACACTAGCCCCCCCCATACCATCAAGTGGCTTTAAGACAATATCCTCATGCTCATCAAGAAACTCTCGAATTAAAAGTTCTTGCCTGGTCACTAACGTAGGCGGAATAAATCGATCAAATTTTGCAATGGCAAGCTTTTCATTGTGATCCCTGATACTTCTTGGATTATTAACAACAAATGCACCTTGCTGCTCTGCGAGTTCCAATAAATAAGTGCTATATACATATTCCACATCAAATGGCGGATCCTTGCGCATTAATACCGCATCAAACTCTTGAAGCGGTATTGCTTTTGCAAGACCTTCCTGATACTGATACCAGCCCTTTTTTTGGTCCTTTTGATTTGTTAGTGTCAATTTACGGGAAAAGCCAGTCATTAACTTATCTTTCCAGACAAGATCTCCCTGCTGCATGACAAATAATTGATGGCCACGAGCAGCAGCTTCACGCATCATGGCAAAGCTGGAGTCTTTGTCAATTTTAATCGAGTCAAGTTGATCTAGTATAAAAGCAAGTTTCATTGATACTACGATTGCAATGCTTCTAGGGTTTGGTGAGGAAACACTGTTATGTGGCGTTCTAATTCTAGTGCAGCCGCTAGTAATGCAAGCCGTGCTACTACACCATAGGCATAGAATCGGTTGGGCGTAGAATCTGGAAGAGCGGCATGGTCAGGTAACACACAAGAAGTATCAAAAGCTAAGGGTACAAAATGCATACCTGGGGCATTCAAATTTTCATCAATTCCTTTCCCGGTATGGACGCGATAAAACCCTCCTACTACATAGCGATCAATCATGTAAATAACAGGTTCAGCAACCGCGTGATTGATGCTCTCAAAAGTATACACTCCTTCTTGTACCAATACGTGCGAAACTGACAAACCTTCTTTGACGATTGCCATTTTATTGCGCTGCTTACGGTTCAGCTTATAGACATCCTCACTATCTTTAACAGTCATAATACCCATACCATAAGTACCAGAATCGGCTTTCACAATAACAAAAGGCTTTTCTTTAACGCCATATTGAGTGTATTTTTCCTGCAGATCCTTCAATATCTCATCAACTGCAGCAGCAACACAATCCTCCCCTTTTTTCTCACGAAAATCAATTTTACCGCAAGAACTAAAATAGGGATTAATTAACCATGAATCGATTCCGATTAATTCTGCGAATTCTTGAGCCACACTGTCGTACATAGAAAAATGCTGAGATTTTCGACGCGTTGACCAACCCGCGCTTAGAGGGGGAATGACGATCTGATCAAGATCCTTCAGAATCTCTGGTATACCGCTCGAAAGATCATTGTTAAGTAGAACGGCACAAGGTTCAAAATTTGCTACAGACAGCCTATTATTCTTGCGCTGTATCGGCTCCAATGTAAGAGTATTTCCATCCGGCAGATGAATCGTCGTCGCACTAATAATCTCCGGTAAGAGGGAACCAACGCGAACATGCATACCTGCATGCCGCATAATGCCTTGCAGTATAGCAACGTTCTGCAAATAAAAAATATTACGAGTATGATTTTCCGGTATAAGCAATATGCTATGTGCATCAGGGCAAATTTTCTCAACAGCAGCCATCATGGCTTGAACGCATAGCGGTAAAAATGCTGGATTGAGATTATTGAATCCACCAGGAAAAAGATTGGTATCAACCGGTGCAAGTTTAAATCCGCTATTGCGCAAATCTACAGAACAATAAAAAGGAACGGTATGTTGTTGCCATTTACCACGCAACCAATGTTCAATAGCAGGCATTGCTTCAAGGACACGTTTTTCCAGTTCGAGAATTGGGCCGCATAGCGCAGTTGTTAGATGAGGAACCGGCATGAAATATATGTATTTAAAAATAATACATTATAACATTACAAGCCATTCGAGCTAATCATTGCCATTGGAGCGAGAATATTCAGCTATGAAATCATGAAAAAACACAGGCATCTCTGCAACCGTATTTTTCCAGCCATTAAGAACGCAGGCATTTGGATACAGCTAGCCAATACGCAACACATCAAACTTCAAACTATAAAACATAACCGGCTTGCAAATAACCAATCAAGGCGTTCTCCTATCACCTGAATCAATGAAGTCAACATTTCACTCTTGCCCCTATCATTTTCTACGAATTTGATCTTGCTCTTTCAGTGACTTAAATGATTAAACGGTCAAGCTGTTTGCTTGCCGCTTACCCTAAGATGTGGCAGAATCCTTGCCTATTATGCACTTAATCGCATAGTATAACAGTCAGTATTTCCTTGATTAACGCTATCTAAGAGAAAAAATGAAAGAATCCGAACAACCTTCGATCAGCCCAATCGAACAAGCTATTCAATCCAGTGTAGTCGTAGAAACCATGTCAGCTGGTGGTAGCGCAATCCCGCCTAAAGCAGGTGATTCAACCTTCATCGATAGCGTCCCACCTTTGCAGATGGGGCGTGACCTTGTTGAAGATGCAGTCAAGAAAAGTAAATTTAACGTTTCCCAAATATTGGTGCGGGGATTTTTGTGTACACCATTTCTTGCCTATGCCACAGCTCTCTCCGCATTGCTGGTATCTCAAGGATGGCCGACAGCCGCCGCTGGCCTTCTTTTCCCAGTTGGCTATATCATGCTGGCAATACTCGGTCTTGAAATGGCGACCGGTAGTTTCTCCGTTATGCCCATGGCTTTACTTGCTGGGCGAATCAAATTATTAAGTGTGATAAGTAACTGGACATGGACATTCATAGCCAATCTGGTTGGTGGTATTTTCTTCGCTTGGTTACTTTGGTTTGCCTTGACAAAGGGAGGTGCAGGAGAAATTCCTGGTGTATTGACTACACTAGCTAAACTCGCTGAAAAGAAAGCCTCTTATTCCGAATATGGCATGACTGGCTGGTTTGCGGCTATTGGTATGGGAGTGTTATGTAACTGGCTAGTCAGCCTCGGACCAGTTTTTGCGAAAGCATCGCGAAGTGTACCTGGCAAAGTGATGCTGATCTGGTTACCGATTGCAACCTTCTTTGCGCTTGGTTTTGAGCATGCTGTTGTGAATATGTTCGTCTTCCCAGTGGGAATACTATCCGGTGCAGATGTGACCATTTCACAATGGTGGCTATGGAATCAAATTCCAGTAACGATAGGCAATATTCTTGGAGCAGTAGTATTTAATTCAGTGTTGTGGTACCGCACACATAGTGCATAAAACAGAATAGCGCGGTAATGTATTTAATATACTTCTACCGCGCGCATTCAAGTTTTAACGATCCTGGTTCCGAACATAACGCGTAACGTCCAGGCGACAGCCCAAGCACTTCCACCTAATAAAAGCAGTTGCCCCAGAATACGTTGGTCACCCAGTAAATAATTTGCACAAAGGCGATCTGGTAGATCTAGATATAACCAGCCCAGACGCATAAAAGTAGCCCAAAATTCCAGCTTTAGAACTCCCTGTGCGATTGGATGAAGCAATGGCCAGCTTAAACTAAGCGCGATACCCATTATCGGTACAGTAACAAATTTTACCAGCTCGAAATGCCATTCCGATATGGCAGCATCCAGGGCGCGTGGCAGCATCCAGTAAGTCATGATTATGACAGCAAGCACCATACCTGTTATTCCCCATCGATTCCAGAGTGTTATCTTGCTTTTCCAATTCTCAGGCAGTTTTTTTCCAAGCATCCATCCTATTATTGCCAATACTGGGATCTGAACAAGCATGTGCGTTACCATGCTTTGCTCCAGGAATTGTTGCATAGGAGGTAAAGCCAATACAACGAACGCTGTCAAGAGCAACCACTCCTGCTTAACTTTGATGATCATTTTCTTTATTTACTACTTGAGTTAGATATTCTTTTAGCTCATTAAGCTGCTCCACACCAAAAATAGCAACTAACCGGCCCTGTGGATCAATAACATGATAGCCTGCAGAATGCGTATAACCGCCATATTCATCGGGGATAACGATTACCTTAAAGAAATCAAGGATGGCTTCTTTCTGAGATGAACTGACTGGACGAGCTGCAATCCAGTATTTAAAGTTGGCAGAGAAGTGGGAGAGATGTTCTTTGAGTCTCTGAGGGGTATCTTTCTCTGGGTCAAAACTGATACTCAAAAGACGTAAATTATTTTTCTCTAATTCTGAAGAAAAATCTTTCTGCAGGCTTTTTAGACCGCCGCTAAGTATCAGACATACACTTGGACAGCTTGTATAAATAAAATCTACAATAAGGAAACTCCCGCGCCAATCCTGTATTGTGACAGTTTCTAAATCCTGGTTTTGTAGATGCCATTCAGGTACAAAACGAGGATTCTCACGCACATCCAGGCGACGCGCTTCTTCAACAGTAAATGCACGCCCCCTATCTGTACTTACCCAGAGAATAAGAGACCCCGTTATAGCTATGAAAACCGTTGCCAGAAAAGTTCTCATCCATATACCTCTCAATGAAAGTACCTAAAATACCTTAGATTCCTAATTTATCTTACCAGTATTTTAGGTACTACTACCTATCTTTAGTAATCTCCTAGACAAAAAGAAATTACCGCATTAACGAGGATTGGCAGCTCCTGGTAAAATAAAAATTGCACGTAAAGTAAACAGTAACGTTCCCAGTACAACCAACGCAGCTGCTATTGTGCCTACTTGTGCAAAAGTAACCCATTCTTCCATATGAACTGCCCAGCGACGAGGAATACTATTTGCGCCACTGGCAAGGAAAACCATGGAGGTCATAAAAGCGCCAATCAAATATGCGTAGAATCCAAGGCTATCGGTTGCTTTAGGCTGTTCGCTCCGGTCGCCCTCTCCAGCAAGGTGATAAGTGAAACCAATGATCATTGGTAGCAATCCGAGTAATAAATAGAAGTGGAAGTGTCCTGGTACCCACAGTGTATTGTGAAATACCCGATTAATGGTAACCATTGCATCCAGAATAGCTGGGATCACACCAGCTGCCCAGCCAAACATGGATAAAAACAATAATTTAGTTGTAGTACTCCACTTAATTCCTGATCGATACACAAGCATCAACGCGCCATAGCCGGTAACGACTAGAACGGGTATGCCGCTACCGAAAGAGAGTACTTGAGCGGTAATCATTGCCCAAGCAGGCATTGGGAAATCCATCAGGAGGTGATGTGGATAAACACCCATTACCATAAATACGATAGCAAACCACGCTGCAAGAAATACTTTATTCGTTTTCCATGGCCGTCCGGTATAACGGGGAAGCAATTCGTAAACTGCTATCACGGAAGCATAAATAGTTGCGTTGATGACTACGTGACCAAAGAAATAAATCAAATTCTTCATCAGCATTGCATCAGGCTGAAATTCTGGGTTATAAAGATTGATTAAACCCATTACTAATACCACTGCTCCTGCTGCTATACCTAGAAAATTGACGATCAGTACCATCGTACTAGCTACGACAGCTTTCGGATGTGCAGGATCGACCGGCTCTTTACCAAAGAGCATAGTAAGTCCGAGCGACCTGGCCAGACTACCATAACGAGCTAAAATAGCACGACCGAAGTCCAGGTAAAGAATCAGGAAGCCAACCCCGATAATGAGTAATCCTAACTGGAAAACTGCTGCGGCACCAGTAGACCAAGCACCCATAGAAATCGCAGGTAATGGATATAGGAACGTCCACGCACCTCCATATCCGCCCAGGAAGATGGAACCCAGAATCATCACGACGCCAGTCAGAAAAATGAAGAAATTTGTCCAGAAGATGGCGTTGCTTAGCCGCACATACTTGCGTAGGAAATGCCATTGCACGCCTGTTGAGGCTATCATTGCAGCACCCACGACGCCAACACCGTGAACAGTCATGATTTGATAAAACAAATCAACGCCAATTTCAATCCAGGTACCTTGCGCTGCTCGCATAGTCAATCCGCCAAGCATCATCAGCAAGAACACCGACAATCCTGCGATCAGGTGCGCCTTGACAGCAAATAAGGCATTCCTGTTCTCAGAATCAGTATATTCGACCTTTCCACTTGCTACTGCTGTACTACTCATAGTTCTCTCCACTCCTTAATTGTTCTTAATAAACTACTGCTGATCTGCTTTTTCTACTGTTAGCTCGGTGATCATGGCGTGATGTGCCAATCCGCAATACTCCAAGCAGAGAATTTTATACTTGCCTGGTTTGTCAAATGTGTGCACAAGCTTGTTGGTATAACCTGGCATCGCCTGAGTTTGTCCGACTAACGTCAGACTTTCATCATAGATCCCAAACCCATGATTTACATCCTCACCAGTAACATAAAATACAACCGGCTTACCTGTTTCCACGGTATCAGGAGCCATTGTCCAATACCACTGATGAGCTCCTACCTTTACAACCTGATGGCCATTCTCAGGATAATCTTTTTTCTGATCCGGGATTGGGAACGGATTAGTTGAAATGAATGAAACGGCAATACCTAGGGTAAGCAAGAAAAGAAACCATTTGCTGCGTACTCCGTACCATTTCTTTATAACTCCTTGGTAATCTGCTTCAACTTCCTTGGAATTAACAATAACAAATAAGAAAACTGCTGCTATAAAAGCCATACACGCAAGTGTGACAGCATATACTGTTGAGATCATTTTAAATTTTTTCCTCCATTTGATTGACGTTCAAACCCGCGAATCTACATTTGATATAAAGTGCTGTCAACTTATTCTTGACATAAAAAAATCCATTTTTGCCTTGTGGTTTATTGAGTTACGCTCGATCTACCCCTGACAGATTAGGAATTTTTTGTAAGTATATATGCATAAAGTTGAGATAGCATCTACTATCAATCGGGAATACAGGAGTTAAAATGACAGCAAAAAAAATTTCAGTGCTTTTGGTGCAAAAACATAGCTTCATCTGCACAGCATCCAACATGATATAGTCCACTACTCAATTACAGCCAAATTGTTTCCGCATCAATAGCTGCAGTAGCTGCAAACCGTATTTACCTTATCTGTACTGTACTGCGCTGCGTTTGTGTTACCCTGGAGACTGTGGGGACCGTTTAGTTAAAAAGTTAACGCCGCGGCATAAATCCCTCCTGCAGCCACATGATGAGGCTACTAGGAGAGTGGCATCACATGTTGCGTCAAATGCGAATACTGCGTTACTCTTTGTTATGAGGGAACAGCCTTTCATCGCACCTTGTTTGCCCCCTCCAGCTAAACGCACGCTACGTCACGTCCAATTAGAAGCTGTCTGGCAAAACATTAGACGCATTTTGCAAGCGTTATTTTCATCATGGCGATTCGAATCATATTTTCGGCAGTGCCGGGCAGAATTTCGAAGTCCTTGGATAAACGGCGAAAATTGCCTAACCAGGAGAATGTACGTTCGACCACCCACCACTTCGGCAAAATGCCCCATTACCTTCGATTTTTTCTGAAATGTGCAAGGTCAGGCCTAATCCATTAATTGCAAAGCCAATCGCTGTGCCTCAATAGCCGGCATCTCCTGAGAACGCTCTGAGTAAAGGGTATTTATACTCATCGTACTTCAAAATTTGGTTTTCATAGCCCCTCATCCAACCTTCTCCCAGTGGGAGAAGATATTAATGCCGAATTTTGAAGTACGATGACTATATCAGCAACACCTTCCAGCACTTCACAAGCACTTTTGGTATCGCTCAGGTTGGCAGCATGGACTTTGACATGAAGTAAGTTGCCGAAAATATCTACCACAATATGCCGCTTATGGCCTTTGAGCTTTTTGCCGCGGCACAACGTCCCACTTTTTGGCGATGACAGATTGTCAGTCAATCCAGGCATTTCTCCCCAGACACCCCACTTGTTCCACCGGCTAAAATGATCGTACACAGTACGCCAGGAAGGAAAATCGTTTGGCATTAGCCGCCACTGGATGCCGCTTCTAATGATATACAAAATGGCATTCACAATGGTTCTTTTGCTATGTCTGTGGCTATTGCCGCGTTTGCTGACTGGACAAACTCTTTTTTATCACGTTCCATTCCTCATCATCTATAGCCGTTTTGTATTCCATCTCTTAGCCTGTTATCAAAAATATCTGATTCTAAAGGAAATCGTTTTGCCAGACGGCTTCTAACGGTTTTTAGGATTATTGCCATGATCGACAATTTAAGGAAAACAACTGCAGGATAGATAGATGCCCAATCCGCAAACAAGCGCTCTATCCAGATGAAATCAAACTGATTGCTGTTAATTGCGCAACGCTATCTTGACCGATATCGCAAAGCTCAAATAAATTGATTATGATCCATAGATGACTTCTCCATCATCATTTCGTTGCAAGGTTTTGTCTGTTCGTAAGAAGGAAGGACTTACCATTGCGCAGGCGGCAGCGCATTTTTGCGTGGGAATTGCCAGCGTGACGCGCTGGGTGAAGAATCCCAATCCCAAGCAGACCCGTAACAAACCGG
>NZ_JAGFJM010000132.1 GCF_024102715.1 Nitrosomonas communis
CTCATTATTTTGATTTCCTAATTAAAGAGCATCGGGATCAGCGGGCAACCAGAACATACCCGAATGGCTATCTGTGCCTTGCCTACTCGCTCCTGCCAGAGCGATCAATCATGACGCCAATTTGTAAAACTGTACCGCATCCTCGAACATGCTATCAAGCGCACCTTGATGTAAGTAAGGCATGTGTCCGCCATGATAAACCTTAAGTTGAATATTATTACTTATCAGCGGATCCAGCGCCATTTGTTTAATTATGATCTCGGAAGCATAATATGGTGTGACCAGATCGAACACGCCGTGCACGATCTGCACCCGCATAGCAGGATTCATACTCATGGCCTGTTTCAGATCTGAAACCGCCTCGACAAAGCCTTGTTGACCGCGCATACCTGATTGCCAATTCCACGCTGCCGATACCTCTTCATTTAACAGCAGAAAGGGTATATCGGTTTTAAAATTTAAACAATCGCGCACGTAACTGTTAAAAGCCGCTGTCATCGGTGCATTGAGACGATCGAGATAGGAATCGCGGCCAAGAGAGCGTTGTTTAGCTGGTTCCGGATCAACTAGCGTAATCGACCCATCATACAAACTCAACAAACGGCGCTGGTCAGCAAGCAGCGCCTTGGTAAAATGCGCTGGTGGCACACGTCCAGTCCAACGCAGCAGCATATCCTTATCCAGCCCGATCAATCTGCTGGTTTGATCGAGCCAGTCCTGTTCAAGCGCTCCCATCGCAAGTCCGCTAAGATAGTCTGACAAGGCGACACGTTCTACTTGTGCAAGCGAGAAACGTGGATCGTTCGCCCGGTAGTTTATCTGATTACTGCGCTCATGGATTGCTGCAGCCGCGGCGTAACTCGGCAGTAAAGCCACCCATGGCCAAAGACTACGCTCATCACCTCTGATAAAACTGAAATCCAGCACAGGCGAGACGAGAATCAGACCGCTTGGCGCAATCCCAAAATTGGTTTGCAGTTGCCTGGAGAGACGCGCCACCCGAAATCCCCCATAGCTCTCCCCAACCAGGTACATAGGCGACAACCAGCGATTCTCCTCAGTCAGATAGGTACGAATAAAACGGGATAAGGAGACTGTATCTTCCTCGACCCCCCAAACCTTCGATCTGGATGATGCCCTGCCAGGAGATACTGGGTGCCACCCTACTTCACCATCTTTATTAGCGCTTTCGTCATGCCCCACTTCACGGCTATAGCCCGTTCCAACAGGATCGACAAAAACCAGATCAGTAAAAGTCAGCCAACTTTTCGGATTACCTTCGATGCGAGCCGGCATCGAAGGTACAGTACCATCGGCGTTGAATACGACGCGCTGGGGGCCAAGCGCACCGAGATGCAAATACGCGGCTGCAGCGCCAGGACCACCATTAAATACAAAAGTAAGTGGCCTAGGACGATCGCCCTGCTGCTCTGCTATATAGGCAATATAGAAAATCTGACCAATTGGTTTGGACTGCTTATCATAAACTGTGATCGATGCGGCAGTGGCTGTGTAGTCAAGTTTTGTTTCACCCACTTTAAAGGTATGCGCGGTGATCGCACGGGCGGGGGCATCGAGCGCTCTTCGTTCGCTCAAATGCTTTGATTGCACTTCAGCCTTTTCTGCTGCGCTCATCACACTCGTTACCGGCGACAAACAGATCAAGCTTGTAACCAGCATCCATAAAAAGCGCGAACTCATATCAAACTTCCCTCCCATCATGCTTTTACATAGGCGAACCAGTGTCAAATTGTTCTGCCTGCGTGCCACTGGTCAAATGTTTTAGTCCACTGCAGATTCGTAATAATGCATCAGTTACACAGACAGATAGCACTACTGACCATATTTTTAGCAGTATAAAGAAAGAGAACGCTGCTTAATACATAAGCCATCATCCATTGGCTCATGTATCAATCAGTATTTGTAATTATTATCCACAGAAATAACGGATATGGAACTCTAGCTATTTCCGCGAATCAGCATCGACCCTTTTTTGCTTGACCGGGAGGACAGTGATAGCCTCGATCATCGTCATAATAGCGACTACGTTCATAATAATGATTCCTAGGAGGAGCGACATAATGGTGATTTCTGCGTGGTGCAACATAACGTGGCCGCGGATCATTATCTGTGGTAACTGCACTTCCTGCCGCCGCCCCCAGTGCACCACCGAGAATCGCACCGTTGCGGCCTCCAACCTCATTACCAATGGCTGCCCCGGCAGCTCCGCCAAGCGCTCCACCAATTGCTGCATCAAGCGTGGAGTTGTCTGCGTTTGCTCCCCCCGTTGCTAGTGCGAGCATCAATAGTAAGTATTTCAATTTCATGAAGTAATCATCCCGTTTAGAATAAATTAATGAATATATTTATTAGTGTTACCTGTTTTAGAACTCAAGAGAACATAACCACATATTCCATTATAGCAAGCCCAAATGCATACAGTCGTTACTGAGGCACAAGCTTTTAATGAATAAAGTGATGATTAATTCCAATTTTCACCTGTTTCATAATTCTTTGTATGCCAAGACTACCTTACCTTGACTGAACAAATCATGAATGGCTGATATTCATTAAATCTGGCCATGTAGCAGATGATGCAAACTTATCTGCCCTACCACCCGTACCAAGCAACAGAACAAATTTTCCAAATAATAAAACATGACCATTAAGAACTTACTGCAGATAAATCGGGAGAATCTATCACGGCATCTGCCCAATCAAAGCCACTTCACAATACGCTTGACGGCAGCATCCTCCTCGCTGGTGCTGACTTCGAATCCCAGTCTGCGCACCAGTTCCAGCATGGAGCGATTAATTGCCAGTACTTCACCTGTCATCACTTTGATCCCCTTGGCGCGAGCAGCATCAAACAAGCAATTCATGAGCTTGTTGCCGATACCTTTTCGCTGCCATTCATCTGCCACGACGAGAGCAAATTCACAGGATTGGCCATCAGCACTGGTTACATAGCGGCATACGCCGAGCTCCTTTTCCCGCCCATCCAGCTCCCGCACCGCAATTAGTGCCATCTCACGGTCATAGTCAATTTGTGTGAAGCGCACCAGCATGTGCTGAGAAAGCTCCTGCAGAGTATCCATGAAACGAAAATACTTTGATTCGGCGGACAAGCCCCGCACAAATTCCTGTTCTATTTCTGCATCCTCCGGACGAATCGGACGGATCGTCAGGTCGGTGCCATCCGGCAACTGCCAGCGCGTGATCAGGCGAATGGGATAAGGGTGTATCGCCATATGCGCATAGCGGTCGACCGAAGGTGACAGGTAATCCACGGCTATGCGTGCATCGACTGCGCAGGCGCCGTTTTCATCAACGATCAGCGGGTTAATATCCATTTCCTTGATCCAGGGAAGTTCACATACCATTTCCGATACGCGCAAGAGTATGCTTTCCAGCGTGCTCATATCGATTGGCGGCATATGGCGGAAAGCTGTCAGCAGCCTGGAAATACGCGTACGCTTGATCATATCTTTAACCAGAAAGCGGTTGAGCGGCGGCAATGCCACTGCGCGATCGCCCAATACCTCGACCAGCACACCTCCCGCCCCAAACGTGATGACAGGACCAAATACTGGATCAGTGGTCACGCCAACCATCAATTCACGGCCATTGGGTTTGATGATCATTGGTTCAACCACAACACCATCAATCAGGGCGCTAGGATTATATTTTTGCACTGACTGAATGATCTCGTGATAAGCCGATCGAACAGCCTGTGCATTACCGAGATTGAGACGTATCCCGCCCACATCGGATTTATGGGTGATGTCGGGGGAATTGATTTTCATGGCGACCGGCAAACCCAGTTCCTCAGCAATCAATAACGCTTCATTAGGAGAGCGCGCCACCATGGTTTTGGCAATCGGAATATGAAATGCTGCCAGAATTGCTTTGGCTTCCATTTCATTCAGGACTTTGCGATGCTCTGCCAGCACGCCTTCGATCAACAAGCGTGCACCTTCTTCATCTGGCGAACTGTAGCGAGAGATCGGACCAGGTGTCTGCATCAGCAACTTCTGATTCTGATAATAAGCAGAAATAAATGAGAACGCCTCAACTGCAGGTTCCGGCGTACGAAAGCTGGATATTTTCGCTTGCGTAAAGGCCAGTCTGCTGCCGGCAACTTGAGCCTCCCCCATCCAACAGGCAATAAGCGGCTTGTCAAACTTTGTAGCAACTTCAATGACAGCCTGCGCCACTTGCAGCGGTTCAGTCATCGCCTGTGGCGTCAGGATCACTAGCACACCATCCACGCCATCATCCTGCATACAGTGCGTGACAGCATGGCGATAACGCTCCGCCGTGGCATCACCGATAATGTCCAGAGGATTACCATGCGACCAGGTATCCGGCAGCACAGCATCCAAGCGCGCTAACGTGTCCTCAGACAAAGTAGCGATCATGACGCCCAAATCAGCAGCCCGATCCGCTGCCATGACACCCGGCCCACCACCATTGGTTACAATTGCCAGCCGATTGCCGCTTGGGCGGAAATGAGTCGAGAGCGCCTTGGCAGCGGAAAATAGCTGCACAATAGTATTCACCCGCACGACACCAGCACGTTGCAACGCAGCATCGAATACATCATCCGAACCGACCATTGCGCCAGTATGAGAAAATGCTGCTTTGGAGCCGGCTTCATGACGACCTGCCTTGACGATGAAGACAGGTTTGATTCTTACTGCGGCGCGCAGCGCGCTCATAAAGCTGCGGGCATGCTGAATACCTTCGATATAGAGCAAAATACTTTCAGTATGCGGATCAGATACGAAGTAATCGAGCATCTCGCCAAAATCCATGCCGGCAGCAGCACCCATGGAAATAATGCTGGAAAAACCAACATCGTTTGGTCGCGCCCAATCCATAATCGCAGTGCAGAATGCGCCCGACTGGGAAATCAGCGCAAGCCCGCCAGATTTTGCGCCCCCCTTGCTGAAAGTAGCGTTCAAACCTACCGCCGGGCAAAGAATGCCAAGGCAGTTGGGACCAATCAGGCGCATGCCGTAACGCCGGGCGTTTTCAGCCACGGCACGTTCAAGCGCAGCACCCTGCGGTCCGGTTTCTCTAAAACCTGCCGACAGCACCAAAGCAAACCGGACACCACGCTTACCGCATGACTCAATGATATCTGGCACAGTAGCAGCTCGGGTAATGATTACCGCCAAGTCCACTGTTTCTTCAATCTGTTCGATACTAGCGTAAGCCTGCTGACCTTGTATTTCGGCATGATTCGGGTTAACCGCATAGAGCTTCCCCTGGTAACCACTTTCCAGCATGTTTTTAAACACTACTCCACCGACTGACTCTACCCGACTGCTCGCGCCGATCACTGCCACCGCACGAGGAGAAAAAAGCGGACTGAGATAATGTTTGTTCATCGAATTATCTGCCTATATTCGTTGAATATCATAGCAATGGCATGAAAGATACTTTCAGGAAAATTGTTCATGCCAGGCCGATCTCATTTTTCAGCATCTATTTCATCCTTATAGTAGCACCTTTTCTTGTACACTATCCCCCACAAAACTTAAGGTCATCACAGATAATCGTTTAATTAGAAGGGAGAAATCCATGATTTTCTGGCGCGTGAAATCGCTAGATGCCATTCTGGCTACAGCCGAAAAGAAAAGCCTTCACCGCTCATTGGGTATATGGCAACTGACGCTGCTGGGGGTAGGCGCCATCATCGGAACCGGTATTTTCGTATTGACAGCCGAAGCCGCACAGAAGGCAGGTCCCGGCATGATGATTGCCTTCATTATCGCTGGTGTTGTATGTGCCGTAGCGGCGCTTTGTTATTCCGAACTTTCTTCGATGGCGCCTGTTTCCGGCTCTGCCTATACCTATTCTTATGCAGTGCTGGGGGAGTTCGTAGCATGGATAGTTGGCTGGGCATTGGTTCTTGAATATTCCGTAGCCGCAGGCGCAGTCGCCGTAGGGTGGTCTGGCTACTTCGTTGGTCTGTTGAACAATTCTCTCGGGATCGAAATTCCCTTTGTCTTAGCAAATGGCCCCTTTGCCGGCGGCATGATCAATTTACCAGCGGTGATCATCTGTTTGCTAATCATAGGTCTGCTAATCATCGGCACACGGGAAAGTGCTACTTTCAATGCTGCGCTTGTGGTGGTCAAAATCGCTGCCCTGACCGCCTTCATTGCGCTGGCATTACCTGTTGCTGACATGGAAAATTTCCAGCCATTCCTACCCCTGGGTACTTCCGGAGTCGTCGCGGCAGCCGCTTCCATTTTTTTCGCCTATGTCGGCTTTGACGCGGTATCGACTGCTGCAGAAGAAACCAAAAATCCCCAGCGCAACATTCCACTCGCCCTCATCGGCTCACTGGCAATCTGCACCTTATTCTATCTTGCTGTCTCAGCCGGCGTGATCGGTGCAATCGGTGCACAACCCTTAATGGATGCAAGCGGCCAAGGTCTCATGCCCGGCTCATTGGCGCTAGCCGAACAATGCCAGTCGCTTACCGCCATCGGCCAACAGCCGATTGTATGCTCGCGTGAGGCACTGGCGCATGTACTGCGCGAGATTGGTTGGGAAAAGGTCGGCAATCTGCTCGGTCTGGCTGCTTTTCTGGCATTGCCTTCGGTCATTCTTATGATGCTGTTTGGCCAGACGCGCATCTTTTTCGTCATGTCCCGTGATGGTTTGCTGCCTGAAGTATTGAGTCGCGTCCACTCACGTTTCAAAACACCGCATATTGTTACTATGGTAACCGGTGTCGGTGTGACCTTTGCGGCTGCTTTCTTGCCAGTTGGAAAACTTGCAGATATCTCTAATTCCGGCACATTATTCGCCTTTATGGTGGTAGCACTGGCCGTGATGATTTTGCGCATCAAGGATAAAAACCGTTACAGACCTTTCAGAACGCCGGCGATCTGGCTGGTAGGACCACTCGCCGTGATTGGTTGTATAACACTTTTTCTGTTCCTGCCAGCGGATGCCAAACTGGTATTTCCGGTCTGGACAGGAATTGGTTTAATTGTCTATTTTCTGTATGGCTACCGCAAAAGCCACGTCGCGCTGGGCATTGCTACACCCTCTGGCGGTGAAAACATCATCGAGCCAGTACGCTCGCTTGCAGATTGTAATGAGGAGGCTGGATTAACAAAACTAAAGCATTAAGCGTTGGCCAATATTGGAAAAAATTGATGCAGACAGCCTATATCACCCACCCAGCCTGTCTTGAACACAATATGGGGTATGAACATCCGGAATCGCCGGAACGGCTGCGGGCGATCGAAGATCAATTGATTGCCTCAGGTATCTTACCATTGCTGCAGCAGCACGAAGCACCGCGCGTAACACACCAACAACTTGCGCGTGTTCATACGGAAAACTATCTCCACATGATTGAAGCAATTGCGCCACAGCATGGCATGATCAGTCTCGACGCTGATACTTTCATGAATCCTTATACCTTGGAAGCAGCCTACCGTGCAGCAGGGGCACTCGTACTGGCCACCGACCTGGTTATGACTGACAAAGTTGAAAATGCATTCTGCAATATCCGTCCGCCCGGCCATCATGCCACGCGGGATCAGGCAATGGGTTTCTGCTTCTTTAATAATGTCGCCGTCGGCGTCGCGCATGCCATGGCACAGCATGCGTTGAAGCGGGTGGCGATTGCAGATTTCGATGTGCATCATGGCAATGGTACCGAAGATATTTTTAAAGATGACCCTCGTGTCATGCTCTGCTCCACCTTCCAGCACCCTTTTTATCCTTATTGCGGTGCGGATAGCGGCAGCGATCACATCATCAATGTCCCCCTTACAGCTAAATCAGACGGTCAGGCATTCCGTTGCGCCGTCATGCAGCACTGGCTGCCAGCACTGGAAGCTTTCCAGCCAGAAATGATCTTCATTTCCGCCGGCTTTGATGCGCACCGAGAAGATGACATGGCGCGTATGAATCTGGTCGAAGCGGATTACACTTGGGTAACCGAACAGATTAAAGCAATCGCCGACAAATATGCGCACAAACGCATTGTCTCGGCGCTGGAAGGCGGCTACACTCTGCATGCGCTTGGCAGGAGTGCAGCCGCTCATATTAAGGTATTGTGCGGATTGTAGCTGAGTAAGCATAAACATCCCGAAACATTCACGCCTTCTAAGTACTGCGCAGTCTCGTTAGAAACAACATGTTTACGGATGAGTTGATGCCGCGATACCATGTATGCACAACCTACGACAGCCATTACTCCGGCTGCCTTCGGCCATGCACTCAATGGTTGTTACACCTAATTGCTTATTGTTGAGTAGTCTCAGATTTTTCCTGTTTTCTTTCTTGATGTTTTTCACGCCATTTTTCATGGCGGCGCTGTTTCATCTCTTCCAGCTTGGTATTTTGTTCAGGAGTCAAGATCGTTTTCAACTGCAATTTAGTTTCCTCATGAATCACTCTGTGCTTCTCGCCCTGTTCCTTATAAAGTACGTCGATTTTAGCTTTCTGATCATCACTCAGTTTCAGTTCCTTATCGAGCCGTTCTATTTTCTTAGCACGATATTGTTCATGATCACCTTTCCCACCTGGATACGCGGCTACTGTCAGAGGAAATGCCAAAGCAATTACCATACTAATAATTTTAGTGTTCATAGTTTAGTTCTCCTTGTTAAGGTCTGATTACAGAGCGGCTTGTTTGCTGCTCTTGAGAGTAACTATATGTGGCAAATGCGTAAACATTTTGCAGCGATTGTGGAAAAAATATGAAAGTTAACATCATGATCAAATTTCTAAGCGATCGTTGCAACGACTCCTAGCTGATATTTTGTGAATCATACCGATACCCCGCCCCATAAACCGAATGAATCACTTCTTTATCCAGAATCAGTTCAGCCAATTTTTTTCTCAACTTTTTGATATGACTGTCGATCGTTCTATCTGAAACGATGCGCTGATCCTGATAAATCAAATCCATCAGCCTGGAACGCGAGAAAATACGCCCCGGCTGCTGATACAATGCATAGAGCAGTTGAAACTCGACGGCTGTCAATTCAATTTCCTGGTTTGCATACTGTACCCTGAAACTTTGCGGGCATAGCTTGAGTGCCTGCTCCAACGAATTGATGGTCGGTGGCTGCAAGCGGCGTAATACCGCTTTGACGCGCGCGACCATTTCCCGTGGACTAAAAGGTTTACAAATATAATCGTCAGCGCCCATTTCCAGACCAAGCAGTCGATCAATCTCTTCAATGCGCGCGGTCACGATGATGATCGGTACTTGGCTAAAACTGCGAATGTCGCGGCAAATATCGAGTCCATCCTTGCCTGGCACCATCAAATCCAGCAGCACCAGATCAACTGTATTGCCTTTCAACCAAGGCACTACCTCCTGGCCCTGACTCAAGCAATGTGTCTGAAAGCCAGCGTGCTGTAAGTAATCTGCTTCCAGGTTAGCCAATTTGGGTTCATCTTCGACGATTAGGATACGATTCATAGTACAACTGGTAATGAAATACGAATCGCAAGTCCGCCCAGAGCTGAGTGAAATGCCTTAAGGGTCCCATCATGTGCTTTTACGATGTTGCTGCAAATAGCTAGCCCCAGGCCGGCGCCGCCTAAATGCCTGTTACGCGAGCTATCAACACGATAGAAACGCTCAAATAAATGAGCAATATCCTGCTGTGAAACGCCAGGACTGCTGTCGGCCAATTCAATCACCAGCCTATTCTCAACACGCTCTATCATGATCTCCATTTGGCCTCCCTTATCCGTATGATTGAGACTATTCGTCAGCAAATTGCGAAATAATTGTGATAGTCGACCCGAATCGGCATTAATCAGTAAAGGTTTCGGCAAGCGGTTGATCCATTTGACACTGATTCGCTTATTGTTGAAATCAGGCATAAAAGCGGCAAGATCTTCCTGCAATAGTGGTAGTGGATCGAGCAATACTTTTCGATAACTCAAAGCACCTTGATCAGACAAAGCCAGTTGATAAAGATCCTCGGTCAGACGATTGAGTCGCATTACATCACCTGACAACGACTTGATTGTCTCCGGTGTTAATGGGTGTATTCCGTCCATAATCGCTTCCAATTCGCCGCGTAATACAGCAAGCGGCGTGCGCAATTCATGGGAAATATCCGCCACCCATCGCCTGCGACTTTGCTCTACCTGATCCAAGGCGGCCGCCATATCATTGAAATTGCGTGCTAATTGGCCCATTTCATCATTTGACTCGATCGGCAGTCTCGTCTTGTATTCGCCCACTGCAAGTCTTTGCGCCGCTGCGGTAATGCGTTTCAATGGCTGCCCCAGATGATAGGCTAAAAACCAGGCAATCAACGCAGAAAGCAGGACCATCATCAAAGCAACCCAAAAGAATAAATTAACTTGCCGTTCCATGAAATAAATATCGCTCGCCTGATTAATCGGGTTTCCTGGCATGAGCCCAAGAAAACCCACAGTCTGTTGATTATGCAGGATCGCATATAGGCGTAACTGGGAAAGCGACTCCTGCCGCCCAAACAGAATTGATTTGTCATCATTTAACAGCATGACGCGCAAACCGAACGGAGGCCATTTTTGGTTAATTCTTTCAGGTAACATGGTTGGTGGCCACCACTGCTCAGGTTCTTGTTGCGCTTGCCGGATAACCCATCTGGGAGGATGATGCCGATGCGGATCAGCTCGCCAAAGCAATGCAATCCAGTCAAGCTTATTGTCGGCCAGCTTCCCCCAGCCACGATTCTCGGCATAGTGTTCCTCCAATATATCGATAATTTTATCCACTCTCTCCTGCTGCCTTCTTTCAACAAACTCAGTAAATCCTTTTTCCAGTGACCACCGGGTAAAGAAATGCATGCCCATGACCACTAGTAAGGTCGTCAATAAGAAAGTTAGGAATAATTTGACTCTAATTGACATGGATCACTGTTCACTTTTCAAGTATGTACAAGCAACGCACTGAAAAATATTGCTAATTGGCTTAACAGCCCGTTTATCAAACCAAGCAGCTTTTCATTCGCTAGCTTAGCGACATTATACGAGTAAGATTGTCCTGAGCGATTGTGCAAAGAATATGAACAAAGTGGAATCCGATACGGTACTAGGAACACTGACTAGCGATCAAAATAAACGATAGTATCTAGCTATAATTGGACAATATTCCAGAGATTCTATTGCTTGCTGGTACCTTGCGCATTGCGTGATGAATAAACGATTGCAACTATTTGCAAGTATTAACCATTCTGACTCAGTAAGTAACATGCCCACTGCCTGTTTAACGAAAGGAGTGACTAGATGATAAATCCTCTTTTTTCCTGCTGCTGGCCAAATTTGACCAGAATTGTCAGCAAGTTTAGCAGCGTCCAAGTTCGCTCCACTCCTAACGGACTCAAGCTAGTTTCCATACTGGAGTAATCAATGATCCGTGAAAACCTGATCAAGACCGTTATTGCACTGGTGGTGTTCGTTCTCGGCATATCAGCGCTGGGTTATCTGCTCGAAGATGAATTATCGGCGGGAACCAACTGGATCGTCGAGCAGATTGGCTTTTTTGGCCTTTGCCTGATCCTGCTAATCACAGACACACTGGTAACACCGTTTCCGCCGGATATTCTGTTATTGGTCATTGCTAAAAGCTCGCTTGCTGAGCAGTGGTCGGCATACGTTCTGATCCTTGGAATAGTTTCTGGTTTCGCAGGCATGTTGGGTTGGGGCATTGGGCGCTGGCTGGGACATCTCGAGTTCGTGAAGGGCATTTTTGGAAAATTCAAGGAAGATCATCGGGAATTCATTCACCGCTACGGCTTCTGGGCAGTAGCAATCGGTTCGATTACACCGTTTCCGTTCTCGGTAACATGCTGGACAGCAGGCGTGATGGGACTACGAGGAATGATAGTGCTCCTGGCTGCCCTGACATTCCGCATTCCACGCTTTTTCATTTATTACTGGCTGATTGATTCGACTGGCAATTGGTTTTAAGAATATGAGTCCACCGCAAAAGCCAATACATAAACCTCGTCAGCGCTGGGCTTCATGGCGTCCAGTTCAACCTGGTAAGCTGCTGATCAACCACTGAGGATATCATGGCCTGTATCACAACATTCTTTTATTACTAACCCGGAGCGTCTCTCTAAATAAAACAAACTATCTAATTGCATTGTAGTTTGTAAAGAACGGACACAGTACGGTATAAAACCGCAAGCAGATACCATAGGTGTTGTAATGCATTAGTGAAGGAAAATCCTGCTGTCCCGACCAGATAATGTTTGTAGTTGAGTTGTCGTGATGAATGTCATGCCGCAAACTGACTCAATCTCATCAGCACTTTGTCCGGAAAAAACAGCTCGCAATCAAATGCTGACTGATTTGCCCAAATACTATTGATCTTATGGTGACACCTATTTATGAACTTTTCTTGGTAGGAACTATCCCAATTTTTCACTATCCACAAAACTACGCAATGGATGTAAGGAGGAAGAAATGGCCACCACATTTAATATCACCACCCTCAATATCACTGCTTCCCGGCAGTTCATGGCAAATATTTTTTCTACCATCTTTTTTCTAGTGGCGCTCATACTCACTTTTCTAACGGGAGAGGCGCTGTTTCAAGGATTAAGTGGCGACACTGGCTTTACCGAGGCTGTTATCAAATCCATCAATATGGTCATTGTAGCATTGGCAATCTTCGAACTTGGTCTGGTAGTTAACAAGGAATACGCCTGCAAAGAAAACGAGGGTCACATCATTATCGTGCTCAGACGTACTGTGCCGCGTTTTGTCAGCATCGTATGTATCGCACTTGTTCTCGAAGGATTACTGCTGGTCATCAAATACAGTCAACTAGGACTGGCAGGCAATCTTATTTATCCGATAGCCATCATTATCAGTGCCGCCATATTACTTGCAGCCCTTGGGGTATTTCTATATAGCAAAGCTCAAATAAATTGATTACAATTCATAGATGACTTATCCATCATCATTTCGCTGCAAAGTTTTGTCCGTTCGCAAGAAGGAAGGACTTACCATTGCGCAGGCGGCGGCGCGTTTTT
>NZ_JAGFJM010000137.1 GCF_024102715.1 Nitrosomonas communis
AATGCGGCTCCAGTAGCACCCAAACCGCATCTGAAACATCGTGTCGCCGCGCGCTCTCCGTCATGAAACTACCTACGAGTGACAATAAAGTTGTAATTTAACCACATTTCGTGACGACACTACCTAGTGATACCATATTAAGATTTCAGTTTTTTGAATAAGAGAGTGGGGTATTTCTGCTGTTGTAATTTGATTTAGCATCATTTTATTGAATTATATTGGCATACATTTGAGTTAGCAGATCTGAGCAGATATCAACGCTGAAAATGGGATTTATAGATAAGCTATGTCGGTACGGTACGCGGAATTATTCGGCACTAATTGCAATGGGCGAGTAGCAACAGCATGAAATAAAAAAAGCTGCATGATTAAGCTAACGATTGGTGATGATGACACAGCTGTCAAGATGAGATATCACTCAATATTCTGTACTTGCTCGCGCATTTGCTCAATCAGCACTTTTAGCTCTACGGAGATTTTCGAAACTTTCACATCTACCGATTTGGAGCCGAGCGTATTGGCTTCTCGATTAAGTTCTTGCATCAAAAAATCAAGGCGTTTGCCAGCATATCCCCCCTTAAGCAACGTATGTTCGACTTCATCCAGATGAGTTTGCAAGCGCGATAGCTCTTCATCGACATCAATCTTGCTTGCGAACAGCACTAATTCTTGCCGAATGCGCTCGTCATTAGCGTCAATTTTTGCTTCCTGTAAGCGTGCTATCAATTTTTCCTGGAAATTTGCCAGTAAAATTGGGATACGAGGTGACAGCTCTGTCACCAATTGACGTAATCGATGCACGCGTTCCAATAATGCATTTTTTAGCTTTTCTCCTTCACGAACACGGGTCGCAGCAAACTCGTTCAACGTCATTTGCAATAATTTCATACAAGACTCATGTAACGCCGTAGCAGATAAGGTGTCTTCTTTCAGTATACCGGGCCAACGTAGAATATCCGCTACCGTTAGACTCCTTGCCTCTAATAGGACAGATTTAACAGCGCTGTTTAATTCCAGCAATTTATTCAATAATTGATCGTTAAGCTGTTGAGGTAGATCTATTCTTGCATGAGGTATGAAAGTTAAACGGCAATCGATCTTTCCGCGCTTTAGCTGGGTATGCAAAAGCTCACGCATGGCAGATTCTAGTAAACGGAATTCATCAGGTAGACGAAACTGAATATCGAGATAACGATTGTTGACTGAACGTAATTCTAGTGTCAGGGAGCCTTCCGGTATTTCCCTGGACATAACGGCATAACCTGTCATGCTGGCTATCATGCGTTTTTCCTTACCTTATAAATAGTTGAGTATAGTAGGTTAGCTAACTGAAAGCCATGGCTCGGTAGCAAGTTGAGTTTCCAGATAAGCAGCCACAGCGCTCGATTCGATTAGCAGCAGTGAAGAGTCCATGATCGGTGACGGACGTCTACCATAACTAAAGCCGAGGTGGCGATCTTTTTCCTTGTGCGAGATCGAAAGAATCTCGACTTTCAGCACCAGCGGCAATAGTTATTTGAAACACTACATTATCCTTCAATCGTGGCAAGTAGAGCGGCTGACAGCTCTACTGTCACACATTCAACGCATTGATTTCGTTGATGTCTTCCTCCGGAAACCGAGTTCTAATGGCTCTATATGATTAAGATTGGTGACTATGAATTAGCTTGCTGCCGGAGGTAGTTGCGCCACCCACCCCAATGACTAATATCCAGTGCATTTTCGATGGCATAGCGCTCACAGAGAAAACCTTGCACCGTTTCACTATTAGCCAAGGTAAGAGTACCGATGCCTAAGGGTGTAGGAATACCGGCGACAAAGCTACCGAATTTGCGTGTGGGTAATTCCCAGATTTCGACTTCGATTGCAACGCCTTGCTCATAATGGCTTACTCGAATTAATCCGGGACGTTGCGGCGGATTGCCAGGTAATGCGTAAAGTCTGTAATCTGCCGAGGTTGTCGTGCATGCAACTAATCGGCCTTGGCGACTGGTTAGCTGTCCGTTCAATGGCAAGCCGGATAAATGTGCTCCGCAGACGGCGATACGTACTTGACTCGGATGAGATAAGTCAGGGAAGCTGCGATTTTTGGGGAACGCAATAGCAGTCGCACCTAAAGGAAGTGAGTAGACCTGCTGTAAACGGTGTGCAAGGCGCAATAGCGGCTTATCGTAGTGGGCCGGTGTTGCCAGCGTGATGCCAAATGAGCAGTTGTGCCAAAGTCAAAGTTATATTCTTCTCTTTGTCTGGAATAGATATCTGCAGCATCATCGCCAGCAGAAACTGCCAGAATGCGCGCTGCATCAGCAGCAGTCAACGCAAAAATCGATACGGTATCGAGGGAGCGACAGGCTGGCACCACGCCATGCGTGGAAAACCAGCCTCTGGTAGGTTTATATCCGATCAGGTTATTAAAAGTGGCAGGAACCCTGCCTGAGCCCGCAGTATCGGTGCCGAGACTGAAGCATACCTGCCCCTTGGCGACGGCGACCGCTGAGCCAGAGCTGGAACCACCAGAAATATAATCAGGGTTGAATGCATTGCGACAGGCACCATAGGGAGACCGTGTGCCATTCAGACCGGTGGCAAACTGATCGAGATTGGTTTTGCCGATAGGAATAGCGCCTGCATCCATCAGTTTTCGTACGACTGTTGCGCTGTGAGCAGGCGTATAAGCAAAAGCTGGACAAGCCGCTGTAGTCGGCACGCTGGCAAGATCGATATTGTCTTTGATGGCGAAAGGGATGCCATAGAGGGGGAGTCCAGCCATACCCTTTGCTTCCACTTTGCTTGCATAGTATTTCAGGAACTCCAGTGGAAGTGTGCAAATCCAGACATGATCCGGGTCATTCTGAATTTCAGCATGGATGGTTTCTACCATCCGGGTAGGTGATAGTTCACCGCTCGCATAACATTGCAGCAGGGAAGAAATATTACCAAGCGGGCAAAGTTTTTCCATGATTATGCCTTTTCCTGAATGATGAGCAACACTTGCCCAGCAGATACGTAACTTCCCTGTTTGCAGAAAATTTTCCGGACTGTACCGGGAACAGGTGAATCTACCGTGAATTCCATTTTCATGGATTCGACCATGATCAGCGGTTTTCCTGCTTTTACTTGTTCATCTTCCGTGACTAGCAGCTTCCAGACTGTACCTGTCACTTGAGAACTGACGGCTTGCGCACCTGCTGGTAAATCGAGTTCGCTCTGTGCATCGGCTTCTTCTAGCACGTCTTCACTGACATACTGGGCTAGGTTATTAGCTTCCCATCGCTGCCGCTCAGCCTCAAATGCAGCTTGCTGTCTTGCTTTGAATGCGTTGATGCTGGCAGCCTGTTGCTGCAGAAAAGCGTGGTATTGCCTCAGGTTCAAAACCGTTTCTTCCGTGCGCAGCTTAAAATGCCCTGTGATGAAATCCTTGCGCAGTTTGAGCAGTTCACTTTCACTGACAGGATAAAAGCGAATTTGATCAAAAAAACGCAGTAACCAGGGTTGGCCATCCTTGAAATCAGCTGTCTGGCGATAGCGATTCCACATTTGTACGGTGCGACCGACAAATTGGTAACCGCCGGGACCTTCCATGCCATATATGCATAGATAAGCGCCACCGATACCGACTGCATTTTCAGGAGTCCAGGTACGTGCCGGGTTGTATTTGGTGGTGACAAGGCGATGGCGGGGGTCGAGTGGAGTCGCTACTGGTGCGCCTAAATAGACATCGCCCAGTCCCATGACCAGATAACTGGCTGCAAAGACGATACGCTGAACTTCTTCGATGCTCTCCAAACCATTAATACGGCGAATAAATTCGATATTACTCGGGCACCAAGGGGCGTCGCTGCGCACTGATTGCATGTATTTTTCGATGGCCAATCGCGTAGCGGCGTCATCCCAGGATAAAGGCAAATGGACGATGCGAGACGGCACTTCCATATCATCGATCGCGGGCAGTTCATTTTCACTTGCAATCAGAAGGTTCAGCAACGCATCGCGTGCCAATCGACGTGAATCAAAATGAATTTGCAGGGAGCGAATGCCGGGTGTCAGATCCAGGATACCGGCAAGTTCACCGTCGTCGATACGCTGCTGGAGCCATGTCATCAACGCATGAGCACGGAAGCGTAAATTAAGATCAAGTACTGGCGATCCATACTCGATCAACAGGTATTTGTCGCCAGACTGACGGTAAGTCACTTGCACCTGCTCTTTGCTTTCAGGAATGCGATGCAAAATGGGGCTCTCCAGCTTCCCACATTGAGCAGAGGCCGGGATGCTTCCATCGGCATGAAGATGCTGGATAAGCAGGCTCTGGTGCTGTTCCAGCACAAGCGCATTTTCCATCGATATTGCGCGGAAACGGATACTATCGCTCGGTTTAAGTTGGCCAATTTTCCACAGCTCCGCATGGGCCACGGTGACTGGGCAGACAAAGCCACCCAGACTGGGACCATCCGGGCCAAGGATGATTGGCATATCTCCGGTAAAATCGATTGCGCCAATCGCATAGGCATTATCATGAATATTGGAGGGATGTAAGCCGGCTTCGCCGCCATCAGCACGCGCCCATTGCGGTTTAGGGCCAATCAGACGTACCCCGGTACGACTGGAGTTATGATGGACTTTCCATTCAGCGGCAAAAAAATGTTCAATGTCCGCTTCAGTAAAGAAATCAGGTGCCCCATGCGGACCATACAATACCCCGATTTCCCAGTGATTCGTATAATGAGGAATCCATTCCTGCGGTAGATGCTGTGGTAGATGCTGTATAAGGGGAGACTGGTAAGACTGCGTGGCGTGAATATGCAACACATCCCCAGCACGCAGCACACGGCCTGCATGCCCGCCGAACTGGCCGAGCGTAAAGGTGGCTTTGCTGCCGAGGTAATCAGGCACCTGAAAGCCGCCGTGCACTGCCAGGTAAACGCGGCTACCAGCTTGTTTAACTTTGCCAAACTGCAATAGCGCACCCACTTTGATGGAATGGGATTGCCACTGGAGCAAAGGCTCGCTGTCCAGCGATACCTCGATAGGAGCGCCACAGATGGCAATGATGCTATCGCAATTGAAACGTAGCGTCGGGCCTGCCAGCGTGATTTCCAGCCCAGCGCTATCTTCCGCATTATTCACTAGCCGGTTGGCAAGGCGGAAAGCCAGATTATCCATCGGTCCCGAAGGAGGAACGCCCACGTTCCAGTAACCAATCCGCCCCGGATAATCCTGGATCATGGTCTGAACACCCGCATTCAGCACATCGATACTGTGTGCTTGATAATGGAAACCATTAAGAAACTGGGTGCTTGGTTGCCCACTACGAAATGCGGTGCTTTGTAGAATCTGTTTGAGATAAGCGAGGTTGGTTTCAATCCCATGCAGCGCTGTATAATCCAGCGCCGTAAGGAGATTGGCAATCGCTTTTTCCCGGTCAGGCGCATGCACGATGATTTTTGCCAGCATGGGATCATAAAACGCCGATACGTCTATCCCTCGTTCTATCCAGGTTTCTACACGGGCGGTTGCAGGAAATTCTACAGCGGTCAATGTGCCGCTGGAAGGCTGGAAGTCTTTGGCAGGATTTTCAGCGTAAACCCTTACTTGAATGGACGCACCACTCGGTTTGATCACAAAAGAATCCAGAGCAGGGAGATCACCCGCCACCTGCCGCACCATCCATTCCACCAGATCGACACCGGTGACTTGCTCGGTTACGCCATGTTCGACTTGCAGACGGGTATTGACCTCGAGAAAATAGAACTGATTGTCGGCAGCATCGAAAATATATTCAACGGTACCGGCAGATTGATAGTTGACTGCCTTGCCGAGGCGTACTGCCGTTTCCAGCAATGCCTGACGCAAAGCAGGGGCAAGATTGGGGGCAGGTGTTTCCTCGATAACTTTCTGGTTGCGTCGTTGCATGGAGCAGTCTCGCTCACCCAGGGCAATAACCTGACCTTTGCCATCACCAAAAATCTGTACTTCGATATGGCGGGCACGATCCACATATTTTTCCAGAAATAACCCGGCATCCTTAAAATTGTTTTGCGCGAGTGTTTTGACAGATTCGTAAGCGCTGATTAATTCATCTTGATTCCAGCACAGGCGCATGCCTATGCCACCGCCGCCGGCAGTACTTTTCAACATGACGGGATAGCCAATATGCTTGGCTTGATGACAGGCTGCCTCTAGATTTTCCAGCAAGCCGCTGCCAGGCAAAAGTGGTATTTGATTTTCCAGCGCCAAGGCCCGGGCAGTATGTTTCAGACCAAACGCACGCATTTGCTGCGGCGTGGGGCCGATAAAACAAATTCCATGCGCAGCGCATTGCTCGGCAAAGTCGGCTTTCTCACTGAGAAAGCCGTAGCCAGGATGGATGGCCTGTGCACCGGTTTGTTGAGCCACTTCCATTATTTTGTCTGTGCGAAGATAGCTCTCAGACGCGAGTCCGCTGCCGATGCAGTGAGCTTCGTCTGCATCGGTAACGTGCCGCGATAAAGCGTCAGCTTCGGTGTAAACTGCCACGCTTGTTATATTCATGCGGCGTAGCGTACGGATAATACGACAGGCAATTGCACCGCGATTGGCAATGAGCACTTTTTTGAACATCGTTTAATCCTTTATGGGTTGGACCATTAGCTGGATTGCACATCCCAGACCAGCAAGCGGATCGGTGTTGGATTGTAGGCGTTACAGGGGTTATTCAGTTGCGGACAATTCGAGATTAATACCAGCACATCCATCTCAGCCCGCATTTCGACATACTTGCCGGGCGCGGAAATACCGTCTACAAACTCCAGCTTACCTTCCTCAGTGACAGGAACATTCATAAAGAAATTAATGTTACTCGGTATGTCACGCTTACTCATGCCCAGGTGCTCACAAGCAGCTTCGTGCGCCAGCGCATGAAGGAAGCTATCCCGGCAACTGTGCATCGGATATTTTTCCAGCGTGTAGCGTACCGTATTGCTTTCTGCTGCACAGGCGCCGCCCAGTGTGTCATGGCGTCCACAGGTATCTGCAATGATCGTGAGCATAGCATTACCCAGATTGGAGCAAAGTTTACTGCCGGTAGTCAGATACAGTTTATTCTGAGCGCGTATCGTGTCTGTTACGCTGTAGCGTTCCAATGCGTGGTTTGCATTGAAGAATAGCGTATCGACAGCTTGGTTGCCTTCCAGATCAACGATGCGGAAAATTTGCCCACGCTTGACGATCTTGACCCAAGGCTCACCCGCTGCGCAAATTTCATCGATGATGGCAAGATCAGGATTGAGTTTGCTTTCTATCAGTTGAAACATATTCATAATGCACCTCCACAAGGATGATAGAGCCGATGAGTATTGTGTAAGCCCCGTACATTTTCAGCGATTTGCCTGCATGCTGAAGCTGTTGAAACAGGTGTAGTAAATGCTGCCAGGTGAACATCGCCAGGTTGATAGGTTGTACGGGTATCGAGCGGATGAGGCGCTGCAGAGAGTATGACCAACGTATCCATTTCAAAACTCAGATCGACATAGCCACCTGCTTTACTGTAATTATGATGAAATGTGAGCTCACCCGCAGCATTTGCAGATACTTTGCTGAAGAAATTGATATTGGATACGATATCACGCATGCCCAGCCCCCATTTACCGAGTTCGATCAGCATACCATCCAGGCCGCTGCGATACATTTGATTGCGATGCTCCTGATAGCGAGCGACCCCATATTTTTGCTGAATCAGCCTACTGTCACTCAGACCGCATGCAGTATCATGCCATCCGGCCGTGTCGGCAGTGATACAGCAGAATATCCGCCCCATATCGGAGTAACAGGCATGCCCTTGGGTCAAACGGAAGGTATGCTGCGCCTTCAAGGTGTCTGCCATATTGTAACGCTCCAGTTTTTCTTCCTGGTTGAAAAACAAGACTGCGGCATTGGCACCGCCGGTGACATCGGTTAATCGCAGGGTCAGACCACGACGCAGAATACCCGACCAGTGACATCCGCCTGGAATATGTTCTTCCCAGAGAAATACGTTATCTTGATTCATTTGCTCCTCCTTATCAGAATAGTTAATGTCGTCACGCCTATGATGCCTCCCAGAACCAGCGGTACTGCCGAAAGTTGCCACCATGGCGCATCGGGTGAAGCCAAGTAGGTGCGTGGCCAGGCGATATTGATGAGTTCGAATAATGACCAGAGAAAAGCGGCGATATTGATGATCAAACCCCATACCCCTAGTCTCAGCTCACCGAGTGATGGATCCCAGCGACCGGTGAGTCGCGTGTATAAGCCGACGCCTGTCGTCATGGAAAACATGGCATAGAGTCCTCCAGTACCAAATGCGATGATGGTCGCGACAGCCTGATCATTGAGTCCAAACAACAGCCCCATACTTGCCAGAAATACTGTGCACAGAATCGCATTGCGCGGTACTTTGGCGGCAGTTGTGTGGCTGAGCGATGCCGGCATGTTGCCTTCACGCGCCATGGAGAAGACGATGCGGGAAGTATATTTGACGACGGATGCGCCACAAGCGAGAAATGCGATGACCACGATTGCCAGGAAGGGTTTTTCAAACCAATCTCCAATATGTGCCGTAATCAACGGTGTAATGGGATCAAATGTAGCGCTGGTTTTAGCCAGGGTGTCGTGATCGAACGATAACGTCAGTGCGGCAGAATTGAAAACGACAACGGTACCTACCGCGCATAACGAGAAAAAAATCGCGCGAGGCACCATGCGTTTGGGCTGATGGGTTTCTTCTGAGGTTGTTGAACAGGCGTCAAATCCGATGAATGCCCAGCCGGCAATGGCGAGTGCAGCTAGAAAAGCAGAGAGTTTGTCGGGCGCTGTACCACTACCGAGGTGCTGGAATAATTCGGAGAAAGCGTGTTCTCTGAAGAAGAAAAAAAGTAATAAGGCGATACCGAATGATCCAATGATTTCGGCATAAACTCCGAGTGCAATGATCGACTTGAACACATTCACATGAGCAAGATTGAGCAGCATGCAAATCAGCAGAAAAACCATGCCCCAGAATACCATCATGATGCCGGTCTGGCTTGAAGAATCAAATAGAATGGCGAGCCAGATTCCTCCTGTGTATGCGGTGGTAGTGAGCATGGCGATAGTTGAGCTGACATAAATTGCACCAGCGTACTGACCTGTAATAGTTCCACCGAGTTGGCGCGCCCATTTGTAAGCGCCTCCTGCAATAGGAAATTGGGAAGATAATTCGGCATAGACGGTGGCAACCAGTAATTGCATGATCAAGCAGATGACGAGTGCAGCGAACCAGCCACCGCCAGTAACATTGGTCTGCACACCGACAATGGCATAAAGCCCGACGACAGGTGAAACCACGGCGAAGCCGAGTGTGAAACTATTCCAGATACCCATGCTACGATTGAGTATGTCGGGATCGGCTGATTTCATTTCAGATGAAAAGCTTTTTGGACTATGAGCAGTTGACATTTGATGCCTCGTATAGGTAATGAAGATTGTTCAGCTCAAGTCAAAACTTGTTATTAGCTGAGAAGCTGATAGGATATCGAGCAGCTTAATCTTTGCTGTCGGTGTTTTATGGGCGTTAGAATAGCGCCTGGAAAATTGATTGATCGGGAGCCGAATATTATCGGTCAGAAGTCGCGTATCTCTTCCTGACCGGCTATTAACGCGATTTTGTATGAATAACCCGGAGGCGGAAAACGTTATCGTTTTTCCAGTGATATCGCTGAAAAAACAGCAGTGATATGAATCTAAGATTTGTGTATGCATAACGAAGTCTCCTTTAAGTCATCGGGTCAAATACCGAGAGTTGTGATGTGTCAGCACATCACACAATCTCCCGGGCTTTTATCCCTCCGTGGAGCTTCGTTATCACCGAAGCCAGAAACTCTTGGACCAGACACTTCTCAACATCGGAAGCCGGAACCCTAGTTTGCTATTACATCAGTTGTATAAATTAATACAACTCAGCGCCTCTCAATAGTAATTAATCTCAATAATACTAAGAAACGATTTTGTCGATAAAGCTAGCACATCTTTTTTAGAAGGGCAAGTCTTTATTTATGGCAGTTTATTTATCCTTTACATCTTACACCCTGCTACTTTGTGGCAGGGTTAATTTTGTGTTTATTAAGTTACCTGTTGAATCAATTTCTGAAAAAATGATTATTTGATGAATTAAAACCAGATATGTTGATTGGTTATTCTGAAAATAAAAGAGGACGCGGGTTAGCCAACACCATATTGCGTCCGGTAGTATTCAATAGCTTGCAGATATTGCGCCATATCGTTTCTAGTCGCCAGATAGTCCATAATATTATCTAGATTGATAATGCTGATAACTGGAATACCGTGTGTCTGCTCAACTTCCTGAATGGCGGATATTTGATGGCGACCGCGTTCCATGCGGTCCAGTGCCACCACAACACCGCAAGGCGTGGCAGCAGCGGCACGGATAAGCGTAACTGATTCCTGTACCGATGTGCCGGCGGTGATGACATCATCAACAATCAGCACTCGACCTGTCAGTGGTGCACCGACGATATTGCCACCTTCACCGTGGTCCTTGATTTCCTTACGATTAAAGCAAAATGCGTGATTATGCCCGCTTTCAGCCAGTGCAATGGCAATAGCGCTGACGAGCGGAATGCCTTTGTATGCCGGACCAAACAACATATTAAATGGAAGTTGGGCAGCCAGGATAGCTTTCGCGTAAAATTGCCCGAGCCTATGCAATGAATTGCCATCATTAAATAATCCAGCATTAAAAAAATAGGGCGACAATCGTCCCGCTTTAGTTTTAAATTCACCAAAGCGGAGTACATTGCATTCGATAGCAAGTTCAATGAAAGCTCGTTTGAAATCTAACATGGTTCTGATTACTCATAAAAATGAAAATTATAACGCTTAATTTGAATGGGATACGCTCCGCAGCTAATAAAGGATTTTTTCAGTGGATGCCTAAGCAACAAGCCGACATTGTGTGTGTGCAGGAATTAAAAGCACAAGCTAATGATTTGACTCATGAAATGCAAACGCCGAATGGTTATTACGGTTATTTTCATTATGCAGATAAGAAGGGTTACAGTGGAGTAGGGCTGTATTCTCGTTACGTACCTGACAACATTATTGAAGGGGTCGGAATTCCTGAGATCGATGCAGAAGGGCGGTATTTGCGGGTAGATTTTGGTGATCTGAGCATCATATCGATTTACCTTCCTTCAGGATCGAGTGGTGAACATCGGCAAGCGATCAAATTCTTCTTTATGGAGCAATTTTTTCCTATTTTAAAAATGTTGGCGCAGAGTGGCAGAGAGATTATTTTGTGCGGAGACTGGAATATTGCTCATAAGGAAATTGATTTAAAGAATTGGCGCAGCAACCAAAAGAATTCTGGCTTTTTACCAGAAGAACGTGCCTGGCTAACAGCAGTTTTTGATGAGTTGAAGCTTATCGATGTGTTCCGGAAAATTGATTCTTCGCCGGAGCAGTACACATGGTGGTCCAATCGTGGACAGGCATGGGCAAAAAATGTAGGGTGGCGTATCGATTATCAGATTGCCACTCCTTCGATCGCTGACAAAGCAACTAGTGTATCCATTTATAAGCAAGAGCGTTTTTCAGATCATGCTCCCTTGATTATCGACTATGATCATGGTTTATGAACAATACCACTATTGCTAGCTGGCTGAGTACTTGCCGTATCTATGCTCACCCTAGGGTCATTGGAATGCTGGCGTTGGGTTTTTCAGCCGGATTGCCGCTATTGCTGATACTGGGCACTCTCTCATTTTGGTTGAGAGAAGCAGGTATCGATCGCGCCACCATCGGGCATTTAAGCTGGATCGGTCTGGCTTATGGTTTTAAATGGATGTGGTCACCGTTAGTTGACCGCTTGCCTTTACCGCTATTGACACGGTTGCTTGGTCGGCGCCGCGCCTGGCTGCTGCTTTCGCAAATCATGATAACAGTCGCTTTGGTGGGTATGGCTGACACTGATCCGCTCGTGAATCTGTCGCATATGGTTTTTTTTGCCTTGGCAGTAGCGTTTGCTTCAGCTACCCAGGATATTGCGCTCGATGCCTATCGGATTGAAGCGGTTGAGTTAAGGATGCAAGGTGCAATGGCAGCGACTTATCAAGCAGGCTATCGCCTGGCGATGATATTGTCTTCTGCAGGTGTGCTGTGGATTGCGGCATTATTAGATGCTTCTTCAACAGATTATGATTACCAATCATGGCGAGTCGCCTATCTGATTATGGCTGCCAGTATGGCAGTTGGTATTATCACGACGTTTATTATTCGAGAACCTGATGTTCCCATCAATCACCTTGCAGCGGAAAATGAAAGGCAGGCTAGTCGGTCGATTGCGCGCTGGAATTTGGATGTGCGTCTTGCGCGATTATTGATCTGGTTATATGGTGCCATGATTGCACCTTTCCAGAATTTTATCGTGCGACATGGCTATCACGCCATCCTGATATTGACACTGATTGCCGTTTATCGCATTTCGGATGTCGTGATGGGCGTGATGAGCAATCCCTTCTATGTTGATATGGGGTATACCAAAGATGAAGTAGCGACAGTTTCTAAGGTATACGGTGTGATCATGACAATCTTGGGTGCAGCGGTTGGGGGAATATTGATCGCTCGTAGCGGTGTAATCAAAACTTTGTTTTTGGGCGCGCTGCTATCCGCTGCGACTAATTTGTTGTTTGTTTGGCTCTCAATGAGAGGGCACGATATTGTTGGATTAATTTTTACGATTTCGGCAGATAATCTTTCTGCGGGTATCGCTTCAGCTGCTTTTATTGCTTATCTTTCGGGGCTAACCAACTCTGCTTATTCAGCAACGCAATATGCACTTTTCAGCTCAGTCATGCTATTGCTTCCAAAATTTATCGCCGGCTTTAGTGGACAATTTGTGGATGCTTATGGATACGCACTATTTTTTAGCGGCACTGCGCTACTCGGAGTACCTGTACTTGTTTTAGTGTGGATGGTGGGGCGAATCGAATTTAGCATATCAAACCACCAGGAAGATTTGGGGCGCTGTTCCTAGAAGCTACTTTCTGCGGGTAAAACGGTAAAATGCCAGCATTCCAAAAAAATTGGATGAAAAGGTAATTTGCCGAGTGCCGTTCATGACCCGGCGTTCCAGCACGTGTACGCCACGCTGATGACAAAACTTCTCAAAATCATTTAGCGTGCATAAATGGATATTGGGTGTATCAAACCATTCATACGGTAATGTTTGTGAGACAGGCATATGACCCAACAGAACTTGCAGTCTATTTTTCCAATGACCAAAATTCGGAAAGGAGATAATACCTTCTCTGCCCACACGCAACATTTCCTGAATGATATCTTCAGTGCGTCTCATCGCTTGCAGTGTTTGTGACAAGATAACGTAATCAAACGAATCTGATTCAAAGCCAGATAAACCCGATTCCAGATCGCTTTGGATAACATTGATGCCATTATTGAGGCATGCCAGGATATTGGCATCATCAATTTCCACACCATAGCCATGAACACCAAGCGTATCTTGCAAATACTGAAGCAACGTGCCATCACCACAACCAAGATCAAGAACTTTTGAGCCGGGCTTAATCCAAGAGGCGATAATTGCGAAATCAGGCCTTAACAAAGTAAGAGAAGAGGATAGTTTAGTCATTGAAGCGCTACTGAAAGATTATGTGCTGATTTTGTTCATATAAGCCCGCACCAATTGATGGTAATGCTCATCTTTCATGAGAAAAGAATCATGACCATGCCTGGAGGGTATCTCTGCATAACTTACATTGAGCTTGTTATCCAGTAACGCTTTGACGATGCTACGTGAACGCTCGGGAGAAAAACGCCAATCAGAACTGAATGAGAGCACCAGGAAATTCGCCTTGGCGCAATGGAAAGCAGCACTTAAATCATCATCATAATCTCGTGCTGGATCGAAATAATCCAAAGCTTTTGTCATGAGCAGATATGTGTTGGCATCAAACTGATCTGCAAATTTATCACCTTGATAGCGTAGATAGGATTCGATCTGGAATTCCACATCGAAGTTGAAACTCAGTGAATCTGTGCGTAATTCACGGCCAAATTTTTCGGCCATGGAGTCATTGGATAAATATGTGATATGCCCCAGCATGCGAGCAAGGCGTAAACCTCTACGCGGTATGGTGCCATGCGAATAAAAATCACCACCATGAAAATCAGGATCGGTAATGATTGCTTGGCGCGCAACGTCATTAAAAGCAATATTTTGTGCTGTTAATTTTGCTGCAGCTGCAATAACGACTGCATGCCTAACCCTTTCAGGTGCATCAAGCGCTAACTGCATGGCAGACATGCCGCCAAGGCTTCCTCCTACTACAGCTGCGAACTGATCAATACCGAGTTTATCTGCTAACCTCACATACGTTTTAGCCCAATCTATTGTGGTGACCACAGGGAAATCGGCTCCATAATGCTTGCCCATTTTTTTATTGATACTTGCAGGACCAGTAGAGCCATGGCAGCCGCCAATATTGTTTACTCCAACCACAAAAAATTTGCGTGTATCGATAGGCTTATCGGGACCAATCATATTGTTCCACCAACCTATATTCTTGGGGTTGTCGGCATAAACGCCCGCAACATGATGATTCCCCGAGAGTGCGTGGCAAACTAACACAGCGTTGGATCTGGCTGCATTCAATTCACCATAAGTTTCATAGACTTGTTCATAACTATCCAATACGGCACCACTTTCCAAACTAAGTGGTGTATCGAAGTGTATCCGTTGTGGCGTTACGATGCCAATGGAGTCTGAATCATGCATGACTATGTGAAGATTTTAGAAAATTCTAAGAATGGTTATCAAATGTTTCTATTAAACTGGCATTATATCGCCAAAAATAAGGATGGGGCCTCTGCATTCGTAGCGTCGCGATAATTAATCAGGTTAATTATTTAATTTTGCTAATAATGCATGAATTTTCTCTGATTCATCAGTCCTAAGGATTTTTTGGATTAATGGCATGATACTTGGTAAATGGCTTTTTAGAATTTCATGCTTAACAGTCAGAATTTGTGCTGGATACATGGAGAATTGTTGTAATCCTAGTCCTAACAATAAGCGAGTGTATTGGATATCGCCCGCTATCTCGCCACAAATTGAAACAGGCATATTAGCGCGGCTAGCGGTATAAATAACTCGTGCTAACAACCAAAGTATTGATGGATGTAATGGATCATAAAGATGAGCAACAGTGTCATCAGCTCGATCTATGGCAAGCGTATATTGGATCAAATCGTTCGTACCTATGGATAGAAAATCAAGTTTGCGCATAAACATTTCGAGGCATAACGCTGCAGCTGGAATTTCGATCATTCCACCGATCTTAATATTTTCATCGAAAGGTTTCTTTTCATCTTGCAGGCTTTTTTTGGCGTGATCAATAAGATGTAAAGTCTGATTAATTTCGTAATCACTTGAGAGCATCGGGATTAGAATGCGAATCTGGCCATGTGCAGAAGCTCTCAATATGGCCCGCAGCTGTGTTAGAAACATGACTTGTTCTACTAAGCTTAACCTAATTGCACGTAACCCCAGAGCAGGATTAATTGTAGACCGATAGCTATTTTTAAGATTCTTGTCAGCACCTAGATCGAAGGTGCGAATTGTAACAGGTAAGCCACGCATACTTTGTGCGACAATAGAATAAGCTTCAAACTGTTCATTCTCGCTGGGTAAGTCATCCCGATTGAGAAAAAGAAATTCGCTGCGAAATAAACCAATACCTGTTGCACCACTTTCTCTGACCTGTTCAATATCTTGAGGTAGCTCAATATTGGCATGTAATTCAATCAAAGTACCATCAAGCGTTGTCGTGGGAATAGATCTGAGGCGTTTGAGCTTACGTTTTTCTAGATCCAACTGATTCTGTCTCAACCGATATTCAGTTAACACATATTTGTCGGGATTGACAATGACAATACCTTGGCCACCATCTACAATTAAATTATCATTATTGTAAATAAGCTGGCGCGCATGCTGCATTGCTACAATTGAAGGAATATTCAGACTGCGCGCTATGATTGCAGTGTGAGAAGTTACCCCACCCAAATCAGTAAGAAAAGCAGCAAATTGATGTTGTTTATATTGCATGACATCTGCCGGGCTTA
>NZ_JAGFJM010000138.1 GCF_024102715.1 Nitrosomonas communis
AATGCGGCTCCAGTAGCACCCAAACCGCATCTGAAACATCGTGTCGCCGCGCGCTCTCCGTCATGAAACTACCTACGAGTGACAATAAAGTTGTAATTTAACCACATTTCGTGACGACACTACCTAGCAACTATACAAATTAGTTTGAGCAATTACTTTGGAGCAAGAACGCCCGAAGCTCCAGTTTCTTTGGCTGCACGCAAGACCGGGTAGAATTGAGTAAAAACCAGATCATCTTTAGCACTGGTTTTATGGCATTCTGCACATTCTTGAGTGGGCAGATTCTTGGCGGCTGCTACCAGAGGAGTGTCCGGCACATAGAAAACATAGAATCCCCAGTATCCTGGTTCGCTGGCAAAACGTTTCGAATCTTTGACTGAAGCTTCCAGCCCAATGTAGTCACCCATAAAATAACCGTTGCCACTGCCAGGCCCCTTACGTTCCCCTACACTGATCAGTTCTTTGACAGTCATCGTACCATCTCTGAATTCACCCGTTTTTTTCCAGTGCGCATAGCTCTCTGGGTCAACATATACAGTGCGAATTTCAGTAAATGGCGCTTTGCCTTCGTTCAGTTCGTTAGGGGTAACCTGGGTGCCCACCATGACCCATTCGCGATAGTTTTGCGGTAATAGTAATTCTCCCTTCTCATTGAACTGCGCAGGCCCTGCTGCAAGAGCAGAACTACCCACGCTGAACGACATCATCATGGTCACAATACCAGTTGTAAGTTTTTTTCTGAAGCCCATTACAATTTCCTTTGATTGTTAAAATAAATCTTTACAGTTCACGATTTTTAGCTAAGACTAGATCGGTTCGTGTGGTACGGAAGTTTATTATGCGCCCACCTTTACGTCAATGACGAGTACTTGATAGATAAAACTCAAATAGGTAGTAGAGCAGATCAGGTAAAATTGGCATGATCGAAACAACAATTTTCCAATCTGTACTGATTCCTAAGCTGTTCTGCCAATTAACTAAGTTGCTCAGTCAGTTGGGCTCAAACCTAGCTCAAGTTTTGGGCTATCTCAGCCATAACGGGCGCATGATCAGATGGCCGCTCCAGCTTTCTCGGCTCCTTGTCGATAATACAGCTTTTACAGATTCCAGCCAGTTCTTTGCTAAGCATAATATGATCAATACGTAATCCTCTGTTGCGGCGGAAAGCAAGCATGCGGTAGTCCCACCAGGTATATGATTTCTCCGGTTGATCAAATAGGCGAAAGCTGTCAATGAGTCCAAGATTTAACAATTCGCGGAAGGCGTTTCTTTCGGGCTCACTGCAAAGTACCTGATCTTTCCACAGATCCGGATCGTGCACATCCCGATCCTCCGGTGCGATATTAAAATCACCAAGCAAAGCTAATCGCGGATATCGCTCCAACTCCTTGCTAAGCCATTGATTCAGCGCTGCTAACCAGTTTAATTTATACTGATATTTGTCCGATCCGGTATTTTCCCCATTGGGCACATACACACAGATCACGCGAACATCCCCATAGGTCGCAGCGATGATTCGCTTTTGCACATCATCCAAATTGGGAATAGCCATGACTGCATCAATTCCATTTTGCTTACTCAATAGCGCGACACCATTAAACATTTTCTGCCCAACATAAATAGATTGATAGCCAATCGCCGCGATTTCAGCAGTTGGGAAAGATTCATCCTGCAGCTTGGTTTCCTGTAAACATAATACATCCGGTTGATTTATTTCCAACCAATTAATCACCTGAGGCAGGCGAACTTTCAGTGAGTTAACGTTCCAGGTAACGATTTTCATAATAGATAATTTTTATTATTCAACAAGTTTCTGTAAAGTACATGATATCTACAGTAGCCAGGGCGTCACAATATACAGCATCTAATTCATTCAACCCAGTAACCCAGTGAATTGTAAAATTTAGCACAGAATGAACGATCAGCTAAGGATTCCGGTTAAATGGTCGTATATTAGAAATAACTGGAGATCTGCTGTTGGCACATTTCAGCAGTGTATTTTTATAGTCCCACTATGATTTTCCAATAAGAAGACTACTGACAGGGTAGTAGAGCACCTTCAATTTCTGATAAAATTTGGAATTCCGATTCTAATAAGAGCCACGCAAGGAATGCCATCATGACTTATGTAGTAACTGAAAGTTGTATCAAATGTAAATATACTGATTGTGTCGATGTATGCCCGGTGGATTGCTTCCGCGAAGGACCCAATTTTCTAGTGATCGATCCTGACGAATGCATTGACTGCACATTATGTGTGGCCGAGTGCCCAGTAGAAGCGATCTATGCTGAAGATGACGTTCCTGAGAACCAACGTAATTTCATTGCACTCAATGAAGAACTATCCAAGATCTGGAAACCCATCATCGAGAAAAAGGATGCACTAGCAGATGCCGATGAATGGGCGAAAGTTACAGACAAGCTGGATAAACTAGAGCGCTAGCACAAATTTATACCCGCTTATATGCCGTCTAACAAGCACACTCTTGGTAAGACGGCATCAGCAGGGGATTATTGCATCAAACCTGTTTACTCATTATTCCAATCAGAGACATTGGCTTTGCCTATCCAAAATGGACCTCCTTAATGTCTCGCAATGTGTTTCTACTGGCAAAACAACTGATTTTAAAGTTTGGCTCCTGTACCTATGAGTGCTGCCGACATGATCTTATAGGAAAATGCCTGCGGCTCCAGACTATCCTGCTGTCGTCCATCTATCTCAGCATGCGGATACAGGAAGAAAGGCAATTTGCCTATTGCGCTATTATTCCCTAGCGCAACTGTTTCAGCATGGTTAAACGCCACCCAATTCATCTCCCAAGCACCGAACAATTTATCCCTCAAAGCATTAATTTGCTCATGATTGCGAGGTAGTCCCGCCGATGCAATAACCTCGCAGACATCAGCCGGGTCAACTGGCACCCAACCCAGACCTGCAAGGTAAAATTCTGCACGACAGTGCTGAGCTGTACTGATATCACCAAATTTACCCAGATTTTTATACAGAGCTGATTCGTTTATTCGTATACCATATTGCTGCCGCGCAGGAATACCCGAAGCACGCGCCAATCCAACGAAAAGGGCGTTAATATCTGCGCACTTTCCACTCAGATTTTCATTCGTTAGCATCAACTTAACATCACCTTTCCCTCTGCCGCGTACATTCATATCATAATTTGCGTTATCGATTACCCAATCATAAATAACCCGGGCATTCTGCAAAGGATGGTCCTTATTACTGCCTTTAATAATGGAAGCGGCTGTTTGGCGCACAATGCCTTCCAACGGTACTTGCTGGGTAGATTGCAGGAAGCGCTTGATGTTATCAGGAATAACAACTTTGCCAGGTGCCTGATAAGAGTGTAGATCAACTTGCCGGTCAGCCGTCTTGACAATACTGCTTACTGTGACTTGACGCTCACCATCACCATTCCATTCAGCATGGAAAGCTGGAAAATCGGTTTGAGGGATCGTATAAAACTTGGCCGATTTTGCGCTGCCACTCCACACACTCCCTTGAGTAAACTGATAAGGAGTATCGTTTGTGTCTGGCAGTGGCAGCCAGAGACGCGCACTCTTGCCCGTTGCAGGTAGTGTTACTTGATATGACAAGCGATAACTACGCCATTTGGCAGGACTAGCAGCTTGTGCAATAAATGAGGGGGCCATGGGAAGCAGAGTAGCACCTGCACCGATCAGTTTGATAAAATCCCTGCGTTTCATGCATATCTCCTGTATTCTGTATAAAATTTTGCAAATCTAATCTTATTGCTCAATCAAGTCAATTCAGCTTCAACCATGTCGCTTCCTTCATCAGATTATTTACCTGCGATTGAAATCGAATCAGGCTCATATCCAACCCACACGATTTTGTGGATGCATGGACTCGGTGCTGATGGTAACGATTTTACGCCTATTATTCAAGAACTTGAACTACCACCACAAACCACCATACGTTTTATTTTTCCTCATGCACCTGAACAAGCAGTAACGATCAATCAAGGCCTTGTCATGCGCGCATGGTATGACATTAGAAGCATCAATCTGAATCACTATGAAGATGAAATAGGTATTCGCAGATCCCAACATGCGATCATAGCAATGATTGAGCGGGAAAATCAGCGCGGAATTCCCTCTAGCAATATTGTATTGGCTGGATTTTCTCAGGGAGGGGTGATGGCTTTGCAGGTTGGCCTTCGCCACCCGGATAAATTAGCAGGCATTATGGTATTATCAGCTTATCTGCCATTAGCGCATACCCTTGTGAAGGAAGCCCATACCGCCAATGCGTCTACCTCAATATTCATGGCGCATGGTAGCCATGATCCCATTGTCCCGATCCACTTGGCAAAAACTTCCAGGCAGCAGCTGCTAGAAAGTGGCTACCAGCTTGAATGGCACGAGTACGCAATGACACACTCAGTATGCGCTGAAGAACTGGATGATATCAGCAAATGGCTGCGACAAGTTTTACTTTGATCAGCTCAATCATAAAATGAAATACAGATTTCCAGAAAAACCAATTGATGCGTTTCTTGACAAAATAAACAGCATCTTTATAATCCTCCCTTTGTTTCTGAATAGTGTTCTGAAGTACATAGAACGCTAACATGCGGGAATAGCTCAGTGGTAGAGCACAACCTTGCCAAGGTTGGGGTCGCGAGTTCGAGCCTCGTTTCCCGCTCCAATATCGAGATAAATTGGATTTTTTTAACAAGCAGCCAAAAAATCCATAACGCATTACTCATTGTGGTGGTACGATACAAACCACATTCTGATCATAGAATTAATGGCGGGGTGGCAGAGTGGTTATGCAGCGGCCTGCAAAGCCGTCTACGCCGGTTCGATTCCGACCCCCGCCTCCAGAATTCAGCATAATTTGCTTGCCCGGATGGTGAAATTGGTAGACACAAGGGACTTAAAATCCCTCGGACCTTAACGTCCGTGCCGGTTCGACTCCGGCTCCGGGCACCAAACAAGCACGTTAAGAAGTTTCTCTAGGCATTAAATCCTCCAAATCCTCTAAATCTACCGGCCGCTTCAGTAAAACTAATAACCGCCGGTAGCATCATAACGTATGCTGGAATTGATCCGGTAAACTTTTCGTAGATGACTTAAAACGAGGAGCTGGAGATGGCAGGACATGAGCAAATATAGAAGTTACGGCGTCGAACATTCACGCTGGAATTCAAGATTGAAGCGGTAAAACTAAAACGTGATCAAAATTTAACCAATATTGAGGTTGGCAGGCGATTAGATGTTTTGCCCAAGCTGATTCAGCGATGGGACAAACAGTATGAAGCAGGTGAATTAACGCCTGACAAGGTCAAACGCTGCATCAGCCCGGAACAACAAGAGATTTCGGAACTGCGTGCACAGCTTTCCCGACTTAAAATGGAGAATGCGATTTTAAAAAAGGCCGCGGCGTACTTTGCGAAGGAGAGTCTGTGAAGTACGCATTCATCGCCCAGAAGCTTTCTGGTTACCCGTTATCAGTGGCTTGCGAAACACTGGATATTTCCCCGGGAGGCTACCATGCTTGGAGAACACGACCACAAGCTTACCGTACGTTACAGAATCAAGAATTAAGCCGAAAGATCAAGGAAATATTCCTGGCGAGTGGCAAAAGCTATGGTGCTCGACGCATCGTAGCAGAGCTACGAGAACTGCATGGTTATACCGGTTCGCTTAATCGCATCAAGCAACTTATGCGGCTAGCTGGGCTACGCCCCAAAGCCCGGCGCAAGTTCAAGGCAACGACTGATTCGAATCTCATAAATTACCGATTGCACCGAACTTGTTGGAACAGAAATTTTGGGTTGAACAACCGAATAAAGTATGGCTGTCTGACATCACCTATATCTGGACGAAAGCAGGCTGGCTTTACTTATGTTGTGTGCTCGATCTATTCAACCGTGAAATCGTAGGATGGTCAATGAAAGAAAAGATGACTGAGGATATCGTGCTGGATGCACTGAGAATGGCAAAACTCAGGTGCAGGCCACCCTCTGGAATCATTTTTCATTCAAATAGAGGCAGCCAGTACGCTAGTCGAGCCACTCAAAACTGGCTTAAAGCGCAAAAAAATGCAGCAATCCATGTCAGGAACAGGCAATTGCTACGACAATGCACCAATAGAAAGCTTCTGGCATTCCTTGAAGGTGGAACGTGTTCATGATGCCATCTATGAAACAAGAGAAGAAGTCAGACGAGATATATTCGACTATATAGAGGGATTCTACAACTGTGATCTGTCGGTATTCAGCGCGGGGATTTATCTCTCCAGATAGTTCGCAAAAAGATATTTAAACGGGGATTTGTCCGCCCGACCAAACGGAGCAAATAACTCCTCTACAAAAACTTGACCTAATGGAATGGACGCTCACTTTCCTAAACGGCATCAGAGTGCCAAAATAGTGGTTCTATGATCATTAAAACAGAGAGGAGCGTCCGACATGAAGATTACAACAATTGGTATTGATTTGGCAAAAGAAGTGTTTCAGATTCACGATGTCGATAATCACGGCAAGATTGTACTGCGCAAGCAATTGCGCCGGAATGGGATGACAAAGTTTTTTGCCAATTTAGAGTCCTGCTTGATTGGCATGGAAGCCTGCGGTAGTGTACACCACTGGGCGAGAAAGCTTGGTGAATTTGGGCATACCGTCAAGCTTATGCCACCCCAATTTGCCAAACCATACGTGAAGACCAACAAGCATGACATGGCAGATACGGAAGCAATCTGTGAAGCGGTGAGCCGACCGAATATGCGATTTATGCCGATCAAACATGTTGAGCAACAGGCCATCCTGGCAGTGCATCGTGCTAGACAAGGTCTGGTCAAGGCCAGAACTGCACAAGCAAACCAGATACGTGGTCTGCTCTCTGAGTTCGGCATTGTTATCCCACAGGGCATCCATTTGATTGCTAAACGAGTGCCTGACATTCTGGAAGATGCTGAAAACGGTTTACCAGGAACAATGCGGCATTTACTGGCGACTGAATGACCATCTCAAAGAACTGGGTCGGCAGGCAGAAGAACTGGAGTTACAGATCAAGCTGTGGCATAAGGAGAATGAAGCCAGCCAGAGACTGGAAGCCATTCCCGGCATAGGGCCGATTACGGCAAGTGCCA
>NZ_JAGFJM010000026.1 GCF_024102715.1 Nitrosomonas communis
GCCGACACCCTCAAAAAACTCCCCGCCTGGCCTAACAGCCGAATCGATGAATTGCTACCGCTTGCACCGGAGGCTATTGAAGCATTGTTGAAGGAATGTGGGTAGGTGGTGGGGTTGGAGGGATACGGAATACAACGGCGATTGCCCAGTACAATTATGCTCAAGGTGCAACACAGCCGCGCAGTGCGCCTCTTGATTTCAGCGAAGATGGCAGCCGGGTGTCCTATTTTGCAAGCGTTGAAAATACCCAGAAAGCCGGCCCAATTGTTCAGCGTACGGTGGACATTAACTGGTTGCCGAGTGCTCTGCACAGCGAAGGGGTAGGCTCTGGTATCGTCACCGATTACTGGGCCGTGGTCGGGCGTCTTGCAGTGCAGTGGCCAATAAGAGGCAGCCTGAATTTCATGCTTGGAGGGGAATTAGGGTACGCGCCGAATGTGCCAAAGCGCAGCACAATAAGAACGGGCGCGTCGGGTAATGCCGATGGGCTCGCGGCCCAAGTCACTTTCAATTTTATCGATATCGTTCCACAGCACAGTCTCGGATTTGCGCTCGCTCGTATCGGGGATGGCTGGCTGCTGACGCCATCCTTTAATGATAATGCCTATGTGGCCGAGGTACGCTATAAATGGGTTATTGATAAAAACCAAACCATCGAAGTCCGCATGCGCTATAGCGAGGATATCCGACAGCGTACAAACGCATCACAAAAACGTCAGGATCTCGATTCTTTTTTGCGTTACACATATAGATTCTAGATAGTGTTGTCACAAGATATTAGCCCAAAGAGCGATACATCAGGTTTGAATGGCAGCACAGAAAGGGTCAGATACCAGAATCATAAATTCTTATTCTGGTGAACAATAACCCCAGTTGCCATTATTTTTCTTGATTCGCGATCCCTTCTCCCGGAATAGCGAGCTAGGCCTGCTCATTCGATCACTCAACCTGTGTCCATGGATCAATGATTTTCACGCCACAGCCTGAAAAATCCTTAACGTTCCGCGTGGCAATTGCGGCGTGCTGGCTTTTGGCGATGGCGGCAATCATCAAATCAACCGCGTCGGTATTAAAGCCACTGGTTTCACACTTTGCGGCAGTTTCACCATAGCTATACGCTGCCTCTTCATCGAAAGAGAAAATTCTGCCGCTGAAGGCTTCTGTTACAAAATCTGTAAAACCCGCGGTTAACCGGATGCGTCGTTTGCCCATTGGTAGATGCATCAGCCCTCTTTGAATTTCTACGATAGTAATCGTGGTGATGCCAGGATGTATCGGTTTTTGTGTGCTTATCCGTTGCCTTATATTGGCATCGGGCAGTTCATGCATAAGCTCGGAGATAATATTGGTATCTAAAATAATCATTTATTAGAATCGACCGGCTGGCGTCTTGAACTACGCTCAGGCAACTCAAGTTCCACTCCTTTTTCCGCAATCTGCAGGGTATCAACTGGCTTGAATTCATTTGCAAGAGATGCCTTCTGCAGCACATGCTGCAACATAAGCCTCCAGCGAAACACCCGCCTGAACCGCATGAATGCGGAGTATCTCTTTTGTTTTATCCGGTAAGTCTCGAATCGTGATATTTGCCATATTCGCCTCCTGGCAATGCTCTGATATCAATGCAATCAATGGTGTCAAAGTCGTGGATGAAAATCAATGCGGGTGTGATTGATAAAACCGGATCGGATCAAACTTAATTTTTTTGGCACAAGCCGCCGGGTCTGATGCGGAAGGGCTTCAGTACATGCTGCCGCAAACCCCATGAATCGACAAAACGTACATGATTGATCCATCCCTGCACACTGGCGTTAAATTCAGCGAAGGAAATTTGTCCCTCGCAGTAAGCGTGATAACGATGCGTGAGACGACGTGTGGCGTGCCGGATTTTGCGTGTTTTGACTTTGCGATATTCGGGATAAACGACGAAGCCAAGCCAGGGAACACCGTCTCTGGTTGGTAATACTTGCGCTTTATGATCATGAATGGTTAGGCGCAGTGCAGTTAATCGTTGCTTTAATGCGGTTTTCCATTTCCAGAGTTGTTGCTTGTTATCTGCAAACAGCGCGAAATCGTCAACATAGCGCAGATAGCCTTTGCAACCCAGTTCGCGTTTGATGAACAGATCAAAGCTGTGCAGGTAGCAATTCGACCAGAATTGGGAAGTCAGATTGCCAATCGGCAGTCCCCTTGGCCGGCAAGCAGCCAGCAAATCATCCCCTGGAAACCAGACCATCTGACATTCATCCTGCAGCGCATCGTTGCCGCCCGCAATGATGCGCTCGATCAACGCCATGATGTCATCTTCAGGTATCCTGCTTTTCAGGCATGCCAGCAGAATGGCATGATCAATGGATGCAAAATGCTGACGGATATCACAGCGTAACACGTATCGATAATTGCGGCAGAACTGCTGCAAGCGGTCAATGGCGCGGTGCGTGCCCTTACCGACCCGATTGGCATAGCTATCCGGGATGAATACTTGTTCGAAGCGGGGTTCGATGATGCTGCAAAGCGCATGATGCACCACCCGGTCACGAAACAAGGCGGCACTGATTTTGCGTCGCTTCGGTTCATGGATGAAAAAGTGCGTATAGGGGCCGGGCGTATAGCTGCCAAGCAGTAGTTCCTGATGCAATTGCAGCAAGTGATCCATCAATTGAAATGCAAAGGCAGCCACATCCGGTTTGCGCCGCTTGCCCGTAGCTGCATGTTGAAAAGAGAAGGGTGGATCAGCAAAGCGCCATCCACCAGCACGAGCAGCAAATCAATCCTTTCTTTCTCCCGCATCCAAAGCTGCTACTTCGCATCCAGCCAAATCAAACGAATAAATGCATTTGTCTACCAACTGATGAAAGGTTGAATGCTGCCAATCTTCGACTGATTCTGCCTAACCATGCTTTACCGGGTTGTAATGAATATAATCCATATGCGCGGCACAGTCATGAACATCGGTAATGGTATGCTCCCAGAAACGCCTTTGCCAGATGCCTCGTTCATTGCGTCTGATACGGGTTTTTGAGCGATATTCGATTTTGGGTATGAATTTTGAGAATGCTTTTTTTTGGCTAGCCAGCGGCTGGAATAGTCATCATCATGAGCAGGCAGCGTCCCTATGCAAAGCAGAAGGTCCGGCAGGAACACCCAGGCATCGATGTGGAAAGGTCGCTGTTGTTTGACAACACGAACTGCTGCGCGTAGCGCGTCGATATGCGTGATCAGCAGATCAGATGTGCGATCGTGTAAATTGACGGTGAAAAAGTAAGTGCCGCCTGGAATACGATTACGCCGGTAATTGGACATGGTTTGATTTTATATTGTGTGATTGGCGGATGGCGCTTTGCTTATCCGCCCTACAGGTTATCTGTGAAATTCGTAGGGTGGATAAGTGAAACGCCATCCACCACCAACGATAGGCTATTCATCGATGGGGGACGAACACAACACGCGGAAGCCGAGATCGTCGTAACCATTATCCGGATGGTAGTAGTAGCGCGTCGACGAGCGCACGCCGTCTGGATGACCGTACCAGGAGCCACCGCGCACCACGCGGGATGATGTGTCAGTAGTATCCTCATTGCACTGTTGCTCACTGCCATCAAACTGCTCACGCCAGTTCGAGCAAGTCCATTCCCACACATTACCGGACATGTCGTACAAGTCGAATTTATTCTCGGCAAAACTGCCCACCGGCGCGGATTGTTCACTATCCCACTGACTGCCACAGCCAGCGCAGTTGGCATGGTTGCTGCCCGGCTCATCCCCCCACGGGTAGGCCGTTTGCGTACCCGCCCGGGCAGCATATTCCCATTCCGCTTCGGTCGGCAGGCGGCATTGCGTATTTTTCTGCTCACCCAACCATGCTGCATAGGCGGTAGCTTCATGCCAGTCGATATTGACCACGGGGCGATTGCCACGCCCGCCCTTAGCCGTCGTCGGAAATGTTATTTCTTCGTTTCCTGCGTGCTGCTGCCAAACGTAATAATCGTACTGTTCGTAGGTTACTTCGTATTTGCCCAGGTAGAAAGGCTGCGCAATCTGCATGGGTTTGCCGGGTACACCCCAGTGTTTCGCCAACTCACCGAGAGTGGCGATAAACGCGGCATCCTGCTCGCCCATCTGAAAGGAGCCGGCTGGAAGCGGTTTTTTTGTCAGCTTGGGAAGCGGAGCATAGCCGAAGCGGAAACGCTGCTGCGTCCACATCATATTCAGCGGGAGTTCATGTTTAACGGTCCAGTAGTAGGATTCCGCGCCATACAGGACGATGCCTGTCAGCAACAGAACCCATGCACGCCGTGCACGCCGGCTCCAGGTAAGGAAATGGCTTTCAGGGCTATCTGCTGCAACCCGCACTGCCCGGTATTTTTTCAGACCAAGAAAGGTGAGGTTCCACACGCGTGCCAACCCTTTGCTTTGCTGCCATTGCTCAGCCTCATATTTGAGCTGCTGGCGGTAGATATCCCGATTGCGATTTTTTTCGATGTAATCGTACAGCGTAGGCCAATAGCCCAGCCATTTTCCTGTTTGCGGGTCCTTGCTGCGCGCACGAATCAGCGTTTCGTGAATCAGATCGACGTATTGTTTTTCCTGCTCCTGACTCAAAGTGACCAGGCGTAATACGCTGCTGCGTCCAGCGCTCAGGGTATCGGCCTGGCGCTCACCCGAAAGCGTGCGCAGAACTTGTTCGCCTGCTGGGTCATTGCCATTGCCTGCAGTGAAAATAGCCTCTTCCCGGGTGATGCGTTGCCGCGTGTGGCGGCCTTGGTCGTTGATGCGTGTCAGGCGCAATAATAATTCCAGTGCGGCCTGCTTGCCTCTGGGGATTGTCTGGTCGATCCGCTGTAACAAGGCATCCGCCTGGCTGCTGAGCATGCCGGCAATGCCGCCTTGCTGCCGGTAGGCATCACCGCTCAGGCAATGGTTTTTTCGCTGCTGCCACAAGGTGGTTAACGCATTTTCCACCAGCGGGAGTGCGCCGATTTCATCCTTGGCATCGTCCAGCATGACCGCGGTGATTTCGCTGACATCCAAGCCGGCCAGACGGGCGGGTTGTTCGATGATT
>NZ_JAGFJM010000144.1 GCF_024102715.1 Nitrosomonas communis
CGTTACTCAGCGGATTCCATCAGGGACAGAGGCAATGCGCCTCATATAAAGTCCGGATGTATGGCTGCAATCTTTACCTTCTTAAAATCATCGACTGAAAGCTTGGCATAACGTGAGCGTCCATGTAAGATCAAATAGCGATAAAATGACATAGAACAAACGCTTGTTTTTCTGCTAGCCAAAACGTGGTAGAGGTGGAAATCGCTATTGAGACCTAACGCGAATAGAAGAAGTTTACAAGAACCGACTCAGTGAGGAAAGTTGCGGATTGCTACCTGATTCCGAATTGTACACTTGATCCCTCTGCTTTACATTCCAGACTAACCTCTTTCATGCGCTCACCCGGATGGTTTGATCCGTAAATGATTTTTTATGGTTTGTCAATAAGGGCTGACCCTTACGTGTTTGCACGTATTTTTTTTATCAGCATATATTGCTAACCTATGCAACCATCTGAGCTTAATAAAAAGAATCTTTATTTTTCTTATAACTGAAAAACGTTGGTCGCCGTAGTAAAGGTTACAGACTAACCTGATAGTCGCGATGGACGCTCAGCATGGCGGGCCTCGCCCGTTAGCGTTGCGTCATTCATCTATACTGTGAAGGCCAAAAAGATTGAATGTGCAGCCAGATACTGATCACCATATGTATAATCAATTGTAAAGGAGATAACATGGCAACAGGTACTGTTAAATGGTTCAATGACGCTAAAGGTTATGGCTTTATTACTCCAGATGGTGGCGGAGAGGATTTATTTGCACACTTTTCTGCTATTAATAGTGAAGGTTTCAGGACGTTGCGCGAAGCACAACGTGTCGATTTTGAAGTGATTATTGGACCTAAAGGCAAGCAAGCATCCAATATTAGGTCCGCCTAGTATCGAGCTAGCACTAACAAAGAACCTCGGACTATCCTCCGGGGTTCTTTTTGCACATACTTGAACTGGAAGGCGGATTTATGTCGTATTGAAACTCACATCGACTATACTTCCTTCGTCTGATGCTCAATCAAGATTTTTTCATCACGCGCAAATGTGTCGATAATTGCCAGAGTCTTTTCAGTCAGACTGATGACAGCCGTAACAAAGTTTCTTGCGAATTCGCTTGGTGAGTCAGGGTGAGTATCAATAAGGTCGGTGATCGACTTGATGGCGAACACCGGTGTGCCGGTGATGTATCCTACCCAGGCAACGGCAGTCGCCTCCATTTCCTTGACAATCGCACCGTGGGCTGCGATCGCCGCCAGCTCCTGTTCAGTAAAATCAAGGGCGTTGCCGCTGGAAATGTTACCGAGCGGAAGACCAAGTTCACGCGCCAGATGACGCACATCGAGCGACGGATAAGCACCTTTCCCGAACATATCCCAGCCGGGAAGCGGAATACGATGATCATGGAAGTAAAAAGCTGAATCGCTTAAGTAAACCTCTCCTATGGAGGCACCATGTTTAGCAAAGCTGCCGGCGGTACCGGCACTCACCAAAACATCGGGCTGAAATTCCATCACTGTCGCAAACGCAGCCACCGCTGCCGGCTCTGTACCAATGCTATCGACCTGATAGCGGGGATCTTTTCCAGGAACGGTAATAGTAATCTCAAGGAAGGTCTCTGGCCGGCCTTGATAAATACCGTGGTAGAATTTCAACGGTAAGCGTTCGTAAAATGGGCGTGGTACAAATGGCTCCAATCCTAGAGCATCGATCAAGCCCTCCGCCTCTGCTTCCATCGCCATAATCAGAGAAAGCTTCGACATTCGCAGAATTATTTTCTAAAATCAGACACAAAAAGAACAGGTAAACACAAGTAATCCGGCTCCGTAAGCATTTCAATGGGCATACACAAACTTTTTTAAGGAAAAAAGACGGTAACTGGATACTTAGTCAGATTCATCGCCATTGCTGAACGATAAAAAAACCTTCTGCCTAAAACAGGATACAGTATGAATATAGCAGGAGTATTCCAAAAAAATTATTGGCGCGCCCGGCAGGATTTGAACCCACGACCACTTGGTTCGAAGCCAAGTACTCTATCCAACTGAGCTACGGGCGCTATCTTTTCTCAAATGGCTATGCTTTGGTTTTAAGCAATTATCATTTCATTTAGAGAAATATTATAGCAAGCATTCTGCTCAGTAAAAATTAAAGTTTTTCTGAGATTGAATGGCTATCGGGCAGCAACTGGCGGCGTAAATAATTAATGACATCACATCTCATCTTTCAAAAGGTGAGAATCATCTCTGGGTTGTCCAGCAAATGAGTCATAAAGATCTGAGGCAAATCAAAAAACCTACAGCCACTGGATTCCTCAGTCAAAATAGTTATCAAAGTTCCATGATGAAACTAATATTTGACCCACGAGAGTTATCGCTCTGTCTATTAGTAGCTTATACTTTCCGCAAGAAGAAGCCCTCCCTTGATATTAGATTTTCTCAGACCCTTCCAGCCGTGCTGGAATGATTCTATGCCGCACTCACGTTACTTACCAAGATAGAAGATAATCAACAGAGACAAGGCTTTATTTTTTTTCCTCACTGAAATCATCTTCATCGACATTGATGGCCGCACCACTATCATCTTTGCTCCTTTGATCGGCTGTATTAGGGCGCTCCGAGCGGGTGCGAGCAGGCATCACGTGGAGTAGCTGGTTAAAGTCTGCACTACTACCTGTGCCTACTGCGGCGCCACTATCATTGCCAACTGCTTGTGATGCTTTGATATTAGCAGTATCTTGAGTGGGAAAAGAAGTAGCATCAAACAAGCTGGTATCATTTTGCTGCAATGCTGTAAGATTATCGCTTTGAGAAAACAGAGTGCTCAATATCACGCCGCTTAGACCCAACACGAATAAATAATTAATCCCTTTCTGCATTTGCTGCTTTGATTTACGGCTGTTGAGGTTATTAACTGATAGCATCTTCAATAGACTAACCAGCAAGACCAGCACTAACCCGGTCATTATCCAAACATTATCCAGATATTTCCAGATACCAGAAATTTCCATATATTGCTTTCCCCTTCTGTCCATAATACCCAATTTGCATGGGTGAAGCTATTGTTACACTAGCGCAGAATATCTAGCTATTTAACAACTAATTTTTTAAAAATTCTCATCCCTACTGTAGGGTAAATTACTGTACTCCTCAGAAAAATTACTCAATCCGAAGAACGACTATCTCATGCTCTATTGGATAAAACTCTGTGGGAAAAGTTTGATAAAGCCTTGTGCTTAGGAACAGATCTCAGCGATCGGTTGATAATTTTACTGCATCAGGCAAGATTGGTGGGCTATTGCAATACTGCCCCTGTTAGTTACAACAGGGGCAGCGCAACATGCATTGAGGAGTTATAAACCCGAAATCAAGTAGTCATTTTTGCAGCTAATTATTAATCCGCTTGTCTTCTCAAGAAGGCGGGAATATCCATTGGATCGACGCCTGATTGCTGCATTGCTGCTACCGTAGCATTGCTTCTTCTGCCGGTACGCATGACTGCTGGCTCCTCAAAGTGCATGGTGGAGGCTCTGTCATCTGTTCCGGTACGGGTATGAATGACAGTAAGCGGTCTGGTTTGGGTTTGAGTAACACTTCCCAGGCCAGTAGCAACGAGTGTTACACGCAAACTCTCATTCATTCCCTCATCGATGACTGTTCCGACAATTACTGTCGCATCTTCAGCAGTCAGCTCCTTAACAGTATTCATTACTTCATGCACTTCGCGCATTTTCATGCCTGAACTGGCAGTAATATTGACCAATACGCCGCGTGCACCCGATAAGGTAATTTCTTCTAATAAGGGGCTAGCGACTGCTTGCTCTGCAGCCATGCGCGCACGGTCAACACCGCTTGCGGTGGCTGAGCCCATCATGGCCATACCCATTTCCGACATGACTGTTTTGACATCGGCAAAGTCGACATTAACGAGTCCGGGGCAATTAATCACTTCAGCAATACCTGCTACCGCACCATACAGCACATCATTGGCCGCCTTGAATGCATCCAGCATACTGATATCGTTACCTAGCACCATCATCAGCTTATCATTAGGAATGACAATCAATGAATCAACATGTTGTGACAGGGCCTCCATACCAGCTTGCGCTGCTTTCAAGCGTTTCCCTTCAAATGAAAAGGGTTTGCTGACAACCGCAACCGTCAGAATACCCATTTCCTTGGCTATTTGCGCAACCACGGGCGCTGCCCCAGTTCCAGTACCGCCACCCATGCCGGCTGTAATGAACAGCATATCTGCACCCTGAATCAATTCAGCGATACGATCCCGATCTTCCAAGGCTGCTTCACGCCCGATTTCAGGATTTGCACCCGCTCCCAATCCCCTGGTAATACCTGTACCGAGTTGCAATAAAGTTGGCGCACGATTTCCCTTGAGTGCCTGCGCATCGGTATTGATGCAGATGAATTCAACACCTTTTGTTTCATTAAGAATCATATGGTCGACTGCATTACCGCCACACCCGCCGACGCCGATCACTTTAATCACTGCTTCCTGACTTTCATTATTCGTGATTTCAAACATGTTGCTTCTCCTTTTGCATGTTAAATTTGGATAATTTCTTTTTAATGCGTACTCGTAACGCGATAATTAAAAATTTTTCTGGAACCAACTTTTCATTTTTGCAAAAACCTGCTTAGCCGATCCCCCTTGTAAATGGCTGTGATGATGAAGCCTGCGCTCCTCCATGCCAGCCATAATTAAACCAATACCTGTGGAAAATCTGGGTGTACGGACGACTTCCTCCAAGCTGCCCTGGTACTGAGGCATCCCCAGACGTACGGGCATATGAAATATTTCTTCACCCAACTCTACCATTCCCTGCAAAGAGCTGCTGCCACCCGTAATGACAATTCCGGATGAAAGCAGCTGTTCAAAACCGCTACGACGTAATTCAGCTTGTATCAACAAATAAAGCTCTTCTACGCGCGGCTCGATAACTTCCGCGAGTGTCTGTCTGGAAAGCTGGCGCGCCCCTCGATTACCCACATCCGGCACCTCCACCACCTCGCGCACTTCAGCCAGCGCGCGTAAGGCACAGCCATAACGACATTTAATATCTTCGGCATCTTTGGTCGGGGTACGTAGTGCCATCGCGATATCATTCGTGATTTGATCGCCGGCAATCGGGATGACGGCCGTATGGCGGATTGCCCCATTGGTAAACACTGCAATATCAGTGGTCCCTCCCCCGATATCCACCAGGCACACTCCTAAATCTTTTTCATCCTCCGACAAGACGGCAATGGCTGAAGCTAACGGTTGCAAAATCAAATCGCGTACTTCCAGTCCGCAACGATGAACACATTTAATGATGTTTTGTGCAGCCGATACTGCGCCAGTAACAATATGCACCTTTGCTTCCAGCCGGATACCACTCATGCCAATAGGTTCTCGCACATCTTCCTGCCCATCGACAATAAACTCTTGATTAAGGATGTGCAGAATCTGCTGATCAGCCGGAATATTGACCGCCTTGGCGGTTTCCATCACTTTCTCTACATCCATCGCTGATACTTCCTTGTCCTTGATCGCAACCATCCCGTGCGAATTGAAGCCGCGGATATGGCTACCTGCAATTCCGGTGTAAACCTCACCAATCTTACAGTCTGCCATCAATTCAGCTTCTTCGAGTGCGCGCTGAATCGCGGTAACCGTTGTTTCTATATTGACCACAACACCTTTCTTCAATCCGCGTGACGGATAGCTTCCCAGACCGATAATTTCAAAACCACCCTCAGGTTTTACATCAGCAACAATGGCCACAATTTTTGAAGTACCTATATCCAAACCAACAATTAGGTCTCTACCTTCTTTGGCTTTATTCATTTAATATTCCTCCCCGATTTCAAGACTTTTTCCCGGTACCGTTCTTACGCGGAACCTGTGGCATTGCCTCGGACAGTCGCATGGCAAATCCATTCGGATAACGTAAATCCACATAATCCAAGGGGATTGACTGATTCAGGTTCACGATACTCTGCCTGTAGACTGAAACATAACGTCTCAGCCGAGTTTCAATTTTCTCCCGACCCAGTTTTAACAGTGTTCCATTTTCCAGACGAACGAGCCAAGCGTGCCGTGGCGACAACGCAATCTCAGCAACACGCTGCTTGATTGGCTCCAATACTTTGTTGAAAATCTCATATTGCTCAATAATAACGGGCACGCTTTCTTCAGTAGGACCTATAAAAACAGGTAGTATTTCGTCAATCGGAGCACGAAATATTTCGCCCTGCTTATTAACTAACGCAATATCACCCCAATAGGCCAATATAGTATGCTCCTCCAACATCACTTTCAGACCTGACGGCCAACTACGCTGAATCTTTGCTGCCCGCACCCATGGCATATCTATAAACGCCTCGCGTAACACATCTAAATTAACTGTAAAAAAATTTCCTCTGACTTCATTACGAACAATACTCTCAATCTGCTGCCGGGTGACATGCTGCAGTTTGGCATGCTCCAAGTGATTGGTGCTCATTCCTTCCACACTAATTTCCCTTAGCGCGAAGAGGGGCAATTTTATCACCCCTGAACCAATGACATAAATTGCAGCCAATATCACGCCGGTAAGCATCAAGTTGGCAAATACATTCAGCAACCGGTGATTATTCCACATAGGACAATGCCAAAATTTTCACCACTAGATCTTCAAACGAAATACCTGCAGCTCTTGCAGCCATCGGCACGAGACTATGATCAGTCATACCCGGAGAAGTATTCACTTCAAGAAAGAAAGGCTGGTCATTTTTATCCAGAATCAGATCCACCCTGCTCCATCCTGCACACCCCAAAATTCTGTGGGCCCGCAAAGCCTGCGCCTGTATCTGTTGACTCAATTCATCCGGCAAGCCACTCGGGCAAAAATAACGGGTATCATTCGCCAGATACTTGGCATGGTAATCATATAACTCCCCTGTTACTTCTATTCGTACTAATGGCAGCGGCATCTCACCCAAAATAGCGGCTGTCAACTCCCTTCCCTCGACGAACTGTTCTGCCAATACCAGCGAGTCATGCTGTGCCGCTAATTGGTAAGCATCTGAAAAATCTTTCTTTGTCTCAATCTTGCTTAGGCCTATAGTTGAGCCTTCGCGCGCTGGTTTGATGATCATAGGCAGATCAAGATAAGCTGCAACTTCATTGAAATCACTCTTGGCATCGATGATAACGTAACGAGGCGTGCTAATTCCCACGGCCTGCCAGATCAATTTAGTCCGCCATTTATCCATTGCCAGCGCACTTGCCAGAATACCGCTACCGGTATAAGGCAGTCCCATCAGCTCCAGCGCTCCCTGTACCGAACCATCCTCTCCGTAACGGCCATGCAATGCGATGAATGCCCGTTCGAACTCTTGCTGCAGCAACGCCTCCAGAGGAAGATGAGCGGGATCGAAAGGATGAGCATTTATTCCTTTTCTCAGCAGTGCATTAAGCACTGCATCACCGCTTTTAAGCGAAATTTCACGCTCGGCTGAACGCCCGCCCAAGAGTACTGCGACTTTTCCAAAATCAGGCATGCTCATTCTCTATTTCTCCTGGCATCGCCAATAATCCGGACTTCCCGAATCAATTCGATCCCTATTCTCTCCTTCACAGCGTTGCTCATCATGGCAATAACTGCCTCGATGTCCGCAGCGGTAGCATCACCATTATTAATGACGAAATTGGCATGCTTGGTAGAAACCATTGCCCCGCCTACACAATATCCTTTAAGACCAGATGCCTCAATCAGGCGTGCCGCATAATCTCCAGTAGGGTTCCGAAACACCGAACCCGCATTGGGAAAATTCAATGGCTGGCTATGTATCCGGGCCGTTAGCAATGCTTTGATTTTTTGCCGGGAGATATCCTGATCGCCCTGTGCTAATCGAAACCAACCACCGGCAAACCATTCTTCCTTGCCAACACTTTCCGGCTCCTGCTTTAAAGAAATATGTCGATAATCGATAATATAGTCTTCTGGATTGCGTTCATGCAGCTCACCTGCGCGATCAATCGTTCTGACCTTGTCGACAATCTGCCAGGTTTCTGCTCCGTAACATCCCGCATTCATTGCTAAGGCTCCACCCACTGTGCCTGGAATACCCGCTAGAAATTCGGCGCCAGCCAAGTGATGTAAGGCGGCAAAGCGTGCCAGCTTGGCACAAGGCACACCTGCGCCGGCATAAATCAATCCACCAGCTTGATCTTGCTCAATCAAAAGTAAATCATTGAGCCGTGCATGCAATGCCACCACAACACCGCGCAGACCCCCGTCACGCACCAGTAAATTACTCCCCAGCCCAATCATCCAAACCTGCTCAGTTCTGGGTAATTGGCTTAGAAATAGCGCAAGATCGTGCAGATCAGCCGGCAAGTAAAAATATTCTGCCGTCCCACCGGCGCGCCAAGAAACGTGTTTTCTCATCGATTCGCGCACACGTAACTCGCCGCGTAATAAACTGGTATCGATCACCCCAACAAAATCTCCTCCCGCTGAAGCATTCATCCCGATCGCAACCCACTGTGCTGCCAATTGGCTAAATTTTGTATGGCTCAATAGCTGTATGTTCATTGCTTCATCCACCGATTACGGCCAATTTTTTTGTAGCCTGCAATACGCGGGCAGCTACTTTTCCTACCGAGCCTGCTCCCATGATCAAAATGACATCACCATCTTGCGCAACCCCATGGATAGCTGCCGGCAGTTCATCTACATGCTCGATATAAATCGGCTCCAATTTTCCCTGCACTCTGATGGCACGAGCGAGCGATTTACTATCTGCCGCCACGATCGGATCTTCTCCAGCCGCATAGACCTCGGTCAGCAGTAACAAATCAGCACTGGATAATACCCTGATAAAATCTTCGAACGCATCACGCGTGCGGCTATAGCGATGAGGTTGAAAGGCCAATACCAACCGGCGACCGGGAAATGCCCCGCGCGCTGCCGCCATGGTTGCAGCAATTTCTGCCGGATGATGACCATAGTCATCAATCAAGGTAAAACTGCTTTGTCTGGATAATTTGATCTCGCCATAGCGTTGGAAACGTCGTTCCACTCCTCCAAACGTTGCCAGGGTGCGAATGATAGCAGCATCCGGCACACCAAGTTCATTGCCAACTGCTATGGCTGCAAGAGCGTTCTGTACATTATGAACACCCGGCAGATTGAGCATGACATCAAACTGACGTGCCGCACCGTTTACACCGATACGTGCACGAAAATGCATTCTGCCGCCATCATGACGAATATTGGTCGCACTGATTTGCGCGTTCTCTGACAGACCATAGGTTGTCACCGGTTTGGTAGTAATAGACATGACGTCACGTACATGTTTGTCATCCAGGCACAATACCGCCATGCCATAGAAAGGTAAGTGCTCGATAAATTCGACAAAAGTCTGCTTGAGTTTACCGAAGTCATGGCCATAGGTCGCCATATGATCCGCGTCGATATTAGTCACTACTGCCAGAATAGGCTTTAAATAAAGAAAGGAAGCATCAGATTCATCTGCTTCTACCACGATATATTCCCCGCTGCCGAGTTTGGCATGGCTACCTGCCGCTTCAAGTTTGCCACCGATCACGAAAGTCGGATCAAGTCCTGCTTCTGCCAGAACACTTGCAATCAGACTGGTTGTTGTCGTTTTACCATGCGTACCGGCAACGGCTATACCTTGCCGTAAACGTAACAACTCTGCCAGCATCATGGCGCGAGGCACTACTGGGATACGACGCTCGCGCGCTGCTGCAACCTCATGATTATCCGGTCCAATGGCGGTTGAAGCTACAACAACATCAGCAGATGCCACATTCTCCTTGGCGTGACCAATATGTATGATTGCCCCCAGTTTCTGCAAACGCTCAGTGGTCAGATTACTAGCCAGATCCGAACCACTTACCCGATACCCCTGATTAATCATGACTTCAGCGATCCCGCCCATGCCTGAGCCACCGATACCTACAAAATGCACATGCCTAACCTTGTGCTTCATCTCTCACCCTCTCCTATTGCCAGACAGGCTTCAGCGGCCATTCTGGTTGCATCCGGTTTCGCCAGACTGCGAGCAAGCGTTGCTATTGTCAGTAATTTTTCACGCGTCAGTCCTCTGATCAGTCCTGCCAGATCTTCAGCATTCAATTTATCTTGAGGTAATAACAGCGCGGCATGGTGTTTGCTTAGAGATTGAGCATTGGCAGTTTGATGATCATCTACTGCAAAAGGATAAGGCACAAGAATACTAGCGACGCCTGCTACCGCCAGTTCAGCTATAGTCAGCGCGCCAGCACGGCAGATAACCAGATCACAATCGGCATAGCTCGCAGCCATCTCCTCGATAAAAGGTACCAGCTCGCCTTCTACACCAGATTCAGCGTAATTCCGCCGCAGTTGATCCAAATGCTTTTTTCCCGCCTGATGCGTAACCTGGGGACGCTCGTTTTCTGGAATCAGCTTCAAAGCCTTTGGCACAACCGTATTCAATATGTGCGCCCCCAAACTGCCACCGATCACTAATAGCTTAAGTTTGCCACTACGGCCAGCAAAACGTTGCTCAGGTGACGGCAATCGTAAAATGTCACACCGCACTGGATTCCCCGTCACCTGCACCTTGCCGCTTTTGTCTTTTATGGCATCGGGGAAACCCAGTAAAATTTTGTCAGCAATTCTTGCGAGAATTCTGTTGGTAAGACCTGCAATCGCATTCTGTTCATGGATTACGAACGGCTTGTTGAACAATGCAGCCATGATACCGCCAGGAAACGCAGGATAACCACCCATTCCTACGACTACATCCGGTTGAGTGCGGATGATTATCCTGGCGCTTTGCCAGAAAGCCAACAACAATCGCGATGGCAATAAGAGCCAGTCAATCGCCTTTTTCCCGCGCAAGCCGGAAAACTCAATGAGCTCGGTACGATAGCCATGCTGTGGCACCAATGCTGCCTCCATCCCATGATGCGTGCCAAGCCACACGACATTCCAATCTAGCGACTTCATATAATCAGCCACTGCTAATCCTGGAAAAATATGTCCGCCCGTTCCGCCCGCCATAATCATGATTGTCCTCGCCACCTTCAGCTCTCTAGCTTAATTGCCACAGTCATCACACATTTAATCCTTTAATTTTTTGCCGATTCTCCCAATCCACCCGCAATAACACAGCCAGCGCAATACAGGTAACGACAATACTGCTGCCACCAAAACTCATGAGCGGTAATGTCAATCCCTTGGTCGGCAACACTCCCATATTTACTCCCATATTGATAAAAGCCTGGAACCCTAGCCAAACACCAATGCCTTGCGCCACAAGCGCCGAGAAATAGTTTTCCAACGTGGCAGCGGTGCGGCCGATGACAAAAGCGCGCACGAGTATACAGGCAAACATCGCTATGACCGTCGCTACTCCCATAAACCCCAGTTCTTCAGCAAGCACGGCAAACATAAAATCAGTATGTGCTTCCGGCAAATAGAACAATTTTTCGACACTCCCCCCCAGACCCACCCCCAGCCACTCACCTCGCCCGAACGCAATCAAGGCATGACTTAACTGATAACCCTTGCCATAAGGATCAGCCCACGGATCCAGGAAGCCATCAATACGACTACTCCGATAACCCACCGTTATAATTAACAAGCTCAAACACGTCACAAGCAAGGCTGCCACTCCGGCAAACAACTTCAAACTCATGCCGCCCATGAACATAATCGCAATTGCAATGCCCGTCACAACGACGAATGCACCGTAATCGGGTTCTCGCAGTAACAAAAATCCTACTACCGATACCAAAGCTAAGATAGGTAAAACACCTTTACGCCAGTTATCCAGGTAAGCCAATTTACGAACCACATAATCCGAAACATAAATCACCATCAACAACTTCATCAGTTCAGATGGTTGAAAATTGACTATTGCCAATGAAATCCAGCGCTGGCTGCCATTGATTTCACGGCCAATTCCTGGAATCAATACCAGACCTAACAATATGATTCCAACTAAAAACAGATGAGGACAATATTCCCGCCATGCACGCATTGGAAACTGGAAAGTAAAAAAGCCGATCAATAGGCCTACAAGCAAATAAATGCCATGACGCATCAAATAGTAATATGAGCCACTTTCGCCATATTCTGATTCGGCGATTGCTATTGATGCAGAATAAACCATGACCAATCCCAGACTTAACAATACCAGTGCCGACCAGATCAAATAGAAGTCGAAATCGGTAGTTATTTTTTGGCGATTAATAGCGGCTTGGTCAATCATGAATCAATGGCTCTCCTGATCAGCATAAATAAACTTCTTCCCTATCTCTTTGACAGCAGTAATAAAAACCTCTGCGCGATGAATGTAATTTCTAAACATATCCAGGCTGGCACAGGCTGGAGACAGCAATACTGCATCACCGGGTTGTGCCAATAAAAAGCTTATCCGTACGGCCTCGTCCATTGTCGCAGCATAATGGATTGGAACCTGGCAATCGCCGATCGCCTCTGCAATCGCATTGGCATCACGGCCAAGCAGTATCACCGCCTGCGCACAATCAGCCACAGGTTGTTTTAAAGGGGAAAAGTCTTGTCCTTTGCCATCTCCGCCTGCAATCAGCACAGCGTTTCTCTCCATCCCGTTCAATGCCGCAATCGCAGACCCTACATTGGTGCTTTTAGAGTCGTCATAAAAAGTCACATTATTAATAACAGCAATTTTCTGCATGCGGTGCGGCAGTCCCTTGAACTGACGTAATGCAGTTAACAAGGGTTCATATGGCAATACCACCGCCCGGCATAACGCCATCGCCGCCAGCGCATTGGCAACATTATGCATCCCTGGAATCATCATCTCGCTAGCTTTCAGTAAGTACTTCCCGCCCTGAACCAACCACAGATCCGCGCCGCTTTGCAATATGCCAAAATCCATCTCAGAGACCGGCTCATCCAGACCAAAAGTCATCTGTTCTCTGTCTGGTAACGCCATGGCACATACCATTGCATCATCCCGATTCAGAATCTGCACACTCTTGTTGTCACCAATGAACACTCTGGCTTTGGCCGCAGCATAGTCATGCATGCCGGCATAGCGATCGAAGTGGTCTTCGCTTAAATTGAGCACTGCTGCTGCATCAGCAGCAAGATTACAGGTTGTTTCCAATTGAAAACTGGAAAGCTCCAGCACCCAATACTGCGGCAGCTTGCCCAAATCCATGCGACGCATCAGGGTGTCCAATACTGCCGGGCCAATATTACCCGCCACCTCAACATCGCAGCCTGCATTTCTAACCATCTCACCCACCATCGTCGTGACAGTAGTTTTTCCATTCGAACCGGTAATTGCCAAAATCTTGGACCTCGGTTGCTCAAGGTGATCGAGTGCTTGTGCAAAAAGCTCAATATCGCCTACCACTGGAATTTCCCGTTTCATGGCTGCTTGCACCAGCGGTTCAGCTAAGGGAATACCCGGACTAATCGCAATGAGCTCAACATCATCAAAGATTTCTGCGCTAAAAGGCCCTCGGTATATTCTTGTAGCCGGAATCAGCTGTTCCAGCGCTTCACGGTGAGGAGGCGCCGTCCGGTTATCGGCGGCACGCACCTCTGCTCCCTGGCGAGTCAACCATTTCACCATAGATAGCCCTGTTTCGCCCATGCCAAGCACCAGCACTTTTTTATTACGCAAACTCATCGCAGCTTCAAAGTTGATAATCCCACTAACACTAAAATGATCGTCAGAATCCAGAACCTGACGACCACCTGATTCTCTTGCCATCCTTTCAGCTCAAAATGATGATGAAGCGGCGCCATACGGAAGATACGCTTACCGAATAGCTTAAATGAAGCTACCTGCAGCATCACTGACAAAGCCTCCATCACAAATACCCCTCCCATAATGACCAGCACGATCTCCTGGCGAACAATCACCGTGACCACGCCTAATGCTGCTCCAAGTGCAAGTGCACCGACATCACCCATAAATACTTCTGCGGGATAAGTGTTAAACCACAGAAATGCCAGGCCAGCACCCGCAAGCGCACCACAAAAAACAGCCAGCTCACCTGCATTGGGGATATAAGGGATACCCAGATATTTCGCAAAGACAACATGACCGGCTACATAGGCAAAAATCGCCAGTGCACCACTAATCATCACCGTTGGCATAATGGCAAGACCATCTAGTCCATCAGTTAAATTCACGGCATTGCTCGTTCCCACGATGACGAGATAGGTCAGCAGCAGAAAGCCAGATACGCTCAATGGAATCGCTACTTCCTTAAAAAACGGCACAATCATATTGGTTTGCTCCGGGAGCTCGGCAATCGAAACGAGATACCATGCCACACAGCAGGCAATGACTGATTGCCAAAAAAGCTTGGCCGATGCAGACAGGCCCTTGGAATTACGATGCACTACTTTGCGATAATCATCTATCCAGCCAATAACGCCAAATCCCAGGGTAGTCAATAAAACGGTCCAAATATAATGATTAGCGAGGTCTGCCCATAACAGTGTGGTAACTATGATGGAGACGAGTATCAGCGCCCCGCCCATCGTTGGCGTCCCTGCCTTAACCAGATGTGTTTGCGGGCCATCATTGCGTACGGATTGACCAATTTTGTATGCCGTTAACTTACGTATCATCGCCGGGCCGACGATAAATGAAATCACCAAAGCAGTAAGTGCAGCCAGCATCGTGCGTAACGTAATGTAGCTAAAAACGTTAAATGCACGTATATCCTGTGCAATCCATTGAGTGATTACTAATAACATTTTTATCCTTAGAACAATACAGGTTGCTGATATAACATTAACTACCTACTGCTATTCATTTCCCGCCAGCAATCCATAGCGCTTCAAACCTCTAGCTGTTTGATCACCCGTTCCATCTGCATGAAACGCGAACCTTTTACCAGCATGGTGACATTGGCATCCAATAACTTCTCTGCTTCTACCAGTAAGGCATCCATACTTGTAAAGTGGCGGGCGCCACTGCCAAAACCTGCTGCGGTATGCTTGCTGAGATTACCCAACGTGAGCAGTTGTTCTACTCCGGCATGACTGGCCTCCACGCCAATCTGGTAATGAAAATCTGCCGCACCCGGCCCCAATTCCCCCATATCGCCAAGCACCAGCACTTTTTTTCCAGGTGCATGTGCCAACACTGCCAGTGCCGCCCGCATTGAATCAGGGTTGGCATTATAAGTATCATCAATTAAACTCGCTTGGTGCAAACCAGCTTTTTTTTGCATGCGTCCCGGTACGCCAGCGAATGCTTGCAATCCCGCTGCGATTGTCCGTTTATCTATACCGGCTGCAACTGCCGCTGCTGCAGCCGCCAGGGCATTGCGGATATTATGCTGGCCGGGTATTTGTAATCGCATCTCTTCGCTCCCTGCGGGAAGTTTTAGTGTCCATTCATCTGCAGAAGCATCAGTTCGGCAATATGCTGTTACTTGGGCTGAGCCACTCAATCCGAACTCGATAATACGTCTGTTTCCAGCAAGTTCTCGCCATAATGCAGCATATTCATCATCTGCATTGATAATGGCCACACCGGTGTTACTTAAGCTCTCAAAGATTTCACCTTTGGCGCGCGCGACCGCCTCCACTGAGCCTAGTCCTTCAATATGGGCTGCGCCAGCATTAGTAATGACCGCAATAGTTGGTTTAGCGAGTCGGGTCAAATAAGCGATCTCACTCGTGTGATTCATCCCCATTTCGATCACGGCATAAGCATGCTGCTCACGCAGTCTTAACAGCATTTGCGGCACGCCGATATCATTGTTAAGATTGCCCGCAGTTGCCAGCACACTGTCTGCAGCAGAATTGCTTTGTTCCGTATTCGCCTTAACAGCCTCACGAAAAATGGCGGCAATCATTTCCTTGACGGTCGTTTTACCATTGCTTCCAGTGACTGCAACAAGGGGTAGTGAGAAACGCGTGCGCCAGTAAGCAGATAATTGACCCAGGCCTAACCGCGTATCACAGACTTGAATGCAGCCTAGCCCCGCTAGAGAGCTTCCAATACCTGCTTGTTTCTCAACCAAGGCAGCAACTGCTCCCTTAGCTCTCGCGCTGGCAATAAACTGATGACCATCGTAATGAGCGCCGGATAATGCTACAAACAGATCACCTGGCTGAATCGTTCGGCTATCGGTACTTACACCCGTGAATAAGGCATTCTCACCCCACCACTCTGCGTGCAACGCATGAGCCGCTTCTTGTACAGTCATCATCGCTGCGCCCGCAATTTCAGGTTAGCCAGGTCATGGAGCACTTGTTGCGCAATTTCACGGTCATCAAACGGAACTTTGTGCCCGCTGATTTCCTGATACGCTTCAGATCCTTTACCGGCAATCAATACCACATCACCTTTACGCGCATTGTGTATCGCCTGATAAATCGCAGATGCACGATCTTCTTCAATTGAATAATTACGGCGGGATATACCTGTGACTATCTCATCAATAATAGCGCGCGGTCCTTCACTCCGCGGATTATCACTGGTAATAATGACTTCATCGGCAAGTCTGGTGGTGATTTCACCAGCTAAGCAGCGTTTTCCCCGATCCCGATCGCCACCGCAGCCAAATACACAAATCAATCTTGGATTTCTTAGACTTAATTTATTTCTTACCTGGCTGCTACAAATTGTTTCTCGTAACCCTGTCAATACCTTCTCCAGCGCATCCGGGGTATGGGCATAATCAACGATTACAGCGGGTTGATCTCCTCCGCCAAACTTCTCCATTCTGCCCGCAATCGGTTTAACCTGCGACAATGCCGCAACCGCCTCGTGAAAATCGACTTCATTTGCAAGTAATGTAGCAAGCACAGCAAGCAAATTGGAGGCATTAAATTTGCTCATGACGCTAACTTTCAACTCCCCTCGCCGCCCCTCAAACTCAACATCGAACTCCAGACCGTCGATATTTGCTTTTAGGTTTCTTCCCCGCAACATTCTCAAGGCTTGTGGCCATCTCCCCATATTTTCCGGCTGGTTAAATCCATAACCGATAACTTGCATATTTTTGTGCACAAGCTGACGAGACAATTCTATTCCGAGCACATCATCCAGATTTAGTACGGCGCACTTAAGCGTAGGCCAGAAAAATAATTTTGCTTTGGCAGCAGCATAAGCATCCATGCTTCCATGATAATCAAGATGGTCGCGTGACAAATTAGTCAGCACTGCCACAGCAAATTCAGCGCCGTTAACCCTTCCCTGCACCAGACCATGAGAGGAAACTTCCATCACCACACTCTCTGCACCGTCTTGTAACATCTTTGCAAATTCTGCTTGAAGCGATACCGCATCTGGCGTGGTATTTCTCGACTGTTTCAGCGTTTCTAGAAATCCATTTCCAAGCGTGCCGATCACCGCTGTTTTTTTCCCCAAAACGGCCATAGTCTGGGCATACCAGTGACTACATGAAGTTTTACCATTAGTGCCAGTAATGCCTACCAGTGATATTTCACGCGAAGGATAGCCATAAACATGACTGGCAATGACGCCAGCTTTAGTTTTTAATCCTGCCACTGCACAATTGGGTATTTTCCATAAGGGATCCCAGGAGAATTGATGCTTCTCCCAGATCACAGCGTTAACCCCTACTGCAATAGCCTGAGGAATATCCTTGCGGGCATCATATTTTTCGCCAGCAAGAGCAAGAAATGTATCACCCGCTCTCAATTTGCGACTATCTGCAACTAAGTGCCTGGCTGGCACCCCCAGTTGATCGAGAAGCCGTGTTACAAAACCTTCATCCGATTTCCGCATTAATGCTGGCGTCATCCTTTGCTCCCCAGCATAACTGGTGCAGGAGAAGTCACAATATTGTTAAGTGCGTCATGGGGAACATTTAACTGCCGCAAGGCGCCCGACATCACTTGGCTAAATAGAGGAGCCGCCACGGCACCACCAAAATATTGCCCCGCCGAAGGCTCATCAACCATTACTGCCACTACTAGGCGCGGATTGGAAACCGGTGCGTAACCAACAAACGTGGAGATATAGCGATTTTTTGCGTAGCCTTTCATGCCTTCCAATAACTTATGTGCCGTTCCCGTTTTGCCAGCAACCCGATATCCGTTCACTCTGGCCTGCAAACCGGTACCGCCCGGCTGCACTACTGATTCCAGCATTCTGCTCATGGCCAGTGCTGTTTCACGTGAGATCACTTGCTGACCGGCAGGCGGAACATCCCGTTTCAGTAGCGATACAGACTTGAGCCGTCCTTCAGCAGCAAAAATAGTATAGGCGCGTGCCAATTGCATCAAATTGACTGATATTCCATGGCCATAAGACATAGTGGCTTGCTCGATTGGCCGCCATTTATGATAAGGACGCAAGCGGCCATTGACTTCTCCTGGAAAATCAGATCCTGTCGGCATACCAAAGCCAGAGCGGCTCAGCATTTCCCACAATGTTTTTGGAGGCAATAACAATGCAATTTTTGCTGCACCCACATTACTCGACTCCTGGATAACTTGTGATACGGAAAGGGTTCCCTTATTGCGAACATCGCGTATCGTAGCATTTCCTATCTTGAGTGCACCCGGCGATGTTTGAAACAACGTATCAGGATTTATCTTGCCAATTTCCATTGCAACAGCAACAGCAAACGGTTTCAGGGTCGAACCTGGTTCAAAGACATCAACCAATGCCCGGTTACGTGTTTTTCCAGCCCGTATACTTGACCGCTGGTTAGGATTGTATGTTGGATAATTGGCCAATCCCAGCACCTCCCCCGTCTGCACATCCAGCACAATGACGCTGCCTGCCTTGGCCTGATTCGCTTTTACTGCTCGTTTTAATTCCCGATGGGCAAGATATTGTATTTTACTATCAATCGATAACGCCAAATTTTGGCCTGGCCTGGGTGAGCGAATTTTCTCGACACTCTCGATGACGCGTCCGATACGATCTTTGATCACACGACGGCTACCGTGCTCGCCGGTAAGAACATCTTCCCATCCCAGCTCCATGCCCTCCTGCCCCTTGCCGTCTATGTTAGTAAACCCAAGAATATGGGCGGCCACCTCACCTGTTGGGTAATAGCGATAAAATTCCCGCTTAAGATACACACCGGCTATGTTCAAGTTGGCTACGCCAGCAGCCATTTCCGGAGGTAGTTGTCTCCTTAAATGGACGAATCTCTTCTCCTGATCAGAAAGTCGCTTACGAATATCGGCCACATCCATTTCGAGCAAATGCGCTAACGCCTGCAATTGCTCCGGCGTAGCATTCACTTTCTGCGGATCAGCCCAAACAGATTTCACTGGCGCACTGATTGCCAGTACTTCGCCATGTCGGTCTGTTATTTTCCCACGCTGCGCATTCAACTCAACGATGCGGCTATAGCGCGATTGCCCTTGTTGTTGTAAAAAATCTTTATTCAGTCCCTGCAAATAAATAGCACGTCCCGCCAAAGCAACCAAACCCAGCAGTAATAGCATTATCAGCAGACGTGAACGCCATATAGGTAAAGCTGAAGACGATGCAGAGTCGCGTTTCATGATCAGCGAAACTCCTTAGAATACGCCAGATCTGTGACATGATCAGGCAAAATGACCTGAATGCTTTGGGGTGTTGGCACAATCATGTCAAGCTGCCCTCTGGCAATTTTCTCCACATGCCCATGCATCGCCCACGTTCTCTGCTCAAGCAGTAACTGATTCCACTCTATGGCCAACTGATCGGCCAATTCCAGCTCTTTTTCCAATGAGATAAAAAGTTTACGCGCCTCGTGCTGCGAAGTCACGATGCCTAAGCCACAAACAACAAGAATCATAGTCAGAAAAATATTCAGTTTAATCATACAATTACTCATTAATCATGATTCTTTCTGCCACACGCATGACCGCGCTTCTAGCTCTTGGATTAACCGCTATTTCCCGTGCACCCGGACGCAGCGCCCTACCAATTATTCGCAACCGCTGATGACTCAATTCTTTTACCTCTTTATCACGCAGAGGAATTTTGCGCGGCAGCGTGTCCGAACTCGCCTCCGTACGCATAAAACGTTTTACTATACGATCCTCAAGCGAATGAAAACTGATGACAACTAATCGCCCTCTTGGATTCAATAGATCCACACATTGCGGCAAAGTTAGCGACAATTCTTCAAGTTCCTGATTGAGATGAATCCGTATCGCCTGAAAAGTACGCGTTGCTGGATGCTGCTTAGCCTCCCACTGATGTCCACCCTTGCGCACCACCGCCGCCACGATCTCAGCAAGCTGAATCGTGGTAGTAATAGGCTGCCGCGCCCTTGCCATCACAATTACTCTTGCAATCTGCTTAGCATGCCGCTCTTCACCATAGTTTCTAATTACCTCTTCCAATTGTGATTCCGGAACAGAATTAAGCCATTCTGCTGCTGTCTCGCCACAACTGGTATTCATACGCATATCAAGCGGCCCTGCCAAGCGAAAGCTGAATCCACGCGCACCTTCATCCAATTGAGACGACGACACTCCGAGATCCAGCAGTACGCCATCTACTCCTTCCACCTTTAGCGCGCGCAATTCCTCCCGTATCTTGACATAACTACTATGCCTTATACTGAACCGCTCATCATCAATCTGAGCTGCCGCTTCGATTGCGGCCAAATCCTTATCGAATGCAATTAGGCGGCCCTTATTACCCAATCGGGATAAAATTAAACGGCTATGCCCACCCCGCCCGAATGTGCCATCCACATAAACGCCATCTGCTTTGATTACTAGCGCGTCAATGGCTTCATTCAGTAAAACTGGCAAATGCACAGCAATACCACAACATTACAATGAGAATCCTTCAAGCTCAGGTGGCATATTGCCATTTTTATATACCAGCGCTGCTTCAATCTCCTGATTCCATTTCTCGGCATCCCACAACTCAAATTTTTCACCCTGACCTACCAACACAATATCCTTGGTCAAACCGGCAAACTGGCGCAATGGCATCACTACCAGTATTCGTCCAGCACTGTCCATTTCAACATCACATGCATTACCCACGATAAGACGTTGCAAACTACGACTCTGCGGATCGAAACTGGAAAGACTATTCAGTTTTTTTTCTATGGGCTCCCAGGCAGGCTGGGGATAAATCAGTAAACATCTTGAAGGATCAGCAGTAATCACCAAATTCCCGGCGCATCTGGATGACAATTCATCACGGTATTTTGCAGGCACCGCGAATCTACTCTTGCTATCCAAGCACAGCTGTGTAATGCCACGAAACATGCCATCCCTTTATCTCTACCGAAAATTTACACTTTACTTTACTCCCACCATTTCCCACTTTGCTACTTTTATCCCCACTTTTTGCCACTCTAATCAAAAAAATGAGCTCAGTCAAGTAAAAACCATGTACTTTCACTGTAGCGACAAAGACTTAAGAGAAAGCAGGCAAGGCATTGGAAACAAATAAGAATGAAACATAAATTATCGATGAATACCACTTGCTCATCCTGTAAAATGAGCTTCCAAACAAGCAAATAACAAATTGTTTTAGCTACAAAACACAAATCAGATTAAAAATGACATTACTCAGGAAAGAACAGCATGTCGCACCCGTATTCTGGGAACAAGCGGCGAATGATTTAGCAAAACGAGACCCTATCATGCAGCAGCTGATTAGCCAGTTTTATGAATCAGCTCCTCGTTCACGAGGAAACGCTTTTACCACGTTAGCTCGTGCTATTGTCGGCCAGCAGATTTCTGTCAAAGCAGCAGCAAGCGTATGGCAAAAGCTAGAGATTGCCGTGCCAGAGATTACACCTCAGAATCTGCATCGCGTTGATACAGACACCTTACGAGCTTGCGGCCTGTCCGCCAGAAAAATAAGCTATCTACAAGATTTATCTCAACGATTCATCAATGAGGGGTACAACGAAATTGCCTGGCAGGAAATGAATGATGAGACACTGATTGCTCACCTGATCCAGATAAAGGGTATTGGCCGATGGACCGCAGAAATGTTTCTGATTTTTTACATGCAGCGACCAGACGTATTACCGTTAGATGACATTGGATTACAACGGGCTGTCAGTATTCACTACAATGCCAAGCAACCAATAGAGAGGAGCAAAATACAGCTCATTGCCGCAAACTGGCGACCCTGGCGGTCGGTAGCGACCTGGTATTTATGGCGCAGTCTTGATCCCATACCCATCGATTATTAGGCAGATAGCGCATTCCATGAGGCATTAAACCCAGAAATCACTTCCAGGTCTAATGCAATGTTCATGACATATATCACTCCAGTCTGATCCTTGGATCTACCAGGCTATAGGAGATATCGGTCAAGATCAGACCTATGATGTAAAGCAAGGAACCCAGAAAAACCATGGCGCGCACCACGGCAAAATCCTGCGAATTGATCGCCTCAATGGTGTAACTGCCCAACCCAGGGATACCAAAAAATGATTCCGCGATCAGACTGCCAAGAAATAATAACGGAATCACTACCACCGTTCCCGTAAGAATCGGAATCATGGCATTCTTGAGGACGTGCCTGAATAATACGATGCTTTCCGGCAAGCCTTTTGCGCGTGCAGTACGGACATACTCCATATTCATTTCTTCCAGAAAAATTGTGCGATACCACCGCACATTCGCACCCGTACTGCTTATCACACCTATGATAACAGGCAACAGCAAGAATCTAACTGCATCCAGACCACTACCATAACCAGAAATAGGTACCAAATGCCATAGCTTACCCACCAGAAATTGGCCGCCGATAATATAAAACAGACTTGAAATCGACATGAGCGCTACACATAAGACAACACCCCAGAAATCTATATAGGTCATGCGAAAGAAAACCATCACCAGCGCAAAAGTAATGTAAACAAACAATCCCAAAAAAAATACTGGCAGCGCAATGGCTAAACTAGGCAGCATGCGTGATTTGATTTCGTACGCAATATCACGACCATCGTCAGCATGACCAAAATCAAATACGAACATCGCTATCGATTTCTCAAAGAAAATGGTATTCGTCAATTTTGCCACACCCTCAGCCTGCTTGTTATACAGCAAAGGTTTGTCATAGCCATGCTCTTGTTTCCACTTGATGATTGCTTCATCAGTCACATGTTTGATGCCTAAATGCATTCGCGCCATATCCTCAGGGGTATTCACTACAAAAAACAAAGTAAACGTGATGAGATTAACGCCTACTAAAATTGGAATGGCGTAGAGAACACGTCGAATAATGTAATTAAGCATGCCGTCTTAAAAAAACCCTCATTTATGCAGCTGATCTGCCGAGCATGACCTTCCGTTCTCTGCGGTGGTAGGCAATGATTCCAGGCACAAGACTTAAGAAAAGAACAGTTACTCCCGCACCTATTGGCCATATAACCGGCTCATTCCATTCGCGCCGCTTTTGCTCACGTAAAACAGGATCGATACGCAGATATTTCACAGTGTTATAAGATAATTTATTGGATTTCACATTTTTGTACCAGGCATGATACAAGGTGTAGTCTTTCGGATGATACCCCCACAACCAAGGCGCATCCTGACGCAGGATTTCCACCATACGGTCGATAATTTGCTGCCGCTCTGCACTATTTTCCATTTTTTCCATCTGCTCGAACAGCTGGTTATATTCGGCATTATTATAATTAGCCGCATTGTTCCCGCTATTATTGCCAACTTTACGCTGAGGGCCATACAGTAGAAACAGAAAATTCTCAGGATCAGGATAATCCGCATTCCAGCCCCATTCAAAAATCTGAGCATTACCCTTGCGTATTTTGTCCTGAAAGCGATTGTAATCTGTGCTCCGGACAACCAGTTGAATATTAATTTTCTTGAACTGTTTGCGCATCCAGTCAAGCAATGATTTGTCATCCGCACCCCGTGCAGTCACATCGAAATATAATACCAGCGGTGTACCGGTTCTAGCGTCTCTGCCATTAGGATAGCCAGCCTCAGCCAATAATGCTTTAGCCTCTCTGAGGGATCTGCGCTGCGCCTTGCCGTCTTGCCATGTATAAACAATCGGATTGATCCCCTCCTCACCTTCCCGGTAGCCCGTAATTTCTGGCGGAATAGGTCCCTGTGCAGGAATACCTCGACCATTGGCAAATATTGAGACATATTCTTCATAATCCACTGCGATTGAAATAGCTTGCCGTAATTTACGAGCAGAGTTCTTTTCTTGCTCGGTGCGCCCTCCTACCACCGGATCAAGCATATTGAAGCCGATATAATAAGTAGAAGGCGCAACAGCCGTCTCCAGTCGTATTCCTTGCGCCGTCATCGCTTCTGTTACCGTTGCTTCGCCTTGTCCGGATAATTGTACAGCCTGATCAAAACTGTCAGAACTGATTCCCGAAGCATCATAATAACCTTGCAGAAATTTGTTCCAACGTGGAATACTCTCCTTCTCACGACTGAATATAATCTTGTCTATGAAGGGAAGAGGTTTATCAGCATCCTCCAACAATCCCTTCTCCTCATCATCAGGCATTCCCTCAGCAGGATAAAATTCTCCCTGAAAATTTGGATTTCTTTCCAGAACCATGACTCGATTAGGATCATTCTCAGTAAGCATGTAAGGCCCCGTACCCACGGGATACCAATCCAAGGTAATATTTTTTTTCGCAAGCCCCGGCTGGGCGTAGAAGCGATCGGCTTCCCATGGAACGGGTGAAAAAAACGGCATTGCCAGCCAATAGATGAATTGTGGATACTTGCCTTTTATTTTGATGCGATAAGTATAAGCATCTACCAATTCCACTCCTTCCAATGGAAAATTGCGCAAATCAAGGTAAGCATCTTTAGGCGCGACGGCAGTCGCCTTTCTTAATGTTTCCGCATACTCCCTGAGTCCCACGATGTAATCTGCCATTAACCCTAATATGGGTGAGTGCAGTTTTGGGTGTGCCAACCGTTTGATTTGATGAATGTAATCTTCCGCTAGCAATTCCCGTGTACCGGTCTGGGAAAAATCAGCAAGCTTGAATATATCCCGCAAATTCCCTGGCGTCAGATCTTGATAAAGAAATTTCCCCTGGTCATCCTGAGCGAAGGCTGGATGAGGTTGATAATAAATACCCTGCTTGATGGAAATCTCATAAACGGAATACGCAATGCTAGCAACTTCACTTTCCATGGGCAAAAGATTATTATTCTCGTCAAAATATTGCACGATGGGCATTTTGTTCACTGTCTGCGGGATAAGCATAAAGGGACGTTTCAAATAGTGATACTGCAAAGGAGGCTGGTATATCTGAGCAGTAAACAAAATTTCATTAGAGCTATAAGATTGAACGGGGTCAAGATGCTTGGGACGCTCGGCAAACGCATTGTAAAGAATATTTTTTCCAGAATCATCGCTTGGGTAGGGATTATTCCATATTGTGCCACTGCAGGCTGACAGCAATAAAATCAAAACAACAAGTAGATTCATCTTAGGAAATATTTGAAAAAAGAGAGACATCCGGCATAAAAAAAGTATCGAGGTCATATCACAGCGATTGAAAATAAACTAATCAACATGATATAGGTGATGTGCGCCAGCATCCATATTTCCTGGAAGGAACAGTTGATCGCTTAATTGAAAAAACCAAGACATGACATAAAGACGCATCCTCGATATTTTCCCATTCACCTATAATAATAGGACTAAGCCGCTACGGGATGCGCTGCATATTGAGTCATTCGATAGTGTGAGCTCCCCTTATACTTCTTTATCATAAACCTTAAGCTATAATTATTTTAAATTCGACTAACAGAAGGACATATTATGGGATTTCTAGACAACAAACGTATCCTCATTACCGGACTGCTCAGCAATCGGTCAATCGCCTATGGTATAGCCAAAGCCATGAAGCGTGAGGGCGCACAGCTTGCCTTTACCTTTCAAGGAGAAGATGTAAGAGAACGCGTTACAAAGCTGGCCGGCGATTTTGATAGCCGTTTGCTGTTTCGCTGTGACGTAAGAAATGATGACCAAATCAATCAATGTTTTGAAGATCTGGCTAAAGAATGGGATGGTCTTGATGGCATAGTACATTCTATCGCATTTGCACCACGTGAGGCATTGACCGGGGATTACCTTGAAAGCGTTAATCGTGAAGCATTTCACATTGCCCATGATGTCAGTTCTTATAGTTTTGCTGCATTAGCCAAGGCAGGATTAGCATTAATGCAAGGAAGAAATGCCGCCCTTCTAACGCTCAGTTATCTGGGTGCTGTCCGCGTTATGCCAAGTTACAACGTAATGGGCCTGGCCAAGGCCAGTCTGGAAGCAAATGTACGATTCATGGCTTCCAGTCTAGGCAAAAAAGGAATACGCGTAAACGCAATCTCCGCTGGACCGATTAAAACATTGGCCGCATCTGGCATAGGAAGTTTTGGCAAGCTGCTGGGATATGCCGAGAAAGTTGCGCCATTACGAAGAAATGTTACGACTGACGAAGTTGGCAATGCCGCCGCTTTTCTCTGCAGTGATCTGGCTAGTGGTATTACAGGCGAAATTACTTATGTTGACGCTGGATTTAATACAATCGCCTTTGATCTTGATGAGTGATCATCTTTTACAATAGTCAATAGCCTTCTTCCTGGATTTTCACATCGTATCGTTGCCTGAGGCCAAGCTGATACGATGACAACTCCTCTTGAACAAGCATCTGCCTCAATTGATTCTCAATAACCTGATATTGAGCTTTATCCGAAGAAGCCGGCTCAATGACACGATTAATTCGTATCAAGTTGAAAACGCCATCTGACCCGGCCACACCGGTATATGCTGGTAATTTATCTGTCTCAGTCTGAAAAATAGTACGCAAAGCACCTATATTCATCCCTTGTGATTGCATATAAGACACTTCTTTAGTACCACTCCACGAAATTGAATCACTTTCACCGGCCTGTAATTGAGCTAATTTAGCTCTACCTTCTTTTTCAGCCATTTCAGCAGCGAGCTGTTGCTTAACTCGCTTGATAATTTCATCTCTAACCACGTCCAATGATTGAATTGCTGCTGGCTTATGCTCCAATACTCTGGCAGAAACAAAAGTATCAGGCATGACTTCTATTGCTTCCGTGTTGCGCCCATCGTTAATAGCATCATCTGAAAAAACTGCCGCAAGTAGCTTTTTGTTAGCAATAATTGTAGGCTCTTTCGATTTTTTATCGATCCATTCACTTTGTTTAACCGACAAACCAAATCTTTCCGCTGCCAGTTGCAAAGTATCACTTTGCTCGTACACTGTATTGCTAAAATCTTCAGCAGCTTCACCAAAACTGCTTGCAGCCTTCTGGCGTTTCAGAAGCTGCTCAATATCATTCCTTACTTCTTCCAAAGGCGCTACATCGGCCGGTTTTATTTCAGCAAGTCTGATGATATGAAAACCAAAAGATGTTTTAACAAGACCACGAATTTCATCAGGCTGCATTTGGAATAGCTCATCCTCAAATTCCTTGGCTAAAATACCACGGCCCAATAAACCGAGATCACCCCCTAATTTTGCTGAACCCGGATCTTCTGAATGGGTACTGGCTAATTCAGCAAATTTTTCTGGTTCCACTTTTAATTGCGACAGCACATTCTCAGCTTTGTCCCGTGCTGCGGCTTTCTCCTCATCCGAAGCTGTTTCAGAAACAGCGATCAGAATATGACTTGCTCTTCGCTTTTCCTCTTGCCCAAATTCACTTTGGTGCTCATCAAAATAATTTCTGATTTCATCTGCGGTAACCTCTTCTTGCTGAGCCAATTCTTCCAGCGATAACACTAAATATTCAAGGCGCACACGTTCAGGCAAAAGAAATTCTGCTTGGTGATTATCATAATAAGACTGTATTGCCGCTTCATCTGGCACAATTTGGGATACGAATTGTGCCGGCTCAATATGAAATTGATTGATTTCACGCTTCACCCCGCTTAAGTAAGCGGTTTTCTGAATGACAGTTTCAGGAACCTTCGCACTGTTTGCGATTGGTTCCAGCAGTTGCTGCTGCATAACTTCAGCAGCCACTCGTGCTTCAAACATTGCTGGCGTCATTTCTTGACGACGCAACAACTCCTCATAGCGTTGGTAAGAAAATTTCTGATCATCATGAAAAGCTGAAATACTCTGAATCTCGTGAGCTAATTGTGAATCTAAAACAGTCAGCCCAACATTGACTGCTTCGCGTGTTAATAATTTTCTCTGAATCAAGCTTTCCAAAATCGCCTGACGCATCTCAGGATTATCAAACAGCGTGCTGTCAAAATTATCGCCTAGCATACTACGCATGCTCTCTTGCTGATTCCTAAGCGCTTGCTCAAATTCTCTGCGATGGATCTTTTCACCGTCTACAACTGCGACATAGCTCTCCTGACCAGTGGTACGATACGACTCCACTCCCCAGAACATAAATGGCAACACAGCCAGCAACAAGATAACCTGAACGATCGTCTTTTTTCGATGAACAAAATCAAACACGGCTAAAATCCAGTGAAGTACATGAGAAGGAAGATTGCAATAGCAGGCTAATGCGCCTTTAGTATAATACTGACTTGGCGGAGTGGACGGGACTCGAACCCGCGACCCCCGGCGTGACAGGCCGGTATTCTAACCAACTGAACTACCACTCCTAAACCACAAAGTTAATTCTTGCTCGCTGATTGGTGGGTGCTGACGGGATCGAACCGCCGACATTCGCCTTGTAAGGGCGACGCTCTACCAGCTGAGCTAAGCACCCCACCTTTGCTTGGTAACAAGGCGCTTAGTTTACCGCATCTTTGAGCGCTTTACCAGCGGTGAATTTTGGTACTTTGGCTGCTTTGATTTTTATAGCGGCTCCAGTACGGGGATTACGGCCAGTACGAGCAGCTCTTTTTCCTACTTTAAAGGTCCCAAAACCAACAAGCGTCACACTTTCATTTTTTTTGAGCGCGTCTTTAATTGCAGACAACGCCCCATTTAATGCGTCTCCTGCAGATGCTTTAGAAATACCGGCAGACTCTGCAATGGCATCGATTAGATCAGATTTATTCATTTAATTCCCCTTTTGTGTTGTTGGGCTACTGGTAGTTGGATCACAAACAGAAAGTCCTGCAAACGCCCTTATATCAAGCTGTCTGCGCCTGGTCAAGTCATTGCTTGGAAATTTCTTTTTTTTGAATATCTCTAAGCACAAATACGGAATCAAAGATAATTCCTTAAGCGTCCAAACTCAACAAAATCACACTTTTATTCAATGCGCAATGGCGCGCGCCGAGCGCCAACAATCAATCAAACTCCGTTCTCGGTTCACGGTCAAGAATTCTTTTAACAACTATTTCAGCAGACACACCTTCATAAATAATACTGCATACCGCTTGCGTCAGAGGCATCTCAACCTTCAAGCGCCTGCTCATTCGCTCCGCCTCTCGTGCCGTATGCACCCCTTCCGCTACATGCCCGATTTTTTGCAAAATGTCAGGCAGCAAGTGGCCAGCAGCCAACATCATCCCCACCTGCCGGTTACGTGACATATCGCCAGTACACGTTAAAATCAGATCGCCAATCCCTGCTAATCCCATAAATGTTTCTCTACAGCCACCTAATGCCACGCCCATGCGCGTAATCTCTGCCAAGCCCCGAGTTATCAATGCAGCGCGCGCATTATTCCCCAGCTTCAATCCATCAGAAATTCCGGTAGCGATTGCGATCACATTTTTTATTGCTCCACCCGTTTCTACACCAATCACATCGTTGCTTGAATAAATACGCAAGTAGGTTGTGTGAATTTCATCAATAATATATTTAGCAAATACACCATCATTCGATGCCAATGTGAGTGCCGTAGGCAACCCGCGCGCTACCTCTTGCGCAAAGCTCGGGCCTGATAAAATGCCACAAGGCGCCGTCTCAGAATACACTTCTTGCACCACTTGATGAGGTAGCATGGCTGATTGTGACTCGAAACCTTTACAGCCCAGAACTACTGGTAATGCTTTACCTATTGTCTTGATTTTTTGCAATAGCTCACGCAAACCAGCCACAGGAATTGCAATCAGAATCAATTCCGCAGTTTTGACAGCAAGATCAAGCTCTGATGTCAATTGCAAGGAATCCGGCAAAAGCAAATCAGGAAGATACCGTCGATTAATCCGTTGCGATACTAACTCAGCTAGCTGGTCCGCATCTCTCGTCCACAAAGTAACCCGGTGATTTGCAGAAAGATTGATGGCTAGTGCTGTACCCCAAGCACCTGCACCCAATACCGCAATTTTCATGAACCCCAGACCTGATTAACTCTAATATAACCAGTCTGACCGTCACGATGACGTACTTTAACCCAGCCAGCGATGTCGGAACTTAACCACTCCAAAACCACATGCCGTTGAACCCGGAAAATGAGGGGTGAATGAACATCCGCCGCCTCAAATACGTCAGCCAATGAAGCTGTCACAATGATAAAGCGCTTATCGCTCAGGAATTTTCTCTCTATCCATGCAACCGCACCGCTGCTGTCACGTACTTTAACCCAGCCTTCAACTTTCGCTACTACTTCTAATGGCAAATTTAGACTTGCCACATATAATTTTTCAGCATTCAGCGAAGGGGCGTCATACATTGTGATCGCATTCGCTGCAACAGAGAAAAATTCTATTTCCGTAGCCGCACTCCAACGCGGAAAAACAAGCAGGAAATACAGAAAGACACTCCCGATCAAGCCCCTTCTTTGTACCAAGTGGATCCCCTTTTAGTGCACACCCTCTGCTTCAGATACTCTCTGGCTCATCTCAGGTTTTGGTTCAGCTTGCTGTTTTCTCTGATGATAAACTGCTTCGAAATTGACCGGATTGAGGATAACGGCAGGAAACCCTGCGCGCGTCACAGTATCCGATACAGTCTCACGCAAATAAGGAAACAAGATATTTGGGCACACGATACCCAAGACAGAACCAATCTCATCTCCCGGCACGTTACGTATGCGGAAAATCCCTGCCTGGTGCGCTTCAACCAGAAACATGGTTTTCTCCTTAATTCGGGCAGTAACAGTAGCCGTCAGCAAGACTTCGTAGATATCCCCCTCAATACAGGCATCTTGGGCATTCAACTGCAGGTTGATCTCGGGAGTCTCCCGATCAAGAAAAATACGCGGCGCATTAGGAATTTCCAGAGAAAGATCCTTGACATAGATCTTCTCAATAGCAAATACTGGTTGTTGCTCACTCATATTGGATTCCAATTGGAATAATTGATGATAAAGATTATAAATTGATGGAACATCACTAAAAAATTAGGCGGATAACAGTTTCATAATACCTCCTTGCTGATCGAGCTGCACCAGGTCATCATAACCTCCTATATGGGCCTCTCCAATATAGATTTGTGGAACAGTGCGCCGTCCAGTTTTCTTCATCATTTCAGTGCGCTGCTCGGGATGCAAATCAACTCTGATTTTATCAATTTCCTCAACCCCCCTCGATCGCAGCAACTTTTCCGCCATCACGCAATAAGGACAAAAACCCGATACATACATAATCACCTTAACCATATTCACTTTCTACCTCTTAGCGATCTTTTACCATCGGAAGATTTTCTCGCCGCCATGTATTGATCCCACCGCTAAGATTGTAAACCTTGTTAAAGCCATTTTTACGCAAAACCGCACCCGCATGACCTGCACGTAACCCAGGTTGGAATATCACAACAATGGGTCTGTCTTTGAATTTCTCTAGCTCATGCCAGCGTTCGCCTATCCTCTCAACAGAAATATGTTTAGAATTAGGAAGATGACCTTTGACAAATTCATTGTCATCCCTGACATCAAGTACTAGTGCATTATCGTAATTAATAAGTCTGATTGCTTTCTGAACATCTATTTCTTTAGCAGCATTGCGTGACAGTATTGGCCATAACAGCATTCCACCGCTCATCATAGCAGCAACAATAAAAAAAATATTATCCTGTAAAAAAGTTGATTCCATATAAACGCCTGTTCCAGTTCCCACTATCGGTCTTTAAATAACCCATCATTCTAGCAAAGTACTTAAGAATCTACAGCTATAAAAAATTCTGTCAGCGATAATAACAACTTTACACTGTAGTGTTTGACGCTGCTAATGCTTTACTGCGCCTTACAGTTGTTGCCCGACAATTTCCATCAAAATCCGGATAATCGCTTAAATAGAAACGCAATCCTATTGTTATAGGACTACAAAATGATTCAATACTACAAAAAAACAGCCATGATCACTGCAACATGCTGCGTTCTTTGTCAAAATATAATAAAATTCCAGTGCATCAATTGCTTTTACAAACCCTACTAGCTTCTTCTTTGAAGGTCAACATGAAAAAACTCGTTCTCCTGCGGCATGGAGAAAGCACTTGGAATAAGGAAAATCGTTTTACCGGCTGGACAGATGTAGATTTAACACCCAAAGGACTGGAAGAAGCCAGATCTGCTGGTCGGCTTTTACGAGAAAATGGATTTATCTTTGATATTGCTTATACCTCAGTGCTAAAACGTGCCATTCGCACGCTCTGGATCACACTCGATCAAATGGACCTGATGTGGGTTCCGATCAATCTTACCTGGCGGCTGAATGAACGGCATTACGGCGCATTACAAGGATTGAACAAAGCGGAGACAGCTGCTCGTTTTGGTGATAAGCAAGTCTTGCTCTGGCGGCGCAGCTACGATATTCAGCCGCCAGCCCTTACCACTGACGATGAACGCTACCCCGGCTTTGATCTTCGTTACGGCAATGTCTCCAGGGAAGATATTCCTCTGACCGAGAGCCTCAAAGATACCGTTGCTAGATTTTTACCTTTCTGGAATCAAACGATTGCACCTCAAGTCAAAGCAGGACAACAAACAATCATTGTAGCTCACGGTAATTCCTTGCGAGCGCTCATTAAGTATCTTGACAATGTTTCGGATGAGGACATTCTTAACTATAACATCCCTACCGGCATCCCTCTGGTTTATGAGCTTGACGATAATCTAAAACCCATGCGCAATTATTATCTCGGCGACTCAACCGAAATCGAAGAAGCAGTATCGGCAGTAGCAAATCAAACTAAAACAAATGTTTAACCCAGCATATCCCAGAAAATCTCGAATTCATATACATTGTGTGCGATATCTGAAATAAACCATGTGTTACAGTGCAAGTGCTATACTGCGCAAAGTGATTACGTTTTTTTTAGCACTGATATGCATCGGGCAGCTTTATGCCAACCCTCAAGTCAGTAAAGATTTAAAGCAATTACAAGATCGTATTAAAACCTTACAAAAAGATCTGGCGCGCAAGGAAACTTCTAAAACTGAAGCAGCGGATGCTTTACGCGACTCAGAGCGCGCCATCAGTGAAACCAACCGGGCTTTGATCTTGCTTACTCAGCAACTAACTGACGCCAACGCTAGCCTCGATCAATTATTGGAGCAATCCAAACAAATTCAAAGCCAGATCAAAGGGCAGCAGGAGCAGCTCGGCAATATGCTTTACTATCAATACATAAACGGACAGCAGGATTACATGCAGTTACTGCTCAAGCAGCAAGATCCCAATCAAATGGCACGCAATCTACATTACTATGGATACTTAAAGCGCGCGCGTTCCGAAAATATTAATACCTTACGTATTCAGCTTAAGCAGTTGGATACATTAACTCGCGACAGCCACGTCAAAAAAGCTGAAATTGTAAAGATCCAAACTGAGCAGACTATGCAAAAGCAACAGCTTGAACAGGAAAAAATCAAGCGTGCAAAGATTCTGGCAAATCTCTCCGAAGAAATTTCCCAGCAACAACAAGAAATCAGCAAGCTCAAAAGTGATGAGCAACGGTTATCCAAGTTGGTAAAAGAAATTAACAGGTTGCTCGCGCAAAAAAAATCTACCCCGCCATCCGCACCCAAATCTTCTTCTCTCCCGCTTCATAACCGCTTACTGCCTGATTCTTCTGCAAGTGGGCGTTCATTTACGTCGCTCAAAGGTCAGCTACGCCTACCGGTACGAGGGGAACTTGTCAATCGTTTTGACAGTCCACGGCAAGAAGGAGGAATTAAGTGGAAAGGATTATTTATTCGCTCCCAGAACGGTAGTGAAGTAAAAGCCATAGCAGGCGGACAAGTTGTATTTGCTGACTGGTTGCGCGGATTTGGCAATCTCATGATTTTGGATCATGGCAACAACTATATGAGTCTTTATGGTTACAATGAAGCCAATTACAAACGCGTTGGCGATCGCGTTCGTAGCGGCGACACAATTGCGACAGTAGGAAACAGCGGTGGTAATAGTGAATCAGGTTTATACTTTGAATTGCGATATCAGGGTAAGCCATTTGACCCGTTAACCTGGGTAAAAATAGAATGAAATTTATGGTAAAAATTGTAAAGTTGATAGGTGCGGAGAATACGTGATGCATAATTTTGTTAAAAAACTTAGTTTAATCCTCTTCGGTGTTACGGCCGGAGTGATGATCAGTCTCAACTTTTCCGCTGGAGCTGATAAAGCACTCAAAGCCGAGCTGCCTCCTCTCCCTATCGAAGAGTTACGCGCTTTCACCCAAGTATTTGGTCGCATTAAAAGCGATTATGTTGAGCCTGTCGATGACAAAAAACTTATCACCGAAGCCATCAATGGCATGCTGGTTGGCTTAGATCCGCATTCTGCTTATTTGGACAGCGAGGAATATAAGGAACTGCAAATCGGCACACAAGGCGAATTTGGCGGACTCGGTATTCAGGTTACTATGGAAGATGGTTTGGTCAAAGTCATTTCACCGATTGAGGATACGCCAGCATTCCGGGCAGGCATCAAAACAGGTGATCTGATTATCAAACTGGATGATACCGCAGTTAAAGGTATGACGCTCAACGAGGCTATCAAACGCATGCGCGGCAAGCCTGACACCTCGATTACACTTACGATCGCGCGGGAAGGTGAAGCTGAGCCGCTGGTATTCACATTGGTCCGCGCCATCATCAAAATCGAAAGCGTCAAAGCAAAGTTAGTCGAGCCTGGCTATGGCTATTTGCGTGTGACACAATTTCAGGAACACACAGGGGAAAATTTAGCACAAGCAATCGAAAAGCTATTCAAAGAAAGCAAAATTCCGATGAAGGGACTTGTGCTTGATTTGCGGAATGATCCTGGCGGTTTGCTAAATAGCGCCGTAGCCGTTTCAGCTGCCTTTCTACCGGCCAATGCGCTCGTCGTCTATACTGAAGGCCGCACCAGCGATGCAAAAATGCGCCTCATGGCGAGTCCTGAATATTATCTACGTGGTCCAGGTAAAGATTATTTGACTGAATTACCATCAGCAATCAAGACGGTACCCATGGTTACCCTGGTAAACGGGGGATCTGCTTCAGCTTCTGAAATTGTTGCAGGTGCGCTGCAGGATCACAAGCGTTCCCTCGTCATGGGCACCCAGACCTTTGGCAAAGGTTCGGTGCAAACCATTCTGCCGCTTGGTAACAATACCGCAATCAAGCTGACCACAGCACGTTACTATACGCCTAATGGACAATCCATCCAGGCGAAGGGTATTACGCCGGATATTATTGATGAAACAGACGATGCATCCCGGCAATTGCGTGAATCAGATCTTAGTCGGCATTTGCGTAGTAACAAAAATGATGAAAACAATGGAGCCGATGCTGCCAGCGTACAAAAACCGAATGGTTCAGAAGATAAACCCAAAAGCAAAAAATCTACCAATAAGAAAAAGAGCGCTCCCATGGAGTTTGGCTCGAGTGATGATCTGTTACTCACCAGAGCGATCGAGCATCTGAAGGGTATCGAGGCAAATGCAAAAAGAAAGCCTACAAAAACTGCTAAAAAAGCAGCCAGTTCCTGAAATACAACAAGCAATAGCTGAGAAAGTGAGGCGGGAGGATCGTGAATGACAATCAGCTATTGCGTTACAGCCGTCATATTTTGCTCCCCCAGATTGATGTACGGGGACAAGAAAAGTTAACGCAATCATGCGTACTAATCATCGGTGCGGGGGGGCTTGGCTCCCCTGCTGCCTTGTATCTTGCAGCCAGCGGTATCGGAAAAATCGTTATCTGCGACAAAGATCACGTTGACCTTACTAACCTGCAACGGCAAATCATCCACAACACTGACGCAATCGGTCAACCCAAAACAGCTTCTGCTCAGAAAACACTGCATCATATCAATCCCGAGATCGAAATTCTAGCCTTACAGGAGCAGGTAACTGAACAGCTTCTGTTGCATCTGCTTACTTCCGCTGATGCAGTAGTCGATGCCAGCGACAATTTCGCCACTCGTCATGCTATCAATCAAGCTTGCCTGATTCATAAAAAACCTCTGATCTCGGGTGCGGTGGTGCGCTTTGATGGCCAGGTTTCGGTGTTCGATCTGCGTCATGCCAGCAGCCCCTGTTACCATTGTCTTTTTCCCGTTTCTGGTGAAGATGATGATCCCAATTGCGCCGTACTGGGCGTATTTGCACCACTCGCTGGCATCATAGGCTGCATTCAGGCAGCAGAAACGATCAAAGTTTTGCTGGGTATTGGCGAAACACTCAATAGCCGCTTGCTACTACTCAATGGCTTAACCATGCGATGGCGCACCATCACTCTGAAGAAAGATCCGGCATGCGAAGTTTGCAGTCCCGGCGCAGTAAGGAAAATTGGCTGAAAAGTGGCAAAGTTAGCATATAGAGCGCACCCCGAGCACCCTGCTACTCATTCATGCAACTGAAACTGTAACGAAGCCAAGCGCGCATACAACTCGCTGGTGATCATCAGTTCAGCATGCGTGCCCAGCGCTTCTAATCGTCCCTGATTGAGCACCGCAATCCTATCCGCTGATTTGACAGTGCTCAAACGATGCGCAATCGCTATCGTGGTGCGGTGTGTCATCAAGCGGGACAACGCTTGCTGCACCCAGCGTTCACTTTCCGCATCCAATGCGCTAGTCGCTTCATCCAGCAGCAAAATCGGTGCATCTGCCAAGATCGCACGAGCGATGGCAATTCGCTGTTTCTGTCCACCGGACAATCCCAATCCAGCATCCCCCAAATGTGTTTGATACCCTTGCGGCAGATTAACGATAAACTCATGCGCATAGGCTGCTTTGGCGGCGGCCTCCACTTCAGCATCTGTTGCCTCCTGACGGGCATAACGAAGGTTATCGCCGATACTGCCATAGAATAACACCGGATTTTGCGATACCAGCGCAAAACATGCTCGCAAAGCGTTAATCTCCAAGTGGCGGATATCGATGCCTTCTAACCTTATGCAACCAGACTGGGGATCAAAAAAGCGTAGCAGCAAATCAAACAAAGTCGACTTGCCTGCACCTGACGGGCCGACCAAGGCCAGCATCTCACCCGCTTTGATGGTCAGTGACAATTCATTGATAGCGGGTATCTCAGGACGCGAGGGATAGGCAAAACACAATCGCTCGATTTCAATCTGACCTGCTACAAGCGGCAAGGGTAACGGGCTGGCTGGGGAGATGATCTGGCTGGGAGCAGACAATAATTCCACGGTACGCTCAGCGGCCCCTGCAGCACGCTGCAGCTCTCCCAGCACCTCCGAGATCGATCCCACTGCAGAACCGACAATAACGCTGTAAAACACAAATGCTGCCAATTCACCGCCACTGATTTGCCCTGCAATCACATCCATGCCACCCACCCAAAGCACCAGACCCACCGCGCCAAACACCAGCATGATCACCACGGTAATCAATAAAGCACGCTGCATGGTGCGTTGCTTGGCGATCGCAAAAGCATCCTCGACATGGTGATGAAAAATGTGCTTGTCGATCTCTTGATGGTTATAGGCTTGTACGGTTTTTATTTGCCCCAGAATCTCGCCAATATAAGCGCCCACTGCTGCGATCCTGTCTTGACTTTGCCGGGACAGCTGCCGCACTCTGCGTCCAAACAGCAAAATGGGCGCCACCACCAGTGGCACGCTGATCAGCACCAGCGCTGTCAGTTTGGCATTGGTGATAAACAACCAGACTACCCCTCCCAGCAGCATCACCAGATTGCGCAAGGCAACAGAAACAGAAGATCCAATGACGGATTGCAGCAAGGTCATATCCGCAGTCAAGCGTGACTGAATTTCCAGGCTACGATTAGCTTCAAAAAAACCAGGATGCAAATTGATTAAATGATCAAATACTTTGCAACGGATGTCTGCCACCACACGTTCCCCCAGCCAAGTCACCCAGTAATAGCGGGTAAACGTGCCGGCTGCCAACGCGACAATGAGCAAAATAAAAATCACCATATACTGCGTCAGCAGTTCAACCGACTGAGTAGCCAAGCCACGATCGATCAGCAAGCGGATACCCTGCCCGATTGAAAGCATGATCATTGCCGTGAATAACAATGCAATTAGACTAAAAGTGACTTGCCGCTGATATGGTGTAACAAACATCATCACCATTCTGGCTTTCTGCCAGCGATCGTGTATGGTACGCAAAATGTTAATCATTTGAGAAATAAAGTGAACTCATCAACTTCTGGATAACACCGCTATAATTATAAATAATGAACATATCGTCAGCACCATGCTGGCTCACGCACTCAATCGGGATTTAATAGCGGTCCAGCATATTGTCTGTAAGCTCTGGCAAATTAATCATCACTTGCAATCATTCAAACTAATGTTTCATTCCATCTTCGCCATCTGCCTCGGTGCATCGCTGGGCGCCGTACTTCGCTGGCTCCTGGGAAGCTCGCTCAATGCGCTATTTCCAACCATTCCTCCAGGAACGCTTATCGCCAATCTCATTGGCGGCTATCTGATTGGTGTGGCACTTGCCATTTTTGCCAATCATCCCGAACTAGCCCCTGAATGGCGCTTGTTCATCATTACTGGCTTCCTGGGCGGACTGACCACTTTCTCCACCTTTTCCGCAGAAACCATGACACTGATACAACAAGGACGGTTACTCTGGGCAGCAGGCTCCATCGGTTTACATGTGATGGGATCATTGTTGATGACGATGCTTGGGTTAGCGACAATATCACTCTACAGGAATGCTTAAATTTCAGGAAAAATGAGCATGCACGGTTATCAATTGACTTTTTACACCAACCAGTCCCGCCAGCATAATGGTTTACCTTTGGGTGAATGGTTATTGCGGGAAGCACGCCAGCTTGGCATCAGCGGAGCCACCTTGATTACCGCTACCGAAGGATTTGGTCATGACGGCAAACTCCATTCAGCGCATTTTTTCGAGCTGAGTGATCAGCCCATTGAAGTGACGATGGCGCTCAGTGCAGCAGACGCTGAACGCATGTTTACCCGGCTACGTGAAGAAGACATCAACGTTTTCTTTGTCAAAACAGCAGTCGAATATGGCATGAGCGGAGAAAACTGACAAAATATTAACCATGCTCTGAAATGGGTGCAGCAGCACTAAGTCTTTATTACCGTACAAGACGAAAACTATAACGCAAGTGTTCCTTTATCGCGCGTTCGCAATCTTTTTTTTACAAAAATGTCACAAAAATAACATTTTCCTCGTTTATAACTCTTTGCTTCTTACACCTATTTGAGGCAAAGAGAAATATGAATGATAACGATATTGCAGAAAGCAATCATTCGGACAACCCACATTTTTCGACCATACTTGTAAAAAGACTGTCACGCCGGCAAATGCTGACAGGCAGCCTGGGTGTGGCGGTTGCAGGGATGTTCGGCTTGCCGGAACTAACGGGTCAAGCGGAGGCCGCCGCAAGCGCTTCCACCGCTACCAAATCTGTACCATCACCTAATACGCCATTTACTTTGAATCCGACCTTGGGTTTCGAGGCCGTGCCTGTCACACGCTCGGATACTGTCACCATACCAGTCGGTTATAAAGCGCAAGTCTTAATTCCCTGGGGTACCCCCATAACCGGAAACTACCCGGCCTATGCACCGGATGCATCCAATTCTGGCGTTGATCAGGAACAGCAAGTTGGAGCGCATCATGATGGAATGTATTATTTCTCGTTTGAGGATAATCCTAATGCTCATGGCCTGCTGGTCGTCAATCATGAATATGTCGATCAGAATGTATTGCACACCAATGGTCCTAGCCTGATTACTGGACAACGTCCTGAAGATGAAGTCAGAAAGGAAATTGCCGCGCATGGCATCAGTATCGTTGAAATCAGTAAAGACAGCGCAGGGAACTGGCAGGTCATTAATGGACGATACAATCGCCGTATCACCGCAAGCACACCGATGGAAATCCGGGGGCCGGTGCGCGGCAGCGATCTGGTCAAAACCAAGTATAGCCCTGCTGGCACGGAGACGCGCGGCACCATCAACAACTGCGGTAATGGTTATACGCCGTGGGGAACTTACCTGACCTGCGAAGAAAACTGGGCAGGCTATTTTGTCAATCGCACCGAACTTGCGCGAGAGCACAGCCGCTACGGTGTCAGTACCAATAATGGCCGTTACCGCTGGGAAACTGCGCAAGGCGGCGCTGATGAGTACATACGCTTCGATGCCTCGGTAAAAGGCGGCAGTGCAAACGAGGATTACCGTAACGAGCCCAACGGACAGGGCTGGATCGTGGAAATCGATCCATTTAATCCCAACAGCAAGCCGATTAAGCGTACCGCCATGGGCCGATTTGCCCATGAAGGCTGCTGGCTTGCTCCCCCTCAACTGGGTCAACCTGTCGTTTTCTACTCAGGTGACGATTCTCAAAATGAATATATCTACAAATTCGTCACCAAGGCCCGCTATAGGAAAGATGTCAATGGCGACATCCTGGATGAAGGCACTCTGTATGTGGCCCGCTTTAATGATGACGGCACGGGGAAATGGCTCGCGCTGGATATCAATGATCCATATTTTCACGCCATGTCCATCAGTAAAGGTGTTTTCTTCATGGATCAAGCTGATGTGTTGGTCAATACCCGGCTGGCAGCCGATGTTGTCGGTGCTACCAAAATGGACCGGCCAGAATGGGGCGCTGTGCATCCGCAAAGCCGTGAGGTCTACATGACGCTGACGAACAACAGTAGCCGCAATGCCGCTACGATTGATGCCGCCAATCCACGGGGTCCCAATCCCTATGGTCATATTATTCGCTGGCGCGAGGAAGGTCATCGCTCCTGGGCAACCAAATTCACCTGGGATATTTTCATCCTGGCCGGCCCCGAAGCCGACAGTCAGGTTCTGCCGCAGCAAAATGGTCCCGCTTTAACGCAGGATAACATCTTTGCCAGCCCTGACGGTCTCTGGATCGATCAAAATGGCATCCTCTGGATTCAGACTGACATGAGCGGCTCGCAACAAAGCTCTGGCCCTTTCGGCAATAACCAGATGCTGGCCGCTAATCCGTTTACCGGCGAGATCAAGCGTTTCTTGGTCGGTGCACAAGACTGTGAAGTAACCGGCATCGTCTCCACTCCGGATGGCAAATCATTGTTTGTCAATTTGCAACACCCTGGAGACCGCTCAGGTGTAAACAACTTTACCAGCAACTGGCCGGATAATGGCAAAGTCTTCGGGCATCCCGGGGAGCAAGCGGTAACGGTTAATCCGAGCGGCGCACGTCCACGTTCTGCCACAGTAGTGATATCACGTAAAGATGATGGCGTAGTTGGCATGTAAGCATTGCTAACAAAAAATGATGGCAGAATCAGATTAGCAATGAGCTTGATTCTGCCTGTCGCTATTCCAGCCATGGTATGCAATGCTGCTTCCAGGAAACATGAATCTAAGAGACCAGCTCACCGCGGATTAATTGACAGCTGAGTGAACCATAGCGATCACTTGGTGTGATCTTTCTCACAGATGATCAAATCTGGATCAGTTATCTTGTAACCATCATCGGTCACTTGTAATTCACAGTGCACAAGCTGGACCAACAAAGATGATTACATATCACCAATCAAAGCTTGCGTCTCCTCGAAGGGTTATGACGCATTTATTGATCAAACACTAACGAAAGGAGAAAGAAATGGCATTTTCAGCACTCAACAACGATAACACGCTCAATCCAGACAATATCGCGGCTACACAGGCAATTACCAAGCTAATCTCGCCTGTGACTGATGAAGCCGCAGAAAATCATGATTCAGCTTCAAAATCACTGGAAATGCCTTCTGAACCGAGGAACTGTTCAGCATGCATGGCAGCAGAAATGGTGGAGCTGCTGTACTGGATGGCTCTTCTGCGCGGCGTGCCTCTGGCAGAGATTACTGGCGCCAACGCAGATATATCATCTATATCATCTGCTATCGAAAAAATTTCGTGGGCATACTCCAGAGCTTGAGAACGACCTCGTTGCTGGCCATATGCGGTGAGATGTCGCCTTGCCAAGAATAGATTGCATGATAAAAAATATAAGCCTCTCATCAATCAAACTCTCCGCTTGCCACATTTCATGAGCACCCAGGATAACGTGATCAACGCATAGCTACTCGGTGACGGCAATTATTGAGGCGGCATTTCATAATCCGCAGTGAGCATCTCCAGCAGATGTCCATTCTGATCACGGAAATAGACCCCGCGCCCGCCATAATTATGATTGATCGTCATGTTCTCCGCTTCACCGGGACCGCTGCCATATTTGAGCTTTTCCGCTTGCAGGCGCTCGAATATTTCATCAAATTCCTGCTCGGAAACCTTAAATGCATAGTGATGGGATTCAAATTTCTCCCTGCTGTCAAAATCGAGGCACAAGGTATCATTCACGCGCACCACACTGAAACGGGAAAACTCACCCAAATACTTAAAGCCAAATAGTCTGCAATAAAGCGCTGCCGATGCCTGCTTATCAAAACACGGCACAATGGTATGGTTGAGTGTAATCGCCATAACGCACTCCTTTCACACGAGATTTAAGCGGGAAATCTTTCAAGTTAGAATTTGTCTTTTAGAATACCACCAATTCTGAAGTGATAGCGAAAGATGCATCATCGTTCAGGCAGTCATATGCAACTACTGCACACCAACACCTTTCCATGGAAAATTGGAATACTTCAGCTGCTAAACAGATAGCCATAATCGCCGTTAATATCAACATGACTACTTTAATTCCTAGCTACTCTAGTTGCATTTCCCGCATGACCGCCGGTGAAAGACGTTTCGCTCAACGTCTGGAAGCAAAACTGGAAGATGATTATCTTTGCTGGTACGACATTCCGATCGGTCAATCGATGAGGCATCCGGATTTTATTGTGCTGCACCCAAAACGTGGCTTGCTGATTCTGGAAGTCAAGGACTGGAAACGGGACAGCATCCAAACCATTACCAAAACGGATGTGACTTTGCTTATGTCCGAAGGATTGATTCACAAGCGCAATCCGCTGGAGCAAGCCCGTCAATATGCTGAGGCAGTGGCCGACATGCTGCAAAGGGATCCGCAACTGGTTTTCAGCAGCGGTAAAAAACAGGGACAACTCCTTTTCCCTTGGTCGTACGGCGTGGTGCTCCCCAATATCAGCCGCAAGCAGTTTGACAGCACTGATTTGGGGGAAGTATTAGCGCCTCGCCGCGTCATTTGTCAGGATGAAATGGTTGAATCGGTGGAAATGGAAGCGTTCCAGCAACGCTTGTGGGACATGTTTACCCTCGGTGGCTATGGCAATCTAAGCTTGCCCCAGATGGATCGGATACGCTGGCATATGTTTCCGGAAATCCGCATACCTGCAAAACAGGGTGAACTATTGAATGGTGCTGCAGCAGCGGTTGGCGAGCTACCGGATATTTTACAAGTCATGGATTTACAGCAGGAACAGCTTGCGCGCAGCCTTGGCGAAGGCCATCGAGTCATCCACGGGGTGGCAGGTTCTGGCAAAACGCTGATTCTCGGCTACCGTGCAAAATATCTTGCCCGGGTTTGCGCTAAACCGATTCTGATACTTTGCTATAACAAAATACTTGCCAAACGCCTCGAACACTGGATACAGCAAAAAGAAATCGGCAGCAAAGTCAATGTCCATACATTCCATGCCTGGTGCCGCCGCCAGCTCACGGCTTATCACGTCGACCTGCCCGAAGGGGATGGCGGGCGTGATGGTTATTGGGATGACATGGTGAATCGGCTCATCCGCGCGGTAGATGACAAACTCATTCCTTCCGCACAATACGAAGCAGTGTTGATCGATGAAGGCCATGATTTTCGTCCGGAATGGCTCAAACTGGTAGTTCAAATGGTGGATGCGCGCACGAATTCACTGCTGGTTCTGTATGATGACGTTCAATCCATTTACCACACAAAAGAAAAACGCCGCTTCAGCTTTAAGAGCGTCGGCATCCAGGCACAAGGGCGAACCACCATACTTAAAATCAACTACCGCAATACCCAGGAAATTCTTCAATTTGCGGGTCAATTTGCCAGGCAGTTGCTTACGCCCATCGAAACAGACGAAGACAGCGCACCGCGGCTGATGCCGGTTTCTGCCGGACGGCAAGGTCCTAAACCGTTGCTGATCAAGCTCCCCAGCCTTGCGCAACAGGCAAGATACATCGCGCAGCAATTGAAAGCAGCCCAT
>NZ_JAGFJM010000010.1 GCF_024102715.1 Nitrosomonas communis
CACCGCACAAAATACTTCGTACAAATCGATTCGACGTGGACTGGTCTTCTTGCGCGCACTTTCCAGCAGTGGGCGGATCTGCTCGAACTGTTCGCGACTGATATCACTTGGATAACGTGTTCTCATCCTGCAAGTATCACACTTTTTCTGTCAAACCAAAAGACTTTGAACAGGTTCTTAGAAAGGAAGCGTTTTGCAAAAGTCACAGACCGTGAAGATTCAGGTAGAATTGCATGGTTAGGTTCGTGTGGCTGACCAACACCAAGCAATTGAGAAATCTAGTATATACATTAAGCCATAGTGAATTTCTTATCTTATAGAGGAAAATTGTAGATGAATTCTAAATATAACGTCATTTGTATTATTGGCCTTAGCATCGCTCTAATCGGTTGCGACGGAGGACTTCCCGAAGCTGATGCAGTGAATTGTTCGGGAAGGGGAATGGAGAAAGCACTTACAGCTTTTAAAAACAACGAAGCTGAACGGCAAGCATTTCTCGATAAATGTGAAGCATTAAAAAAAGAAAATTAAAAGTACCATTAGAAATTCAAGTCTAATTCAGGAAATGGTTGCTGACACTTTGAAAAAACTGAGATTAATTTCAGTTTCAATGAGTAGCAGATCCAGCTTTAGCAGACTTTAGTCAGATCATACATTTGACATAAGAAGATTGAAAAGAAGGAAAAAGAGTGTCAAATGTAAGGTCTGGCACTAAACTGCCACATCCCCATTTTCTATTATGTCCACATCAAAACATAAAAAGCACACTGTATAACAACAAATTCTAAGTAGAAATACGATTCATCCAAATGAAAAGAAAAATGAATTTCCAGCAAAGTCGCTTTGGATGCTGCTGTAATACTCCTGTTAACGCTTGCGGTAGAAAATATGCTCGCCATCAGTGGAGTAGCGACGCATTTTGCGTGACCACTTTGGTTTGACCTTCTTGCTGTGATACCACAGTACTCCATTCATCCCCTTGCCAGTATCAGCATAGCTCCTGGTTTTGCTTCCTGACCGGTAATCGGAAACCATTGTCCCAGCCAGGAACAGCGCCCTGGCCCATGCATCCCCATCGTATACTTTGTCTGTCTTGCCGTCGTGAGTCCATGAGAACTGGTATGGTTGCCAGACCACTCCGCACACGGTCCTCGGATAGGCTGGACTGACAAGCCGCCTCATCGTCACACTTGCGACCTTGGTCTGCCCCCTCATCGATTCACCACGTGCCTCAAAGTAAATGTTGCAGGCCAAGCAGGATATTGCATCCCGGCGCGCTTTGTTACAGTCGAACACAGCATTCTGCCGGGATGCTTTTGCCACTTGCGCCGACGTAGCGTCATCCAATGCGCACAGCGCTGCCAGGCTTGAAACCAGAATTTGTGAATGAACGCCCATTATAAGAAAAATAAATTCTTTTTTTGCACTAACCCAGATCTGATCTGGCAGTACTCGAGTTTAATTCCCATCAATCTACCTTAAAGCCGACCGTTTCTAGTCTGGTTTAGCGGCAATTCTACCGCTCCCAAGAAAGAATACCGCAAGCCCTGTAAGTAAAAAGAAAATTTGCAATTCCAGCGTCCAGCCGCCAGTATTTGTTAATGTAAATAATTGACTACGATGTGCAAGCGCTATTGCAAATATCATGTTACCAAAAATGAGTAAACCGCCAAACCGAGCAAAAATTCCAATAATAACCATGAGCGGCGCAATCACTTCTCCCAAATAAACGCCGTAAGCCAGAACCTGGGGCAGATCAATGCTAGCAAGTTGTTTCCTAATAAAATCGAGAGCGCTCGGGTTAAATATCTTATGTACACCATGGAATAACATGAGTATTCCTACCGTCAGACGTAAAGTTAATTTACCTAGCGCATCACTCTGAAATGGAAAGCTCATTATGTTCTCCTCCTTGAACAGGGCTGTATCTATGTTCGAATATACCATCGTGGAGAGGGTTAATCCATTCAAGAGACAATATAGGCTTGTAGAAAACAAATAAACTGCCTGGATTTACTGCAAATGGTTTGACCGATTTTATCCGAACCCAAAAAAAGAATTTCAGCTGAGACGAACAGCGTAGCTACACGACGTAGAGATCCTCTGACGATAAATTACCGGGTTCGTATCTTGTGAAATAAATAACATTACCGTCAAGATTTTGTATATGCGTAATTAAACTACCAAAAAATAACTAACCAACGTAATTACTACTATACCAATACAATTCAACGCCAATCCTTCCCGCACCATATTGGCGATCGTGATGTGACCACTGCTGAATACGATCGCATTTGGTGCGGTGGCGACGGGTAGCATGAAAGCACAGCTTGCGCTCATCGCGGCAGGCACCATCAATAGACTTGGATCAAGACCCAAGCCGAGCGCGGCGGAGGCCAGGATTGGCATCAACAAAACCGTAGTTGCGGTGTTACTGGTGGTTTCAGTTAGGAAAGTGACGATCAATGCAATGGTGGCGATCATTATCAGCGGATGCAGGCTGGCAAGCATTGTAAGATGATCACCAATGGCACGCGATAGGCCGGTTTCTACGAACGCTTGTGCGATCGCTATGCCAGCCGCAAACAGCATCAAAATACCCCATGGCACACGCTCGGCCGATTCCCAGTCGATTAATTTACCACCACGACCGTTTGGTATCAGAAATAAAGCCACTACCGCGACCAATGCAACGATTGCATCATTCGCACCTTTCAGGTTAAACCACGTGCTCCAGCCGCCGAAAGGTTCGAGACGGGTCACCCAGGCGAGTGCTGTTAGGCCAAAAACGATCAGCACACGACGCTCTTCCGGCCGCCAGTCGCCTGCAGGCGGAATGACCAATGCACCGTGATAATCCAGTTTGCGTGTCAGCCACAATCCGGCCAGCGGTACAAACATCAACACAACCGGCAATCCCCAGCTCATCCATTGTGTGAAGCTGACAGTGTTACCGGTAAATTTTTCGTACTGCTGCATAAATACCAGATTCGGCGGTGTACCGATCGGCGTACCGAGGCCGCCGATACTACTGCTATACGCAACCGCGAGCAACAATGGCAGCGCCAGTTTTTTATCCAGGCTTTGCGCGATCACCGCCAGCGCGATCGGTAGCATCATCAACACAGTCGCGGTATTAGAAATCCACATACTCAATACCGCAGTCGCCACCATAAACCCGAACACAATACGACGGCTGCTACGCCCTCCGATGATATTGACTAATCCTAGCGCAATGCGCCGGTGCGCACCGGAACGCTCCATTGCTGCGGACAGAATGAATCCACCGAGCATTAGTAAAATCAATTCGTTGCCAAACGATGCGGCAATTTTGTCTTGTGGCAAAACACCAAAGAGTGGGAAAAACGCTAACGGAATGATAGCGGTTGCAGGAATCGGAATCGGTTCGAAGATCCACCACACCACACACAACATCGCAATCGTCCCCGTCCAGCAAGCTGGCGCCCCCCAACCAAACTGGTGCATGATCATTCCCATCACGGCGGCCAAAATCGGTCCCGCCCCTAACGACCATTGGTGATTTATAGCAATCATCATCGAGTTTGCTTTAAGAAATGAACAGTGGCGGCAGCACCACTCACTACAATAAGGCGTTCAGCAACACTTTGAGCAACCAGCTATTAGACGGATCATCTGGATTTAGCAAAGTGTATTTAATGCTACTGATTGAGAGCGCATACTAAGGTATTATCGTAAGAGTTACTTATCATACCTTGACGACTCAACACCTTCTTTATATGCAGATTTGTCACTTCCTGGCATGCAAACAGCACAATAATTCCCGATTGCATGCCACTACTGTTTAACTTTTTTCGTGTCGCGTTGAATCCGATAGGCATTCATCCGTGAATCGTAGGAAAATCCAGATAATTCTTCTGCTCGTTCGCCTTTAAAGCAAGCACTGAAGAAGCTGATGACTGTGTCGTGGTCAACCTCTCCCCAGAGTTGATGTGTGTTACCAACATTCTCGCCACCTGTGAAGTCAACATAGATGGTGTTAGAGGCAATCAGGTTTCTTGCGGTGCGACCAAGGCGGTCACGCTGATTCTGTGCTTCCGACCAACCGAGAATCTTGTCCTTCTCGTTAATGGTCACATAGATACGCTGTCCAGCTATAAGCTTGTGCAGCCACGCTTCATGCCCAACATTATCGCAATCGGCTTGGCACAAGATGACATTAGTAAACATGTCTGTTTCGCGACCATAGTAATCGCTCAGTACATAGTGCTGGAGCAAAAAGTTACCCATACTATATGTCATCAAGTTGAGGTGGACACCGCAGCTCAATAACGACGAACGATCGAAGCCAGGTTCACTCAAGTATTTACCAATGCGCTCCATAACTCGGTCAAAAGCTCCAGTCGACGCCAAGGCAATACGCTTCACGTCACGATATTCCATAGTTACGAATCCGCCTGGGTTGGTTGGCCATGTAAACATTACCACTTCTACGTTGTAACACTTTTCGATGTACTCAGCCTGCTCCAAGGCTTCCTTGAAACTCTTTCCAAAGCCATGCACGTAGATCAGACAGTCGCGTCCGTTTTCTTTACATCGTGCGATTGTCTTATTGAACTCAACTCGACTGGGGAGGTTAGCATCCGTACGTTCTTTTTCATCCTGCTCGGGCACCAATTTTACCTCCCATTTCTTATTCTTGCGGTAAACGTGAGCAAGTCTAATTTCATTGATGCCCAGACTGTTTTGCTTCTCTCCAAAAGCCTTATCACTATCAACGCCAGTTGCTTGCAGCTTTGATGAAAGCGCACGATTTGTAATCACCAGCATCTCGAAACCCCCTAGAATTGAGTTATCAATCTATGATATAGGTACAAGAACCATGTACAGGATAATTTTGTTAGATCGTCCTCCTATGGGATGAATGTAGCGTTAAACAACTTGAGCGTCAATAATGAATGAATTGGTTATTTGAGTTACCCATGAATTCATTGCACCCCACCACCATACAAAAGGTACAGGACGCCAACCTGGAGGCAAAAACATAAGTCCAACGCTCCCCCCAGACATTCCTATCGTGGTATTCCGATAATATCGCTATAGAACACCAGATTACCCATTGATAACTCCTCATCCCTGATTCATACCAGTGACAGGCGAACTAACAGTCTCAGCACCCTTAAGAAAGAATGAACTTGATCGACACTCTCTTCCGCACCAGCCGAGCTTTTACACGGTTAAGAAATCGATCAAAACGTTATTTTGCCGAGCTTATCCGTCATCATTTCTGTAAACCATAAATTACCTTTATAGTCCATTTTAATCCGATGCATCATGGTTCCTCTGCTGGGGAGGGTGTGCGTACTAAATGGAATTCCGGCAATGTCAGAGCCGTCAATATGTCGAATGGATTTATCAAACTTCAAGATATAGTCATATCCTGATGGATTGGGATTGTTTTGATCCACATAGACTTGCACCCACAAATTGTCGTCACAGTCGAATACCAGAGATGCAAGTATGTCATTCTTCTGCAAAGCGGGAACGGGATATTCAGTAATCTTGCCGGACAAATCGATCTTGCCTATCTTAACTCCAGCTTCTTCAGTAAACCACATGAACATCCCCGATGGGTCTGGAATGACTGCAATAGGTCTACTGTTCGATGTTGGTATGGAAAATTCTCTTACAATTCCATCACGAGAGACATTTAAAATGGCACTAGCGAGCAATTCAGTTCCCCAGATATTTCCATCAGCTCCGGCAGATAGGAATATGGGCATTGCAGCCAGATTGTTCAGCTGGAAATGCTCTACACTGCCATCCGGATTAATCTTACCCACTGTGCTGGTACGTTTGCCAGTAAACCAGATAGTTTCTCCGTCTGCATCCAAGCTGATACCGTGTGGGGCTGGATTAATCGGCGATCTCGCACCCTGCACAAATAAGCGCACATCAATTTCTTTGACAATTTTTCCCTGATGATCCAATTGAACGACCAAGCCAAAAAACTCCAGCGAAACCCAAAGTTGCCCTCGTTTATCAAATAATATGCCGTGCGGACCGCTGCCATCCGGCATCTTGTAGTAGTCGACGACCTGCCCTTCATAATCGCATTTAGCAATTTGATGCATGTTTTGCCCAGTAACGTAGATATGCTCTTCATCAATCACTAATTCATGTGTTGAGCCACGTACAGAGCCTGGCCAATTTAGGTTATATTCAGTTATATTTCCGGGTACTGCTGAATTAATTCTGTTCATAATCAGTCCATTCCTTCAATGGTTGCGTAGAGAGTTGTATGTCGTCAAAGCAATTGAGACTTCTGGCTATTTGAATTAAGAGGCACCTTAGCTCACCAGGAATTATTTAATTAGTTAGCGTAATACATTTGACGCCACATAACCAATGTTCACCATTTTATTTTCTCTCGTTCATCCAAAATAGATTGATCATGGCCATAAAAAATATCGGCAGGTGTTAGATTATTGAGTAATTCATCCGACGGGGAAGGATGACTCCCCGACCAGGGCTCGAACCTGGGGCCTGCGGATTAACAGTCCGGAGATCAGTAATCTGTGCCTACAAATAGCCGAAGAATCCAAACTTATTTTTCTGCAAGTATTGATGTGCTTGAAGAAAACCGAACTCATTCCGAGAATCAACCGCACTTGGTGGCACTTCTTCCCTACCCTTTCTCATACAATACATGCAGTTACGACAGTTTCCACCGAACTGATTCCGAACATCGCCCCCCTCCCTGAAACCCAATGACAGCGAGCACAGGCGGGAAAAACCGGCAGAAACGGCCCAAGTTTGCCCCAGGCGGCCCCGTGGAGGTACCGGATGGGGGTAGCCATCCCGCCCCCAAAACGGCCCCACAGCGGCCAACTACGCGTGCGAGGTAGGCCGGACGATACCCCCCACCCCACCGGCGCGACTCAGGTCTCAGCTGGGGATGCCTCCTTGGGTTGCATGGCCTTCTTGATTTTGGCCGATGCACAATTGGATGCTTCCTGCAAAGTCTTGGTCGACAAATGAGCATAGCGCATGGTGACCTTGGGATCAGAATGCCCCAGAATCTGCTGCACTTCATACAAGGTACGGCCACTGTTTATGAGCATTGACGCGTGCTGGTGCCGAAGATCGTGCAGGCGTAGATGTTCCAATCCAGCCTGTTTTCGCAAACGCGCCCATACCTTGGTGATTGTCGTATAGGGCTTTCCGGTATGACGATTGATAAAGACATACTCGAACTGTCCACGGGTGTCCAGCTGATTCAGTACTTCTATGGCGCTCTCGTTGAGGGGTACGGCGCGTATCCGTTTCGATTTGCTATTGGTGGCTCGAACCAGGAAGATTTTCTTCTCCAGATCGATGTCGCTCCATTTAGCGGAAAGCACTTCGTTCAAACGGCAGCCCGTGCTCAGCAATAGGAATGCGATCTGACATACGATGCGGTTTCTGTCGCTATGCAATACTGACAGCAGTCGCTCCAGTTCGGTATCATTCAGGTAATGCGCGACCTTGTTGTCTTCGTGATAGAGCGGCACTTTTGCAGCCGGGTTTGGGCCCTCCATCATCTCCCAGCTGATTGCCAGGTTGAGGGAATACTTGAGCAGCTTCACGTGATGATTGCATGTCGATGCGGCAAGCCCTGCTGCTTTCAATGCGGTATGAAAGGCTTGTATCTGCTGGCGGGTGATCTGGTCGAGGTATTTATTGCCGAATACGTGCCTGATACGCAATCTGTAGAGCTCTTCATCCCGATTCCATGAGCGTTTCCTCAGTTTGACGTAAGGGAGATAATGCTGCTCGAAGAACTCCGTATAGCTCATCACGGCTTGTTTTGTGGGATTACGGCCCAATGCGATTTCCGCTTTGAGTATTTTGGCTTGCTTTAACGCTTCAGATAGCGTGATCTCTGTCGTTCTGCCCAATTTCTGATGGCGGGTCTTGCCGGATTGATCCCTGTATTGATAATAGAAAGTGCCTTGGCCAGGGCTGGTGGCTCTGACCTCAAGGTAAAATGAAGGCAAGTCAGCATGGTAGAAACTGATACGGGATCGACCTTCTGGGCATTGCAGGTTACTGATGCTTTGCTGGGTAAGCTTGATGATAGGCATGGCGGGGTCTCCTGTGGTATTGAATTTTGGATAAAAAAAAGACCGACACCTGCCTGAGGGAGACAAGTGCCGGTCGGGTTGGGTGGGTTATTTCAGTTTGATGTTACTAGACTTACTCAATAGCTATTTATTGATATTTTGAAGTTCTCCGGGGTTGTAGATTCCTGTTTCTTTACACCTACCCCCAACTAACTCACTGATATCAGTACAGTATCACTAGCACTCGGATGAGTGCGTAGTACGCGGTGCCCCCACCACCCTGCTACCACCTGTCAACACATTGATAACATAGCGCTTTTCTCTAGGTGGGGGGTGGTGGGAGCAGTTTGGTAAAATCTATGCTCGCGACGATGTGCTACACGAGGGAGACTTCTCTACACGTGATTCCCATACATCAAGTTGCAAAATCTTCAAAATCTCCTACCCCCTCCACCCACCTATAGCTATCCATTTGATATTTATTGCATTTTCATGTCGTGAGATAGGTGGCAGGGTGGTGGCAGGGGTGCTGACGCTCCTACACACCCAACGCTTAAATTATCTATTAAAATTTATCTTCATCATTGCTTTGTGTACCAGGTGTTTTACCAAATAATTTATCATTAAGCTTATCTTCTTTCAGTGGAACACGCCATTTATTGTGCCCTTTGATCTTTTTAGGCTCACCAAAGAGTTCTCTTAATAAAGAAGCGCATTCTTTGCATTGCTGATTAGTAGGATGATTTACCCCAATTTCTAATAGTAGTTCAATGGGTGCCATGGCTGGTAAATTTCCCTCATTGATCCGATCCAGATCTATCATATCCAGTACACGTTCCCGTATGACACTGATAGCCCGGTGATCTTTGTTTTGCTGCTCCAACAACTTTTCTTCTTCCTGGGTCAACCACCATTGTGCGCCTTCTTCATATTCAACTGCCAGCTGTGCAAATACCTGCTGCATATCGATACCATGTTGATAATTGATTTTTACTATCGGGATTGTCCACCAGCGTGAGTTACCCGTCGGATCAACCAGAAAGTCGTTTTCATTTACTGTCGCGCAAAATACAGTTCTTCTGGGATACTCAGAATCAGTTTTACCGTAAGGACGTCTGACTTTGTCGTAATCGCTGGTAAGAAATCCTTTTAGCCGAGCAATATCTTTTCTGAAACTACTATCTAATTCGCCGATCTCAACAATCCAGTGACTGACAGCCGTTATAATTGAGTCTTTGTTGCCAGCATCCAGGTGGTGGTCAAGTTTCACTACCTCTTCCCGCAGTAAAGATTCGGGTACGAGCGCAGAAATCCATGATGTTTTACCAATACCTTGAGGACCTTGGAGAGTTAAAACACCACGAGCCTTGAATCCATTTGGCTTTAACGCCGCGGCGACAGCACTGATCAACCAGCGATACACCAATATCTGCTTGAGCGCCTTAGGGTACCCTTCACGTTCAACTAAAGTGTCACAGATTGCAACCAACCGATCTTTGCCGTCCCACGGTTTACTAGTGATCCAAACTGCCACGGGATTATATTGATTCTGATCACCGATTGCCTCTAGATAGCTTAGTACCTGACCAATTGCAATACTATTGAGCGTCGCAAGACTGTTAATCGAGGTTAATTTGACATTATCCGCATTGTCTGCGGTGCCAGAATGGCCTGGGATAGTAATCATCAATTTCTTTTTGATCGTGTTGTAACGAACATTGATTCCGTATGATTTGAGTAAGTGTTTCAGATTTGGTATCGTCGCTACAAGATTCCCTTCGCGCGTTCTGTCAGGAAAAGAATCTGCAGACAACGGTTTGGCTTTATCTAGCGTGGATATATTAGCCGTTTTATGTGTTTTCACGTCACCACTGGTACGCGGTGATTTTTCAATATCTGCATCGGGATCACTGAAAACAGAGGCGGTTTTCTTTTGCGAACTAGTCGCTATGTTTCCGGAATTGATCGACTGATTCAGTTGTTTAGTCGACTCTGAAACGGATCTTTCTACAGTCTCTTGCTCATCAATATTTTCGGATGA
>NZ_JAGFJM010000014.1 GCF_024102715.1 Nitrosomonas communis
GTTGTGCATGTTGCACAACTATTAAAATTAATCAAATCAGTTTATCTTGCTTGATGCAAGGACGCAAACCATTTGAAGAAAAACTCTTCACCAACTTCCAACTATCGGATCGGGTTCCGGTAGATAATATTTACCGGAGATTAAAAGAGTCACTGGATCTTCGGTTTCTCTATAAGCTCACCGCCCGGTATTACGGCACCGAAGGCCAGGAAAGCATTGACCCGGTTGTATTCTTTAAACTCATGCTGGTAGGCTACCTCGAAAATCTGGGCAGCGACAGACGCATAATCAGTACAGCCTCCCTTCGATTAGACATACTCTATTTTATTGGTTACAACATTGATGAACCCCTTCCCTGGCACAGCACGTTGAGCCGAACACGTCAGTTATATGGCGAAGAAGTATTCAAAGAACTATTTAAGCACGTACTAAAGCTGTGCATCGAGAAAGGTATGGTGTCGGGTCGCAGACAAGCTATAGACAGCGCACTCATCAAGGCCAACGCTTCGATGGACAGTATCGCAGAGAAAGAGATTATGGATGATGCCGAAGCATTTGCTGATGAACTGCAAATCAAAGGAGAAGATAAGCCGCAGAAAGTAACGGCCTACAAGAAGAAGAAAGTAGAAGAGCATCACCGCTGGAAAGCGAAAGCCTATGATGGGATGCCCGCCACCCGGTCGGCCAAATTCAAGGAAGAACATGCCGGAGATGAGAAGCGCCCGAAATTTCTCAGCAACCACACCCACTATAGCACCACCGATTCCGATGCACGCATCGCAGTAAAACCGGGCAAGCCCAGACAGCTCAACTACCTGGCTCAAACCTGCGTGGATACTGCCCATCATGTGATCACCCATATGGAAGCCTATCATGCCGACAAAAAAGACAGTCAATGTCTACCACAAATCCTAAAAGGATTAAAGGAAAATCTTCAATCCGAAGGCATTATAGTCGAACAAGTATTGGCCGACACCGGCTACAGCAGCGGAGCCGCACTCAAAGCGTTGGAACAGCAACACATCACCGGCTACATTCCTAACTTCGGACAATACAAATCCGAGCGCGAAGGCTTCACCTATCACAAAGAAGGCGATTACTACACCTGTCCTGAGAATAAGAAAGTGGAATTCAAAAAAATCAAAGACAACAATGGCTATGCCATGAAAGAATACCGCACCTCGCGGAAGGACTGCGCCAATTGTCCGTTACGGTCGACCTGCATTGGCAAGTCGTTCGAAAAAAGTATTCGCGATACCCTCGATAAGCCGTACTACGATCAAATGCATGAGCGAATGAAATCCTCATATGCACGCAAGGTGAAGAAACTCCGACAGAGCACGGTGGAGCCGGTGTTGGGAACATTGATCAATTTTCTGGCGATGAAACGAGTGAACACACGGGGCATAAAACTGGCCAACAAATGCATGCTCATGGCCGCCATTGCCTACAACTTGAAGAAGGCGATGAATTTTAAAAAGACAAGACCAATGACAGCCGTACTCGGGCTTTCAAGGGAGGCAATACAGCGGCTCTCTTCTTTATTTTTTCGATTTCCATTCTCAGTTCACACTTAACGAGACTGAAAAGTAAAAATCAGCCCTTCATCGCAGTTATCCACAGAGTTATGCACAAAAACGAAGGCAACTGATATTTTTCTGGATGATTTCAAAAAATATTTCTACCGAAGGGTTGTGCAGCAGCTACTGGTGTTGGCGGTAGATTTTTCATTCTACAATCTTTATTCCGTCAATGTCCATGTTATTTGGTCGGAGGTATTTTTCAATTACCTCGTCAACATTTTCAAAAACTTCTTCTTTGTCAAAGAGTAAATTCATTGTCGCCCCAGATACTTGTTCGTGTAAAATGTATTTAGTCCCGCGTTCTTCTATTACGAGCCCGTCATTATAGAATTTGGTATTGTCCCAAGAGTCAGTTATTGGTGGGAAAAATTTATG
>NZ_JAGFJM010000004.1 GCF_024102715.1 Nitrosomonas communis
AACTGCTTTCTGACGCCAGATAAATAGCTTTGTCTGCTAAGGCAGGTACAATCTGTTTGGGTGTCTGGCTGCAGAATTCTTTACTGTTACAAACGTCGAGAATATGCTTTCTTTCCTGCTCACTGAGGGCTTCGCACTTTTTTGACAGCACCAGCAACACGGCTGTATCCGGAACAGATTGATCAGTGGAAAACGGCAGCGCTGTCAGGGTATCAACGCCATGCTCGGGCTGAGAAAGAAAAGAATCGCTACCGTCAGGAAGACAGGAAGCAGATAAAACGTCTGGAATCTGAACTCAGACGCAAGGAAAAAGCACTGGCAGAAACAGGCCTTTACTGCGGCAATACTCACTCAGTTGTGCGCTATTCAAACCCGCTGTTTCTATGACAACCGCCAGTTTATCTTCTGCCGTCCAGTCATCTGCTTTACTGTTATCTCCCGGCACTGCGATTCCCCTGTTCCTGTATTCTTTTCTCCATTTGTACAGCGTAACATCAGATACTCCCGTTTCTTTACACAATTGTGGAACAGATACCGCATTGGGTGGCATCATCTTTTTGATTAATGATTCCTTGTATTCTTTCGAATAGCTCTTTTGCATCTTCTCCTCTCGCTTCGCCCTTCAAGTTTTTAGGTTTCAATTGAGGCGAAAGGTATCCTGACACATAGGGGAAGCGAAATTTCAAGGTGCTAATCTTGAAGGCGCTATATTTGCAGGGGCAAAGAATCTTAATGAGGCAATTTTTGATCCAGATGTTGATATTAATTTGTTTCCACAATAACCGATTATCGGAAAAACAGAAAAACCTCTATATTTAGTAGCGAACTATTAATGATATGTATTTGTAGCCCCCCGTGTTACTTAAACGGGGGATGCCAGATTATCACCGAATTAAATACAAATAACCGCGTATATCATCAGATATAAAATGAATACAAACATGACTCTTACTTGTGAGATATGCGAGCAAGACACGGATTGTCGGATAGGGCATTCAAATCGTAGAATACAACCGTTGAGTTTTGCTTGTCCTCACTGCGGATCTCTTATGCATATCACTCTTGACATATCGGACGCCCCTTCATCTAGTTTTCAATTTAAGAGCTGCAGTCCATCTAAAAATCAGCCCAAAAAGATATTCAATGGCACAAACCCCTTCGTAGATTTGCACTTAGATTTCCCGGTTAGGTTCGGGGAGTACGTTATGGGATTCACCCCATTCATAATGGCCGTAAACTATCTACATGATTCAACAGATTCGGAATCTGATGCGTTCTCAAAAATGGCATTCCATTCAGAAAGATTGGAGCAACTAAACTATTTTCACGATAAAGCAGATGAAATAAAAGCGATAATTCGCTTGTATAATGGAAATAATAAACAACTATTTAAGAAGCGAGTTGGCGAATTTCTGCAACAAGACCAAGGGTTATCTTTAAAGCCTCAGGATATCAATGCAAGTCTTTATCTATTCCTCAATTTCGTATTTTTACCTTTTGTGCACTTTGGTGAAGTTAAATCATTAGTTAAGGAATACACTCAACTAATCATGAATCTTCCTAAAAAACCACTCGATGACTTTGTAGAAAACCTTATTTCATCGAATTTTCTCAGCACTTTACAAAAGGATTGCCTAAAAATCTACCCCGAAATATACAACGCCGAAATGCCAATTCGTCCCGCGCTGTTTCTAGATTTGACCAAAAAATACGAAAAGGAAAAGATAGCAGCACGCATTTCAACAAAAGAATTTCAATCGTACAAAGACCTTTACAAAGATATTGCAGAGGTTTTTGCTCGCCAGCTTACAATAATCGCTGGGATCAACAACATCATACATCGTAATAATAGCAATTCTTTTAAGGCTATTGACGGTGGCGCATTAAGCTCTCTAGAAAAATTTACTTCAAAAGTCCTGTCCGATAAGTTCAAATACTTAGATGATTGTTGGTATCCAATAAACAAAGAGGTAGTCGATGTCGGTATGAGAAATGCAATCGCTCACAACAACGTTCAATACAATGAGATTTCCCAAGAAATAATCTACTATCCAAACGGCGGAAACTTACATCAAACAACAGGGAGCACAATTTATTTTCTAGATTTTATGAGAATGATTCTTGTCCTATTTCGAGAAATACATAATCTTCACCACTTAATTAAGTCTCTGTTTTATTATGAATATCTTATAAGAAATAGAACTCTAACGTCGTCTTCTACGCATCAGTAGTCGATCTAATATATAAAGAAGTTTCGTCGGAATCCGCTACTTTCCGCGCATTAAGATATTCAATTGAAACCGTGAGAAGCCAGTGCCCAGATTTATCCATATTGGTGAACCATCTATGTGTAACTCATTGTTCTATATAGCGTCTATCCGAAAACCATTTATTCCGATAAGAAACAGGGGTTACATCTAATTTAAGAAATGAAGATTTCTAAAAGATTGAAGCAGAGCGACGTTAATTAATTGAATTGCGTTGGTTTTACTCAAATTTCTAGAAATCTTCATTTTTGAAATTAGGCGCAACCTTTTGTTCTTTATTGGGTTTGAGAGTTCTCGGGCAAGCACTAATTACGACAGGATAGTTGGCAGCTTGATTCGGGTAGATCGTTAAGTCGTTGCACCGTTCGCCTCTATCGCGCCGAACACGCAGTTCCTTCCGCTCCGCTTGGCTTGATACAGACACTTGTCGGCCTTCTTCAGCAGCAGCCCGAACAAAGCGGAATCGCTTACAGGTGACGATGCTGCATTGTCAGTTAGAGTCACTACCCCGATACTGACAGTCGATGCGATTAATTCAGTGCCACCATTGACACTGACCTGCTTCCCCTCTATAGCTTCACGCAGCCATTCAGCTAGAGCGCAGGCACTGACATAATTAGTTTGCGGCAGAACGATGGCGAACTCCTCCCCGCCGATACGAGCCACCACATCGATACCTTTGCGAGTGCCGTTGAGACAAACATCGGCTACTGCACAAATTACCCGATCACCGATAGGATGCCCCCAGGTATCATTCACTCGTTTAAAAAAATCGATATCTAGAACGAGCAGTGAAAGTGGATGTCTGAAACGCTTAGCACGCTTGCATTCATTCGCACCTACTTCCATCAATTTGCGGCGGTTCGCCAGGCCAGTCAGTGAATCAGTCACCGCCAGTAATTGCAGGGAGGCATTCATGCTTTCCAATAACGCATTTTGTTTGGCAAGCTTGCGATTGATTTGTTCGATTTCATTTTCCCTGCGTTTGCGATCATCTATATTGAATGTGATGCCGATAAACCGTTTGCCATGGTCGCTGCCGCCGACCGTCATGATCTTGCCATAACTGGCATACCAGATCCATCTACCACTCCTGGAACGCAATCTGAATTCGCAACGATATTGTGCAGTAACGCCGGAAAAATGGTTCTTAACGGCCGATTTGAGTATTGGCACATCATCCGGATGAACAATCGAGTAAATATCATTGATATCATTACTTACCTCTTGCGCGCTGTAGCCAAGCTCCACTAACGTCTTCTTCGCCATGTGCATGACATCACCATTTACCAGATCATTCTCCCAAAGATCCAATCCGGCAGCTTCCAATGCCAATTCCAATCGTTCTTTATTGACGTTCTCTTCGGCCATGGTCTGATCAATCGCGAAGTATCGCACCAGCATAACCAATGTTACACAACTGGTTGGTAAATGATTCGGCTACGGCTACAGCTGCAGTATCGTAGCACAAGGGCGCAATGATCAGTGTTGCCATCCTGATAAGCAGCCATTATCTCTCCCTTATTCAATCTGGATTACACCATGATGCTGCTCCTTTCCAAGGAGGGCACTGGCTCAGCCATACTACGTTCTATGCTAGGAAAGATGATGTGTGTTTTCTCACAAACTGATAATAAAATAATATGCTAGCCCAGCAATACCATGCCCCATAAGGTGGTCATTTTAATCATCATCCTACTTCGCCCTGTGTGACTGATATGAATAAAATGCCTCTACAGTATAGCAAAGCTCAAATAAATTGATTGCAATCCATAGATGACTTATCCATCATCATTTCGCTGCAAAGTTTTGTCTGTTCGTAAGAAGGAAGGACTTACCATTGCGCAGGCGGCACGTTTTTGTGTGGAAATTGCCAGCGTGACGCACTGGGTGAAGAATCCCAATCCCAAGCAGACCCGTAATAAACCGGCGACGAAGATCGACATGAAGGTGTAAGCGAAAAAGGTATCGGCCACGCGCTGCGGCGTATGAAGCTCAAAACCGCGTCATCGTCTATATTGACGAGAGTGGTTTTGCGCACGATATGCCACGAACACATGGGTATACACCCATTGGCAAGCGGTGTCACAGTGTGTGTAATTGGCATGCCAGAGGCCGCGTCAATGTGATCGGCGCGTTTATCGGCGAATGTCTTCTGACGGTGGGATTGTTCAAAAGCAAATCAGAAAACAACAAAACCAAACCGTTGAGCATCTCTTTAAAATTGAATCATTTTATGTGACGTAGGCTATAACCTGTACCGTCAGCTAACTGTATGAAATCTGCGATCGCCTTTTTGATCATCTTGCTGATGACGGAAGTGGCATTCGTGGAGGAAGATTCCGGCTACTGGGAACCGGGTGCGGGCATTTCCTATCTGCAATCGCCCTATTATCTCGGTTCCGACGAGTCGAAAAACTATGTGCTGCTGTTTCCCCATATCCTAGTTCATAGCGAAAAATTTTCAGTAGAAGGCAGTAGCGTGCACTGGCATGTCCTGTCCACCGATCGTTTCGAGTTCGATCAGGATGACCGTATCACACGGTCAGGCCTTTAATAATCCCCCGGCAAAGCCGGGGGATTACCTCGTTTATTTAACCCACAGCGAATTACAAAATGCTTGACACAAATCATAGAATCTCAAGGCGAACGGGTGCGGGAGCGAGCAAGGGGTTTACTCTGCTGTATATGACCACTCTCGCCATCCTCCTAGCATAGGGAAATACAGGCCGAGCCGAATGGGTCGTTGTTCCATTTGTTGCATCAGATCAGCATAGCGTTCCAGTTGGGCGCGATAGCGTGTCTGCTCGCTATCGAGGAAGATTTCGATATCCCCCCCCATATGGCTGCCAGTTTTGTAATCAATGATCCAGCGTGTTCCCGTTGCATCGACAAAGGTTCTGTCCATGACGATATGGTCGGGCCCATCCTTGCGCATGCCGCTTACCGCCCATTCACAGCGCGCCTCGGCATGCTGCCCGCTCAGTATCCAGCGACCCCTTTCATCCTGCCACAAAGTCTTGAGCGCAGCGGATAGTTGCGCTCGTGCCTGATTGAAATGAGCCTGGGTCACGCCTGTTTGTATCAGCAATGCCTGGCCTACCTGCTCCAAATAGGCCAGGTCCTGCGATGCAAGCTGTTCGATACCGCTTCTGCCGATATATTGCAGCAGTCGGTGCATCACTGTGCCGACTTGCCGGGCAGTTTCCCCCGCCCAGTCGAATTCGATTGATTCTTCCGCAATGCGGCGAGCAGGCGCGATGGTTACCTTGACAGCTTCAGGCGACGGAGGTGCAGTCCAGTCTGTCGTCAGGCGAAGCCGTTTCAACGCAAGTAGCGGTAGCGGCTGGGTAGTCACTTGTGCCGGAGGGTGGTCTGCTGTTTCCCCATTTTGGCTATGCGCATTCAGCAAAGCCTGGAAATGTGCTTTTGTCACCGGCCATAACCGCGCCAGCAGGGAATTGGCCGGAGGTGCCTTGATTTCTGTATTGTCGGTCAGGTCGGGCTGATTCACATGCCCGAACAGATGCAGTTGCTGTTTGGCGCGCGTGGCCGCCACGTACAACAAACGGCCATCTTCCAGATAGCCTTTTTCTTTGTCCAGTTGCCGCAGGTAGATCGTAATCGGATTGGCATCATCGCCCACCGCACTGATCGGTGCGAGCAGCAGTGCTGGCTGACCTGATTTAAATTGATGTTTCATCCAGTACAGCAGTCTGGCTTCATCATTCTTGCCGCTGCGGCCAAGCCCCGGCAAAATCACTGTGTCAAATTCCAGCCCTTTTGCCTTGTGCATGGTCATGAGCTGCAGCGAGCCATCAGCCATCACATCCGGCAAGGCATAGAGTTGCCCGACATGCTCATTGAGTGTCTGGATATCCGGTAACTGACCTGCTTCGGACAGCTCCTGCAGCAACTGAAAATAAACTTCGGCATCGTCCAGATCGGTGACATCGGTCACGCAGGCCGGCCCACCCAGTGTAATCCAGGTGCCTTCCACATTCCGGCGCAGCGAGCGCCTGGCCTGCTGGCTGATCGCGCTTTCCAGTAGCGGCAGTACGCGGGCAAGCCGCTGCTGGCCATCTGCACTGAGTTGCGCAAGGCGGGGCGATTGCCGCAGCAGATCGATGATCGTTTGATCAAAGTCTCCGCCCGCCAGAGTATGCAGATCCTGCAAAGTCAGTCCGCACCATGGTGCACGCAACAGCGCCAGCCAGGCAATACGATCGCCATGATGCAGCAGAGCGCGCGTGAGCGCGAGCAAATCCTGAATCACGGGACGATGTGTCAGTTGCTCGATTTCAACTGCCTGGAAACGCTGCCCTGCCTGCTTCAGTTGCGCGATGATTTCCAGCAGATGAGTGCGGCTGCGTACCAGGATGGCAATGGCGCCATGCGGCTGCGCAATTTTAGCCTGCTGCACGATGGCCACGATCTGTTCTGCTTCCGCCTGATCATTACGTTGCAGCGAGGGATAAACAGTAACCGCTTTACTACTGGTGTTGGCATGAAAAGCGATTGATGGCGCATAGGACACAGCGCCTGCTGTCATTTCATCCTGCGCTGGCAAAATTGCGGGAAAATGCTGATTGATCCAGTCGACGATGCCTTGCTGGGAGCGGAAGTTGACCGACAAACGCAGGAATTCCAGCGGCACCTGACCAAATGAGCCACGGTCACGGATTTCGAGAAATAACCCGACCTCGGCCTGGCGGAAACGGTAAATCGACTGCATCGGATCGCCCACCAGAAAAAGTGTGCGCCCATCGTCTGCCTGCCAGCCAGCAGTCAAGCGTGCCAGCAGTGCTGCTTGGTTAAACGAAGTATCCTGAAACTCATCCACCAGCAGATGCTGGATGCGGTAATCCAGCGCCAGCGCCAGATCAGTCGGCGCATCGGGCTCGCCCAGCGCCTGGATTGCGGCCAGCGTCAGCGCTGGAAAATCAACTTGTCCCATTTGCAAAAAAGTGACTGCCAGATTGCCTGCCGCCAGTCTGAGCAACTTGAATAATGCCTGCAGCGTCTCCCATTCCTGCTGGGCATATTGATGCGGAGGGAGTTTCCGTATCTGGGCCAGTTGCTGAATGAATGCATTTTCCGGGGCCAGTGCTTGCAGCAAAGCTTCCATGCGCTGCTTCATGTCGCGATAGGACGCCTGCTCTTCCCGGTTTTTTGTCTGCGTTGGCGAAGGAAAACCTTCATTTTTGGTTACTTTCTTGCGTAATTCTCCTTTACTCGTCAGCAGCAAGGCGGCCAGTCCCTCCCATTGCGGGCGATCGGCGATTTGCCCGCCCGGCACATCCTGCAGCGTCTGGCAATAGGCGATGACAGCAGCGCTTGTTTCCGGCTGGCTTGCTGCAAATCTTGCCAGAGCGACAATTTCAGAACAGCAACCTGCAGGAACTTGGTCAGCCAGTGTTTGTAAAGCGTCTGTTATCAATTCAGTCAGTGCAGCTTCCAGCTTGTCGCGCATGAGCACTGCATGATTGGGATCAGCAAGAAAAGGAAGCCACTGATCGCGGCGCGCGAGCATGCTGGCAATCAGTTGCTGCAACTTGTCCAACTGGTTATCCAGATGCTCGATCAGATGGGCAATGGCATCCGACCACTCGCCATCCGATTCCACTGCTTCGATCGTCTGCCTGGCTGCTTGCTGATAAAGTTCGGTTGCATCTGCTGCAATCGCTGGTAGCGCACCTAACCTGGCCAGGATGGGCATCTGACTGACCAGTCTGGCACACAGCGAATCGATCGTCTGGATGCGCAAGCGCGCGGGATTCTCCAGCAATTGCCAGTTTTTACTCTGATCGCGTGCCAGTACACGCTGCGCGAGCTGCCAGGTATGAAGTGCGTATGATTCTTGCGGCATGGGAGCATGCTGGGCATCTGTTAGCGCCTGCAGAATCCGCTGGCGCATTTCAGCCGCTGCCTTGCGGGTAAAAGTGATCGCCACGATCTCCTCGGGTGCATCAACGATTGTCAGCAGCACCAGAAACCGCTGGGTCAGCAAGCCGGTTTTGCCTGAACCAGCGGGCGCCTGCACGATGAACGAATGCTGTGGATCAAGCGCCCGCAGCCGTTCAGCCTGATCGGCCACCTCTGATCGTGCCGTCATGAGTCATTCTCCGCACTGTCCATGCTGACATCGGCTTCATCCAGCAGAGTCATCTCATTGATACGGCACAGCGGCTGCAGCGTGCAATACAGGCAAGCAGCCGGATTTCTCCTGGGATCGACCGCTGCTTCGCCGCGGCGGAAACTATCGCCCAGCTTTGTCAGTGTCATGCGCCAATGCGCTAGTAGCTGAGGCCAGTCGCCAATCTCACGGCTCTGGGCAAGCATTTGATATGATTTCACACCGGGCAGAATCTCCTCTTCCACTGTAATGCCGCTGAATGCTATCTGCCCTGCTCGTAACTGGGCAAAGGCCATACCGGCCAGATCATCGGGAAAAATTAAACTATACAGCGGCAATTGCGGCTCATCGGGACGATCTCCAAACCATTGACTGGCCTTGGCCTGGCCTGTTTTATAGTCGATGATCAGCCGCCGACCATCTATCAGCGCATCAATACGGTCGATTTTAAGCTGAATACTGAGCGCACCTACAGTCACTTCATATTTCCTTTCTTTTTCGATGACCTGAAAAGATGGCCGATTCTTTTCCAGTTCCAGCCATGCCAATACCAGACGATGCAGCCGGTCAGCCTCCATAGTGCGGAAACGCCGGGTGAATGTTTGCGGATAGCGCGGGGCGATTTCATTGATGGCAGCGTTGACTTGAGCCAGCACCAGCAGGTTCAATTGGTCATGCGGTAATGCCATGAGTTGCTCATACGAACCCAGTTGATCCCAGACTTGTTCCATGATGCGGTGCAGCAGATTGCCGCGCGTCATGGCATTTAGTCCGATTTGCAACTGTCCCAGCGGACGGGCACCTAAGCGCAATTCCGCAAACGCGCGAAAGGGACACGCTGCCTGCAACTTGAAAATGCGACTGCCGCCGCTGATCGTACTCTGCGCCAGCGCAGGCGCAGGATCATGCGGCCATGCGCTTAAACGGGCGCTGTCATGTACGCTATCGCGCCATAGGATAAACTTGCCTGCTGCCAGTGCGCTTGCTTGCAAGGACGGATAGTCCTTGATCAAAGGACTGACACGCAATTCCTCATCGCCATTGCGTTGTGGATAACTGACGATGACTTGAGCGGCGCTCGTCACGATGCGCTGCGTGAGCATGCGCGTTACTGCTAATTCGCGCTGCTCGCTCGAATGCGGCAGTGTATTGCTGCGCTGTAGCGGCAAGGGAATGAAAGGATTGGGCTGAAATGATCCTGGCCATACGCCATCATGCAGTCCCATCATCCATAAACAATCAAACTGGATACCATGAGCTTCGAGCGGACCGAGCACCTGCACTGGCGCAATCCCTGTCTGAGGCTGGAAAATGCGCTCTCTCGCCATTTGCCAGAGCTGGCTCAGTGCAGCAGACAATGAAATTTCTCCCATTACCCAGTCCAGTGTGGCCAATTCCGCCAACAACGCATGCCATGCTTCCACCGTCTGATACTCTTCGCTCGATAAACGGTAGTCTTCCAGCCAGCCTATCGTTTTGAGTAATTGCACAAAATGCTGCACCCATTGTCCGGGATAATCCTTGCGTGGACAGGCTGGCAACCATGCTTTCAACATGGTGAGTTTTTTCGCCAGCACAGCGCAGGCATAGCTGCGATTCGTTTGTGCAGCATAATAATGCACGGTACTCATCGATACGCTAGCTTCGCCTGTTTCACGTAATTGCACATCGAGCAGCGCACGTGCGCTCGCTTCCTGCTCCCAGCCCGCTATAAATGGGGTAAGAAGAAATCGACTCATGTCCTGTAAACTGATCGTGGCTTTAAACAGCTCCAGCAGTTTCAATGCTGCCGCAATCAGCGGAAAAGTACTGAGCGGCTTGCCAAGCGACACATTGTAGGGACACTCTTGCTGCTGCCCCCCTGGATGAAAGACCTGCGGCATCAGGATTTGATCCAATGCATGGATGATGATTTCACGGTGTGCAGACAGTTCTGGCACCACGATCCCTATTTGTGCCGCTGGATTGTCTGCCAGTTGCTGTCGGACCCAGCGCGCCATGAGATTAGCTTCCTGATGATGATCGGTGCAGGCTAGCTGGCTAACCTGACTATCCTTCGGCCTTAATTGCAGCCACTGCACGTCGCAGCCTGATTGCGCCAGCGTTTCCAGCAAAGCCAATTGCTGCGGGATCAGCTCATCAAAACCGGTTAACACCAATTCAGCGGGCGCCGGTAGTGCTCCCTGCTCAAAACTATGCCGCAGCTGGTCTGGCAAACAAGCTGCGGATTGCCAGCCCTGCTGCTGACATCTATCTTGAAATAACCGTTGCCATTGCCAGAAGAGCCGGCTGTCATCGTTATACTGAAAAACCGCCTCATGCTGCGGCAGGCACCACCCCTGCAGCAATTGCCAGGCTTCCTGCACCTGTAAGGCTGTCTTGCTCATCGGCTGGAATGACAGATCTGAGGTGATCACCTCTTGCCAAAGAACACGCTCCTGCCGGGGCGAGAGCAGTTGTTTGCATTCAGACATCTTTCCTGACAAGAGCGCATCTTCCCACTGGCGCTGCAACCAACCATGCCATGGCAAAATATCGGGTGATAGCCAAACACTCGCCCCTTTATTGATCGCTGTCTGATCAAAGCGCTGACGAAATGCCTGTGCCAGCCGCTGATTCCCGGTAATCACCGTGATGCCTTGGCTTAATTTAGCGAGGATAGCCGCGCTATCCGCCAGTTGTGGAATAAGTCGGTATGCTTTCATATATGCCTAATTCTATTTCTAAATCAAAACTGACATTGTCGGCTTCACCTTGCCGTATTATTTATACTGTCGGCGGCTCGCCTTCGCGTCATTTTTGATTTGGAAATGGAATAATTACGCTTTGCTAAAAATTTACCCACATAGGCTGGCTGTTCATATCATGTTGAAATAGGTAGAATTGCAAATCAGAAACACTTTTATTTAGAGAAGCATATCAGGAGAACGAATGAATAAAAAAGTAATCAGCAGTATGTTTATGGCAATAACATTGTTGTGGTCTGCTCAAGTGCTAGCAGAAGAAGCAGAATCAGCAGAACCCGCTCAAGAAACTCCCTCTGCCGAGGCGCCTTCTACCGAAGCTTCTTCTCCGGAAGCGGCCTCTCAGGCAGCAACCCAATCATTACCCAGCGGCCAGGGATGGCGAGTTGTTCGCATTATCGAGATGGGCAATTCAGGCAAATTTGTGCATATGGTGCTGGTAGATTTGAATAAAGAAATGGATAAAACAGTCTATAGTGCTGCAATCAATCAAATTTGCGGTAAAGCAACCGATTTCTGCCGCATAAGATTCTGGACGCAGGAACGCTTCATACCGGAAAAAGTTTCTCCTACGGCCGAGCAGATCAAAGTTCAAAAAGCTGAATTCCTATTCAATAAGGCAGCGAGCATCCGCCAAACAACCTGGTCTTGCGCGGTCAATCCTGATAAAACTCAGTGCGTGAATTATTAAAAATCAGTAAACATTCCCCACATTGTTATTCTTGCAGATGTGGGGTCAGTACCTTCCCAATAGCACAATCAACCGGATTAAACAGTCATCAGATATGTAGTGCGCGTTTATCTACCGCTAACGCCGCTTCATGAAGTACTTCCGACAACGAAGGATGCGCATGAATAATGCGTGCCAGATCTTCGCTGCTGGCGGCAAATTCCATTGCAACCACAGCCTCCGCGATCATTTCGGAAACATAGGGACCGATCATATGCACTCCCAGAATGCGGTCTGTATCAGCATCAGCCAGCACCTTGATAAAACCGCTCGTTTCTCCCAGCGCGCGCGCGCGTCCATTGGCCATAAATGGAAATTGTCCTGCGCGATAAGCAACACCGGCTGATTTTAATTCCTGCTCGGTTTTTCCTACCCAGGCGATTTCCGGTGCGGTATAAATCACCCATGGAATGATATCCAGATTAACTTTGGCAGACTCTGTGCCATGGCCTTGCTTGGCAGCGGCAATCATTTCCGCCACAGCTACGCCTTCTTCAGAAGCTTTATGTGCCAGCATAGGGCCTCTGACTACATCACCGACGGCATATACTTTCGGCAGGTTGGTACTGCAGTGTTCATCGACTTCAATATAACCACGCTCGTTCGTTCTTAAACCGATTTCGTCTGCACCGAGACCTACTGTATTCGGAATCCGGCCAATCGACACGATCAGTTTATCGACTTCCAGTTTTTGCAATTCCGCTTTGGCATCAGCGTAATCAACCACTACCTGCTGCTGTTCCACTTGAACCGACTTGATCTCAACTCCTGTCTGCATCACTAAACCGAGTTCACGCGTAAAGATTTTTTGCGCCTCCTTGGCGATCTGCTCATCCGCAGCCATCAATAAAGCCGGCTGCGCTTCCAGCACGGTCACTTCCGAACCTAGCCTTCGCCAGACACTCCCCATCTCCAGGCCAATCACCCCCGCACCGATCACGCCCAGCCGTTTAGGTGTCTCCGTTAATGACAGCGCGCCACTATTATCCAATATGCGATCATTATCAACGCTGATAAACGGCAACTGACGCGGTGTCGATCCAGTAGCAATGATGACATGCTCAGCCTGAATTTCTTCGATCTGATCGCCATTCTTGACTTGAATTTTCCAGAAATCATGCTCGCGCTTCAGCAATGTTCCCTTGCCATGCAAAGAAGTCACCTTATTCTTCTTGAACAACATGGCAATGCCACCGGTAAAAGCCTTCACAATTTTATTCTTGCGCGCGATCATTACCGGCACATCCACCGATAAACCTTCCAGTTTAATACCATGATCAATGAATTTATGCGCAGCTCGCGCATAATTCTCGGAAGATTCCAGCAATGCCTTGGATGGAATACAGCCTGCATTGAGACAAGTGCCTCCCAGACTTGCGACGCCTTGCTCATTTTTCCATTCATCAATACAGACGGTATTAAGACCTAACTGCGCACAGCGGATAGCCGCCACATAACCGCCCGGGCCTGCACCTATAACAGCCACATCGAAAGATTTAGTCATGAATCACCTTATAAAAAAATGAGTGGTTACAAACGTAAGTTTTAAAAAGACAGCTCCCGATTGCTTGCGCCAATTTCATTGATTTCTCTGACAGCCCGCATAAAATTTGCCTCTTCGTGGAGCTTAAGCATTGATTGCGCATGACGCCGTCCACGCATGTGTGCCAGCCGCGCCAGACTCACCGCAGGAATTTCCCAGCGCAACGTTGCCAACAACTGATCTGCTGCTTGACAATCATTGCATACCAGCACCATGTCACAGCCAGCCTGTAATGCCGCCTCGGCGCGCTCAGTGATACTGCCATAGTCAGCTGTACCTTGCATGCTCAGATCATCACTAAAAATGCACCCATCAAACCCCAGTTCATTGCGTAAGATATGCTTGAGCCAGAAGCTAGAAAACCCAGCAGGATGCCTATCCATTTTAGGGTAGATCACATGAGCTGCCATGATTCCTGTCAGACCAAAATCGATCATCTGACGGAATGGAATCAGATCATCCATCTGGATATCGCCATAAACACGATCATCCACCGCTATCTCAAAATGGGTATCTGCCTGGATATAGCCATGTCCGGGGAAATGCTTGCCTACCGCCGCCATGCCGCCTGATTTCAATCCCAGCATTAAACTATGCGCCAGTTCAGCAATGGCCTGCGGCTTGCGATGGAAAGCACGATCACCAATCACGCTACTTTGCCCATGATCGACATCCAGCACAGGGGTAAAACTCAAATCAACGCCACAGGTGGATAATTCCGCCGCCAGCACATAACCTGTTTGCTGCGCCAGATGGTGCGCCTGGTGCGGATGCCTGTCCCACATCTGGCCCAATTCACGCATCGCAGGCAGTAGCGTGAAATCTTTATGGAAACGCTGCACCCTGCCGCCTTCATGATCGACAGCAATGAGCAAAGGTGGACTCCTGAGTGCGTGAATTTCGGCAGTCAGTGCAGTCAATTGCTCGCACGACTCATAATTGCGGGTAAACAAAATGACGCCACCGGTAAGCGGATGGCACAACCTGGCTTTATCTTCGTCGGATAGGTGCGTACTCGCAATATCGAGCATTACAGGCCCCAGTGACATCATGCCTTCTCCAGGATGACAAAAGCACTGGCAAGATGGAGTTCATCGCTCAGGGAAAGATGGTGATTGACAATCCCTTCACGTTTGATCAACTCGGCCAATTCAGGGTGAAACATGAAATACGGTTTGCCCAGGGAAGTATGCGCTACAGTGATATTGCTCAACGTCACAGGGGAGCGCAAGCCCGTGCCCATTGCTTTGGAGAGCGCTTCCTTGGCTGCAAAACGTTTAGCTAGAAACATCGCAGGTTTAGCGTCCTTAATATAATCAGACCATTCATGCTCTGCTAACAGTCTGCGCGCAAAGCGTTCACCATATTTTTCAAGTGATTGTGCAATACGGGAAGACTCGACGATGTCTGTGCCAATTCCATAAATCATTGACTGGCTTCCAGGATGAGCTGCTTCATCTCTTTGACTGCTTGCGTCAAACCAACGAATAAGGCATGCGACACAATAGCGTGACCAATGTTAAGTTCGGAAATACCTTGTATTGCAGCAATAGGCCGTGTGTTCTGGTAATGCAATCCATGGCCGGCGTTAACTCTTAATCCCTGGCTGATGCCAAAGGCAACGGCCGAGCAAATTTTTTCCAGCTCGCATTGTTGCGCATCATTATCTTTGGCGTCTGCATAATGACCGGTATGAATCTCAATGACTGGCGCACCTGCTCTGACTGCGGCATCAATCTGTTCGCGCTCTGCATTAATGAACAACGATACGCGGATACCGGCGTCTGCCAGCTTGCTGCAAGCCTGTTTCACTTGTTCGAAATGACGCACCACATCCAATCCTCCTTCAGTGGTCAATTCTTCACGCCGCTCTGGAACCAGGCATACATCGTGAGGTTTGATGCGGCACGCAAAGGCGATCATCTCTGTAGTCACAGCGCTCTCCAGATTCATGCGAGTTTGTAGCTGCTCGCGCAAAATCTCTACATCCCGATCCTGAATATGCCTGCGGTCTTCCCGCAGATGCAGTGTAATGGCATCTGCCCCGGCAGATTCAGCAACTAATGCTGCTTCCACTGGACTTGGATAAACCGTTCCACGCGCTTGGCGCAATGTGGCGACATGATCAATATTAACTCCCAAAGCAATCATGATAGTTGGATACCTTTAAGCAATAACTGAGGAACTTGCCACCATTCCGAACCAGGTTCCCAAGTACATTCTTTTATTGTTAAACAGCTCAATTCTACAATCTTATTCATATCCCAGATTCTTTAACGTGTTGATATCATCGGCCCAACCACTTTTCATCTTAACCCAGATTTCGAGATATACCTTGCCACCAAACAAATTTTCCATATCTTTACGCGCCTGGGTGGCAATCTTCTTAAGTTTTTCACCATTCTTGCCAATCACGATGGCTTTCTGATTTGCTTTTTCCACCAGAATGCAGGCAAAAATCCGGCGTAGATTTCCTTCCATCGTAAATTGATCGATGACCACACTGGTCGAGTAAGGAATTTCCTCTCCCATCAAACGAAATAGTTTCTCACGGATCATCTCAGCGGCAAGAAAGCGCTCGCTACGGTCACTAATTTCATCTTCGTCAAACAAAGGCGGACTCTCCGGCAAATAAGGCCGGACCATATCAATTAACTGCAGCAGTTGTATTTCTCTGGCTGCACTGACTGGAATAATGCCGGCAAAGCTGAATTTCTTCGCCATCATCTCCATGAAAGGGAGTAGTTGGTTTTTCTGTTCTAACTGATCTACTTTATTGATCACGAGGATGACTGGTCTGTCGGCAGACAGTAATTTCAGCACTTGTTCATCACGCTCATCAAAACGCATCGCTTCAATCACGAACAGCACAACATCGACTTCTCGCATGCTCTGAACAACTACTCGATTCATCATATGATTGAGTTGATTATGATAGCGAGTCTGAAAACCTGGTGTATCAACAAAAATGAATTGAGACTGGGCATCGGTCAAAATACCATTAATACGATGCCTCGTTGTTTGCGCCTTTTTAGAAGTAATACTGATTTTTTGCTGGATTAAATGGTTCAGCAAAGTTGATTTACCGACATTAGGACGTCCAACAATGGCAACATAGCCAGTTCTGAAATAAGGGGAATCCATAAATTAGATATTTTTGCTCTTATTTAACCAAGAAAGTTTCCAGGTTTAAGGTTAAGTGAGTATATCTTGAGCGCGTACATTGTTTATCCCTCTAAAACTGAGCTTATAAAGACAGAGACAATTTGAAGATATGAATCCAGATAAAACGGCTCAAACCAAGAAGGCACCAGGATAAGAGGAAGTTACAGGCATTTCTCCAGTAAGCCAGGAATTTTGGCCGCTCAGCGATGAATGATTAATTCGTATGCCTGTTTGGCTGCTTCCTGCTCGGCTCTGCGGCGACTTGTCCCTTCGCCTATCGTGCGAATATTAAATTTGGCAACGACGCATTCCACTCTAAATTTCTGCCGGTGCGCTTCTCCACTGGTGGTGATGATCGTATATTCCGGCAGAGCACCCTTGTGAGCCTGCAGATATTCTTGCAGCAGCGTCTTGGCATCCTTACCCAAGGTTTCAAGATCTAAATTCTGTAATAATGGCTTATAGAGATTATTGACAAAATTTTCAACTTCAGGGAATCCGCCTTCCAGGTAAATGGCGCCTATCACTGCTTCCAATGCATTTGCAAGAATAGAGGGACGATGATGCCCGCCGCTTTTTCGTTCCCCCTCACCCAATCTGATTAAATCACCTAGACTCAGTGCCGACGCAAGCTCAAACAATGCATGCTGATTGACAAGATTGGCGCGCAGTCTGGATAAGTTTCCTTCCGGTAAATGCGGGAACTGTTTGAACAGAAGCGCCGATACTGCACAATTCAATGCACTATCGCCAAGAAACTCCAGCCGTTCATTATGCGGAGAACCAAAACTTCGGTGTGTCAGCGCTTCCTGCAACAATGCAGGTTGCTTAAAAACATAACCGATTTTGTGAAAGAAATCGTTATGACTTTTAACTGGAGCGCTTTGCAAATGGCGTGTATCCAGGCTATGCGGGCTCATCACTTACTGGCAGCAGTAAAATCTATGAATAAAGAAACATTCGCAAATAAAGGTGTTTTAACCGCATAGTTCACGCTCAAAACTATTTGCCCGCCTTCTTTCCTGATGTCGATGTCGCGGCTATTCACAATCGTAATCTCGTCAATGACTGCACGCTTGTCGAAAGATTGACGTATCTCCCGGGGAAGAGCATTCTGCAGGCTTGGATCACTGGCTATAGCAACCAAGGCGCGCTTGATTGCTGCATATTCCAGATAGGATGGAGCTAACTTCATTCCTAGAATAGCGATCATAACGATAACTGCTGACCAGACTGACAAACCAGCAAGGCTGATACCTTGCTGTTTTTCTCTCATTACATGGCGCATATTTTCCCAGTTCCGAATTCCAGTCCTGAGCTCATTATTCTATCGTTAGCCCGATTCGACTTAGGTCACTAAAATTCCACCAAACCATAAAAGCTTTGCCTACAATATTTTCTTCCGGAACAAATCCCCAATATCGGCTATCGCTACTGCCATCACGGTTATCACCCAATGTAAAATAATTCCCATCAGGAACTTTACAGGTGAACCCCATCCTATCAAATGAGCAATTTTCTCTGAAAGGAAAATAATGCACGTTTGATAACAGCATGCCAGGCATCTCTTGATTGATAAGAATGCTGTGGCTTTTCTCTCCTACATATTCTCTGAAGCGCTGGGTATAAATATAAGCAAGTCCTGATTCAATATATTTATAATCACCGTCTAATTCGATTTTCAATGGCACACCATTAATGCTCAGCTTCTTGTGACGATAAGTAACGATATCTCCAGGCAAACCGACCACTCGTTTAATATAATCGATCGAAGGATCTTCCGGATAACGGAATACCATCACCTCTCCGTGTTTGGGCTGATTCACTTCAATGACCTTACGATTAACTACCGGCAACCTGATGCCATAAGTAAATTTGTTAACCAGGATGAAATCTCCCACCAGTAATGTGGGTATCATCGAACCAGAAGGTATCTTGAAAGGTTCTACTAGAAAAGAACGCAGGCAAAAAACAATCAGAATGACAGGAAAAAAACTTTTGGGATACTCCACCCACCAGGGTTCCACACCATCCGGTTCGCGCCTACGTTTCAAAAAGAAAATATCGAGCAGCCAGATACTGCCGGTCACGGTCAATAAGATTAGTAGCACTAACGGAAAATTCATTTCATTTTCCTTAATGACATCTTAAACTTAAAAATATAATAAAAAAGGCGAGCACGCATGGTTATCACTCAGTTAATTTGATCTTGCAGCAATTCATTATTTGCCAACCTGCAGGATGGCCAGAAACGCTGCCTGGGGAATTTCGACATTACCGACTCGTTTCATACGTTTTTTCCCTGCTTTTTGCTTCTCAAGCAATTTGCGTTTGCGGGTTATGTCCCCGCCATAGCATTTGGCCAGAACATTCTTACGCAATGCTTTAACATTTTCTCTTGCTATAACATGTGCGCCAACTGCCGCTTGCACTGCAATATCAAACATTTGACGCGGAATAAGCTCACGCATCTTTTGCGCTAATTCACGCCCTCTTTGCTGACTGGTAGCGCGATGCACGATCAATGACAGTGCATCCACTTTTTCACCATTGATCAGTATATCGAGTTTAACCAGATCAGATGCACGAAATTCTTTGAATTCATAATCCAGTGAAGCATAGCCACGGCTAACCGATTTTAATTTATCAAAAAAATCCATGACAACTTCATTTAAGGGCATTTCATAAACCAGCATGACCTGTCTGCCCATATACTGCATGTTTCTTTGCATACCGCGCTTGCCAGTGCACAGAGACATGACTACGCCGACATATTCTTCTGGAACTAATATCGTGGTAGTAATGATGGGTTCACGAATCTCTTCAATTTTAGAAAGGTCTGGCATTTTTGAAGGATTCTCAATTTCAATGACTGTACCATCGCGCAATGCAACCTCATAGATAACGGTAGGCGCGGTGGTGATAAGATCCATATCATATTCCCGCTCCAATCTCTCTTGAACAATATCTAAATGGAGCAAGCCTAGAAAACCACAACGAAAACCAAATCCAAGCGCCTGGGAAGTTTCTGGTTCAAACTGTAACGATGAATCATTCAACCGCAGCTTCTCTAATGCAGCACGCAGCGCATCATATTGATTAGATTCGACCGGATATAGCCCAGCAAAAACCTGTGGCTTGATTTCTTTAAACCCCATCAAAGGTTCGGCGGCAGGATTATCAGCCAATGTGACAGTATCCCCCACCTTAGCTGACTTCAACTCTTTGATACCGGAGATAACAAAACCCACTTCACCCGCACTCAGTAAATCGCGATTTTCTGCTTTAGGCAGAAATACGCCCACTTGTTCACATAGATGAGTGGCGCGACTGGCCATCAGCATGATTTTGTTGCCAGACTTCAGTACGCCGTCAACAACCCGCACGAGTATGACGACACCAACATAATTGTCAAACCACGAATCAATCACAAGCGCTTTTAATGGCGCGCTCGCATCGCCTTTAGGCGCAGGAATACGCGTAACAACTGCTTCAAGCATATCCTGGATGCCTTCCCCCGTTTTAGCGCTGACACGCAAGGCATCTTTTGCATCTATGCCAATAATATCTTCTATTTCTGCAATAACTCGATCCGGATCAGCAGCGGGTAAATCAATCTTATTCAATACCGGTATCACCTCGACGCCTTGCTCGATCGCAGTATAGCAATTAGCCACTGTTTGCGCTTCCACTCCCTGGGAGGCATCCACCACCAACAAAGCGCCTTCACAGGCAGCCAAGGATCGTGACACTTCATAGGAGAAATCGACATGACCAGGCGTATCAATCAAATTTAGCAGAAAGGTCTGACCATTACGTGCCAGATATTTCAAGGCAACCGTCTGTGCTTTGATCGTAATGCCGCGTTCACGCTCCAAATCCATGGAGTCGAGCACTTGCGCTTCCATCTCCCGATCAGACAAACCGCCACAAAACTGGATGATGCGATCAGCCAATGTGGATTTACCGTGATCGATATGCGCGATAATAGAAAAATTGCGAATGTGTTGCATTCGATTGGAATTTTTAATGTCAGTGGCTTTCTGCTAATGCGTGATGAAAACCTTGCTTTATTTTCGAATAAAAATGTCTGTTATGAGGCTGACAGCATTCTATCGAATTTTAGCAAAATACGCATCTAATGCAGCAGTATCGAGATAATAATGGCAGATTTCTTCTTGTTTTCCTGTTACCGATACCAACACCGGAATTCGCTCATTATACTGACTAACCAGTTCGGGATCGCTGTCGATATCAATCATCTCGAACTCGAACTCGATTTGTCCCTGTAATTTTTGCAATGAGGCAATCATTTCCTGACACAAATGACAATCCATTCGGCCATACACAATCAGTTTCTTGCTATCTGTCGACTCAAACATGATGGGTATTTTAATTATCGAGTTTCATAGTAATGAAAGTGGTCATATCACCTCTTTTTATCAACAGTGCAATATTACGTCCTTTCTCAACCTTGTTAAGCAGCTGATTAAATTGCTTGATCGTTTTGACATCCTGGTTATTAAAGCCGAGAATAATATCGCCTTGGCGTATGCCGGCATGACTTGCAATGCCTGTTTGTACTTCTTCCACCAGCAAACCACTCTCTATGCCCAACTGTTTTTTCTGCCTGTCAGAGAGTTCGCTTAGCGCCAATCCCAGACGATTAGATGTATCCGGAGCCTTGCTTTGCTTCCGGCTCAGATTACTTTCATCTGATGGCATTTCGCCAACAAGAACAGTGAGATTCTTGATGGCGCCATTACGCCAAACCTGTACCGCTACTTTAGATTGAGGTTTAGTATTTCCGACAAGACGCGGCAGATCGCTGGAAACAGCAATATCCTTGCCGTCAAATTTCAATATGACATCTCTTACCTCGATTCCAGCTTTGTCTGCCGGACCATCTTTTTCTACAGAAACCACCAACGCTCCGCGTGATTCGGATAATCCAAAAGATTCAGCCAGCTCCTCGGTCATCTCTTGAATCATAACACCGATTCTACCGCGTGAAACTTTCCCATGTACCTTAAGTTGATCAGCAATCTCTGTTGCCACATTGATTGGAATAGCAAAAGACAATCCCATAAAACCGCCCGTGCGGCTATATATCTGCGAGTTGATACCTACGACTTCCCCTTTCATGTTAAACAGGGGACCGCCGGAATTACCTGGATTGATTGCGACATCTGTCTGGATGAAAGGAACATAGCTTTCCTGGGCAAGTGAGCGACCTTTCGCACTTACTATTCCTGCTGTTACACTATTCTCGAAACCAAAAGGAGAGCCAATTGCAATAACCCACTCCCCTACCTTGAGCTTATCCGGATCACCTTGCGTCACCACAGGCAGATTTTTTGCCTCGATCTTGATGAGTGCCACATCAGTTTTTCGATCCATGCCTATAACCTGAGCATTAAACTCTCTTTTATCTGTTAGTTTTACAGTAATCTGATTGGCAGATTCAACAACATGCGCATTGGTCAGGATATAACCATCCTTACTAAGGATGAATCCAGAACCCAGTGATCTGGATTCATACTTCCGAGGTGCCGAAAATGGCTGCATATACCTGCGAAAAAACTCGAAGAAGGGAGAATCTTCAGGAATATTAGGGATTTCTGGAAAAATCTGACCACCTGTAATCTGCTGTGTTTGGACTGTACTAATATTTACCACCGCTTCTCCATGCTGCTCAACTAAGTCGGTAAAATCAGGCAGCTCCTTTGAATGAACAAAACTGGTCGAAGAAATTAGAAGTAGGCACAGGAGAACAAATTTTTGCATGTTTTTCTTGATAAAAGAATTAATAAATACTGAAATATAAAAATCGATCAGAGACTTCGCTCAGTCCTAATCCAATGTGAGTTATATACTCGATCAAAGTCTCTTGCTGATGCTGATTAGGTCAATCATCCGCTACCAATAAAATAAATTTTTTCTAAAGATTTATCAAAGCCAGTCCGGAACCATATGAACATCCTTACCTAGATTCTTCTTCCCTGTCTTCAACCTGGTGTGCGCTCGTTGCCGGCGCATGCATCATCGTATTGGATGAAAATTCCCGATGAATCAATGAATAGTCACCAGGGTGATGGGGTATAAGTGGAAGTGTAAAGGCTGAGGAGGAGCGGAAAGGAACAGGATGATAGACTTGCACAACGGCTTTATTATTTGCTTGCTCAGCAATAAGTGTTTCTTGCTGAGCATCTATTATTTGCATTACTAACCATCCACTTACCACCGTAACAAAGGAAGCAGCAGCTGAAAGCGTAACCAATTTCCGTTTGTACAGGTATGATATCCGCGGCGTGAGTAAGATTGGTTCGCTTAGCAAGCGATCATTCACCTGTTTTACCACATTAATGGGAATTGACGCTGCAGGTTGCCGCAGCGCTTCGCTGATCACGTGATATGTTTCCCAATCACTCAGCAAATCATTCTTTTTCTTTAATTCTATGATTACTTCATTGGCATTTACTGTATCTAATTCACCATCCATCAGCTCTGATATTTTACTTTTCATATAACCACCCCATCATTACCACCTCTTGTCTTTACCTGTTCCCAACAAAGGCCGCAGTTTTTCTGCGATAGCCTCACGTGCACGAAATATACGAGAACGAACTGTACCTATGGGGCAATTCATAATACTCGCAATTTCTTCATAACTTAAACCTTCAATTTCTCTAAGAATAATCGCAGTTCTTAATTCTTCAGGTAATGCATCTAATGACTGATTAACTGTTTGAGCAATTTGTTTGCTCATCAGTTCACTTTCAGGAGTACTTACTTCCCGTAATCTACCTGCCTCTTCAAAATTCTCTGCATCTTCATTATCAAATTCACTAACTGTCGTGGGTACCTTTCTTCCTTGTGATACCAGAAAATTTTTGGCTGTATTAATCCCGATACGATATAGCCACGTATAGAAGGCACTCTCACCACGGAATGATGGCAAAGCACGATAAGCCTTGATAAAGGTCTCTTGCGCAATATCTTCAACCTCAGCGGCGTCACGAATAAATTGCGATAATAAACGCGCCAGTTTTCTCTGATATTTGATTACTAACAAATCAAAAGCATGCTTATCACCATGCTGCACGCGTTCAACCAATTGTTGATCGATTTCGCGATCACCCATGCCATCAGTTCCCCAAATTAAATAAATAGATATCTTTTGATGCAGCTACTCAAATTTTAAATTGAGCCATTGTCAAAGTATACCTTGTTCGGGGATCCGTCGTGAACTATCCTAAACTTGTCAAAAGACAATAAACCGTCAAGTTTAGTTCACCATTTTTATTCAATATAAGAGTTTCAAGGAAAATTTTTATTATTGGGTTATGATTAATAAATAACTCTAATTTACAAAAATAAATTATATATTCGATGCAACACTATCACTTTGATACGCTAATTATCGGCAGTGGTCTCGCGGGACTTACACTTGCACTGAATCTGGCACAAAGTCAGAAAGTAGCCATTATCACCAAACGAACTTTGCATGACAGTTCCAGTATTTGGGCACAAGGCGGCATTGCTGCAGTGCTTTCTATGGAAGATTCTTCTGACACTCATATGCGCGATACCTTAGTTGCTGGCGCAGGATTATGTGATGAAACAATTACACGCTATGTTGTTGAGAATGGACCACAGGCTATCAAGTGGCTTATTTCCCAAGGAGTCAGTTTTACCCGGGATAATAATAGCGAAACAGGATATCACCTGACGCAAGAAGGCGGTCATAGTGTGCGCCGGGTTATTCACACAAAAGATGCAACTGGAAAAGCTGTACAGTTAACACTAAGCAAAAAAATCTGTGCCCATCCGAATATCACAATGCTGGAGCATCATATTGCAGTCGATCTGATCACAAGCTCCAAGTTGCCTTATCATACCGATAAACATCATAGCCGGTGCTACGGCGCATACGTATTGGATATTAAAGCAGACAAAATTCATACTATCGCTGCTCACAACACAGTGCTAGCTACCGGTGGAGCCGGCAAAGTCTACCTCTATACAACCAATCCCGATACCGCCACAGGTGACGGTATCGCCATGGGCTGGAGAGCGGGCTGCCGCGTTGCCAACATGGAATTCATTCAATTTCACCCCACCTGCCTTTACCACCCGCACGCTAAGTCTTTCCTGATTAGTGAAGCCGTTAGAGGTGAAGGAGGATTATTAAAACTTCCCAACGGTGAGCGTTTTATGCCCAGGCATGATGAACGTGCAGAACTTGCCCCACGGGACATCGTAGCGCGTGCCATTGATTTTGAAATGAAAAAAAGAGGCCTTGACTGCGTCTATTTGGATATTTCTCATAAATCAGCCGATTTCCTCAAACAACACTTCCCTACTATTTATGCTCGATGCCACGAATTAGGGATTGATATCACCCGGCAACCCATTCCAGTTGTGCCCGCTGCCCATTACACATGCGGCGGTATTGTGACCGACCAGAATGGCAAAACTGATCTGGATAACTTATATGCCATTGGTGAAACTGCGCATACTGGATTGCACGGTGCTAACCGCTTAGCGAGCAATTCTTTACTAGAATGTTTAGTATTCGGCCAAGCAGCGGCCCAGGATATTCTTAATCAAGCACCAACACCTTTCATAACATTACCAAAGTGGGACGAAAGCCGTGTCACTGACGCAGATGAAGAAATCGTCATTTCACATAACTGGGACGAATTACGCCGTTTCATGTGGAGTTACGTAGGAATCGTACGAACCAATAAACGCCTGCAACGCGCTCAACACCGTATCAATCTGTTACATGAAGAAATCAATGAGTACTACACCAATTTCCGCGTAACAGGTGATTTGCTAGAACTACGCAACCTGGTTACCACCGCTGATTTGATTGTGCAAAGCGCGATGCTTCGCCATGAGAGCCGTGGATTGCACTATAGCCGTGATTATCCTGACAGTTTACCAACCGCCCAGAACACTATCTTGCGACGACAAAATTCAAATTGATTTAACCTCGTAACCGCCTCCAGGTTAAGAAAGGCACAGCACCCCTATTAGGCATGGCAAATCCAGAATTTGTCGTTTGCTTCTGATACGCTACCAGCAAATTCTTCCGCCCTCGGTATAATGAGTTGCCGTTTTAATGCGATTTAATGTCTTTCTTTTCAGAAAAGAAAGGCATCGGGTTATAGAAAATAAAGAGGATAGATACAATGAGAATTACGACGGATTCTGTCACATCAAAAGCAGAGGATAGATCGGATATTATCCGTCAACCAGAGCTACAGCATAATCCACGGTCATTTTTGAAATTGATTTTACTTGGTTTCTCAATAGTAGGTTTGCCATTAATTGCAGCGCTCATCTACAGCGCCATAGGCATTGATCAGCTTGCCGAACAAAGCCGTAAGATCGTTTATCAAGCAACACAAATTACTCATGGCAGCAGTATCCTGATTGATGAAATTACTGTCATGGAGCGTAGCGTTCAACATGCCCGTATCCTGGAAGATTTGTCTTTACTCGAGAGCTATTTTCAGGCGCATACTAATTTTGAAAAAACAGCGATAAAGCTGCTGGAAGTTTCTCCTCATCTTGAACAACAACTTTTATTGGAAAAATTACGATTATTTGAAACAAAGATTTTCCGCGAAGTATTGACTTTATATGAGACCCCCCAGAATCTTCCAGGCTTGCTGGACAAATTTGCCACCATGCTTACCCTTGCTCAGGATTTTTCCGCAGGAAACTATCGGTTAATTGGGCAGAATGTCAATGAAATGAGCGAGAAAGCCGCATATGCTCGTACCTTGGTAGAATGGGAGTTACTCATTTTGATTCCATTTGTTATCTTACTCGCACTCGCTTTCTCGGTGTTTATAGCTCGTCCACTTCGCCAGATTGATGAGGCAATATATAATATGGGCCAAGGTAAGTTATCCAGCGTGGTACGCGTAAGCGGTCCGCAAAATTTAAGATACCTAGGTTCCCGCCTAGACTGGATGCGCCGCCGTTTGCTTAAATTGGAAGAGCAGAAAATTCTGTTCTTGCGTCATGTCTCCCATGAGCTTAAAACTCCCCTTACTGCTATTCGTGAAGGGGCTAATCTCCTGGCAGAAGGAATAACTGGCAATCTTAATAAGAAACAGCAACAAATAGCGCATATCCTCCATACCAGCAGCATCCAATTGCAGAAACGTATTGAAGATTTATTGAGTTTTAGCGCTCTGCAAGCAGACAAAACAGCACTTATCAAACAACGTACAAATTTGGCTCAAATCATTGCCAGTGTAATGAAGGACCAGAACCTTTCCATTATGTGTAGAAAAATAAAAATCGATTTGACATGCCCAGAATTGATACTTGAATGCGACAAACAGAAAATTGGCATCATTATTGATAACCTATTATCCAATGCCATCAAGTTCTCGCCAAAAGAAAGCTGCATCAAAATCTCTGCGGTGCAAATCGGTCAAACCATTCAATTCGATATCGTTGACAGTGGAAGTGGTATTGACAGCGCCGACGAGGATAAAATATTTGAACCCTTTTATCAGGGACGTATCAAACCCAGTAGCCATATCAGAGGAACTGGGCTCGGGTTGTCAATTGCCCGTGAATATGCACTTGCACATGGCGGGAATATTGAACTGGTTAAACACGGTGGACAAGGAGCGCATTTCCGCCTGACTTTGCCTATTCGTGACCCTGAGGCTCAGCTATGAATGTCACTTTCAAATCGATTTCACTGCTAATATTTTCCGCTATATTAGGCGGATGCGCAGCACCGTCTGCTCAACAATCACCTGTTATTTTTACCGAGCAACCTCATCAGCAGCACGGATCTTATGGATACAACAGCCTAGATGAATTAATGCTGTATTTTGACTTACTGCAGAAGAAAAACGCTGCTCAATTGACTCAGGAATATAACGATGTCAAAAACCGCTTCAAAAATGATATCGAAGCTGAAAACCGCCTTAAATACATTTTGCTTATCAGTCTACCCAATACGGCTTTCACCAATGTCCAGGCTGCTCTCGATTTACTGAATAACTGGCCACAGGATATAACGCTACCGCCTAATTTAGCTAGCTTTAAAAAATTATTAATATTGCTGCTCACAGAACAACAAACCGCGAAAACACATACAAAAAATTTATTACAAAAATTAAAAGCAACAGAAGAACATGCTCAGATCCTGCAAAATAGAATAGACGCTATAAAAAGTATAGAAAAGAGCCCGATCCGAAGAATAACCCCTTGAGTAAACATTATGGTACAAACTAAAAAAATCTTACTTGTCGATGACGATAGTGATCTTCTTGAGTTACTCTCGATACGTTTAACGGCTGCAGGATTTGAAACCATTGTAGCTACAAGCGCAGAAGCAGCATTAAATTGCCTGGACATCATACGCCCCCATCTTGTCATTAGTGACATGCAAATGAGTGGGATGGATGGTATGGCATTATTTGAACATATTCATCAAACGATCCCAACGCTCCCCGTCATCATTCTGACAGCGTATGGCACTATCCCGGATGCCGTCGCCGCAGTTCAGCGTGGTATTTTTGGTTATCTTACCAAGCCTTATGATCCAAAAACTTTACTCGATCAAATCGATCAGGCACTTCGACTTACATGCAATAATGGAAATAACGAGACCAGTGAAATATCACAAGTGGCCTGGCGCAAAAACATTATTACCCAAAACGCAGAAATGCAAGATATCCTCACTAAAGTAGAACGCGTTGCAGAAGGAAATGCGAGTGTATTGCTACTTGGGGAAAGTGGTGTCGGTAAAGAATTATTTGCACGCGCTATTCATCAGGCATCGAAGCGTTGCTGCCAACCCTTTGTGACCATTAATTGTGCCGCCATTCCTGAGCAATTACTGGAATCCGAGTTATTTGGACATGTCAAAGGGGCCTTCACAGGCGCTATCCGTGATCATAAAGGTTTATTTCAATTGGCTGAAAGCGGCACCTTGTTTCTGGATGAAATTGGCGACATGCCTTTGCTGCTGCAAGTAAAATTACTCCATGCACTGCAAGAAAGAGTAATCCGACCAGTGGGATCTATGCAAACGATCCCAATTGATGTACGGGTAATATCTGCTACTCACCGTGATCTCAAAGCTGAAATCGTTGCGGGGAATTTTCGCGAGGATCTATATTATCGACTCTATGTAGTCGGCTTAACTATTCCCTCACTTGCTCAGCGTCGCGAAGATATTCCATTATTGGCGAATCATTTTCTTCGTACCTTTGCAGAAAAATATGAAAAAGAAATCAACGGATTCTCGCCGGAGGCTATCAATCTTCTGCTAAGCGCTTCCTGGCCAGGTAATGTCCGACAATTGATGAACGTGATAGAACAAAGCGTCGCGCTGAGCGCGAATCCTCTTATCTCATATCAGCTAATCTATGATGCGATGCACAAGGAAGAAACACAACTGGTATCCTTTGAAGAAGCGCGTAAACAGTTTGAAAGAGATTATCTGGTGCGTTTATTAAAAATCACTGCAGGCAACGTGACACAAGCAGCCAGGCTGGCCAAGCGCAACCGAACTGAGTTCTATAAGCTGCTGCAACGACATCAGCTCGATTTTACCCTTTATAAACAGCAAGAAAAGAACAAAGGACTCACCCCAATATCATAATCTTCACAGATACTTGGCATAGTACACACGCCAGACAGGCGGCTTCTTCATTTTATCTGCGCAGGGAATTTGGCAAAGATATCAATCTCGTCATTTCCCCGCTTAACTCTGAGTGGCAACCAGGTACCCGGCGCTTGACGCTTGATCACAGCGACGATATCACCGATCTCCTTCACCGACAGACCAGCAATTTCAGTGATAATATCGTCTTCACGCATATTAGCCGCTTCTGCAATACTGCCTTTTTCAACCTGCAAAACACGCGCGCCCCCTTCTTGTAAAGCAATTTCATAGCGAATGCCTAGCCGCTGACGTAAAGGTGTTGTTTCCGGGGCAAAGGGAGCAATGCCGAAAACTGCATCAGCATAGCCTGCCACTAAGCGCTGACATGATTTGCTCACATCCCAAGGTAACAGGGAAGTAATTTTCGTCACACCCAAATCCTTTAGTTGATGAGGAACACCAAAACCATGCAAAATATGCCCTGATCCCATAACACCAACAACCAACGGGCTTTTTCCTTGAGTCTGCCTACTGAGTGTTGCCACAATCTCCTGTGCCATTGCCCGGTCCCACAACTGCTGACCAACGACAAACCTTAAAAAATCAGGATCATAGCGATTTTTCCCCGCCTTTTTCTTGTTCTTGCGATCATGTGACTCGTATATCGGCAACAGGAAATCAAGATATTCAGGACTAGGAGGCGCCGGATGCGTCACCCCCTCTCGCTCATTTTCTAGAACGCTCTCAAAGCCTTTCTCGGATACCTGTTTCCTTAGGTGTGTATCGATATTAAGCGCTCGCATCGGAATGCGATTCATGCGTGCGAAATGAAATAATGGCAGATAAAAACTGGCATCTGTTCGCCATACCGTGTCCCATTCTGCAGCTTTCAAGAAAGCAGACTCAGACAGTTGGCCGGCCACCCATTGGTCAAGTACTTTCTGGAGGCGGCGTGGAAACATTTCAAAACCGATCACCATATCGGGACGTGCGGCATATAGCGCCGCCAGCATTTGCAACTGCCAGCGATGATGCTCCTGATTGACGTGTGTTTCACCTAGCAAAATGACCGATTGCTCTGTTGCGCGTGCGACTATCTCAGCTAAAGTGGTTGCTCCCTTTCCCGGGATAATCCAATTTGCTACCGGCACACATTCGTGCACAGAATTACTGAGACTAGGTTTATGGATGGGAATAATTTGCGCTGACAAATGATCGGTATACACTCCCCCTGCTGTTAACATGATGCTTATCAATCCACTTCGGGCAATCACTTTTAACTTTGTCATTTTTATTAATTGTTCTCGAGATTATTGATGGTCCAGGTTGGACTACAGAAATACCTTCGGAAGGACAAATAAAGTCCATCATTGGTTCCAGACATCTATCCTACCCATTTACGCGCATTCCTGAACATTCTCATCCAGGGCGAATCTTCTGACCAGGTATCCACATGCCATGAATGCTGTACGGTACGAAAAACCCGTTCTGGATGGGGCATCAGGATGGTAAATCGACCGTCGGTTGAAGTCATGCCCGTAATACCCTGTGGCGAACCGTTGGGATTGAATGGATACTGTTCGGTCGGCGCACCACTGTGATCAACAAAGCGTAATGCGACATAAGATGATGCCGACTCCAATTGCTGATTGCTGCTGAATGCTGCAAAACCTTCGCCATGCGCTACCGTGATAGGCAGGCGGCTTCCTGCCATGCCGTCAAAAAAGAGCGAGGGACTGCGTGGTATCTCAACCGTGACAAAACGTGCTTCGAATTGCTCAGAGAGATTACGCTGAAAATGCGGCCAGTGACCAGCACCTGGAATGATTTCATGCAAATTGCTCATCATCTGGCAGCCATTGCACACCCCCAGCGCGAAAGTGTCACTACGCTCGAAAAAAGATTGAAATTCATGACGTGCACGCGCATTAAACAAAATCGACTTGGCCCATCCTTCTCCCGCCCCCAGCACATCTCCGTAAGAAAAACCACCGCATGCAGCAAATCCCTTGTAGTCACTTAAGGAAACGCGTCCAGCCATAATATCGCTCATATGCACATCAATCGCAACAAATCCGGCGCGATCAAAGGCAGCAGCCATTTCAACATGACCGTTCACACCTTGCTCACGTAGGATAGCCATCCTGGGCCGGATTCCAGTTTGGATAAAGGGTGCCGCGACATCCTCTTCAATAGCGAATGTCAGCTCTGCATTCAGACCAGGATCTTCAGCATCGAGAATCCGATCAAATTCTTGCTGCGCGCATACCGGGTTATCACGCAGTTTTTGCATCTGATAGGTGGTTTCCGACCAGGCGCGCTGCAAATCAATCCGTTTCTCCTGAAAAACGATTTTATTGTTACGTAAGAAACGGATTTCATCCTGCTCGTTAAGGTTTCCCAAAACAAAGCTATCTTGCCCCAAACCGGCTTCTGATAATGTTTGCAGCACTGCATTATGGTGTTGGGTTTTGATCTGAATCACCGTACCCAGTTCTTCACTGAATAAAACTGCCAGCAGATGTTCGAGGAATCGGCCGCGCAGCATTTCCGGCTTAATTTCATAACCATCGACATCAGTGGCCAACGGGTCAAAACACAGCTGATCCAGATTAACCGTCACCCCCACATGTCCAGCAAACGCCATTTCGCATAAGGTTACGAACAAACCGCCGTCTGAACGATCGTGGTAAGCGATGATCTGACCTGCCCGATTCAGTTTCTGGATGACTGAAAACAAACGCTTGAGTTGTTCTATTTCGGCAATACCCGACAAATCTGGTGCAGTATTCCCGAATTGTCCATAGACTTGCGCCAATGCTGAGCCACCCAGTCGGTTTCTTCCTCCTCCTAGATCGATTAGTATCAATTCAGTTTCCCCACAATCAGTACGCAATTGCGGAGTCAGTGTCTTGCGTACATCGCTCACTCTTGCAAAGGCAGAAATAATCAGCGATAGTGGCGCAATAACCTCTTTCTGCTGCCCGCCTTTATTTCCATCTGACTCCTGCCAACTGGATTTCATAGACATGGAATCCTTGCCAACCGGGATGCTGATACCGAGTTGCGGGCATAACTCCATCGCGACAGCGTAAACCGCATCATAGAGTGCTGCATCCTCACCGGCATGTCCGGCTGCAGCCATCCAGTTAGCAGAAAGTTTGATCTCGCTGAGATCGTCTATCGCAGCAGCAGCAATATTGGTAATGGCTTCTGCTACGGCCATACGCGCAGAAGCTGCCGCATCAATCAGCGCCAGCGGTGCACGCTCACCGAGCGCAAACGCTTCACCAAGATAGGTTTGATAACCCATGGTCGTCACCGCGACATCTGCCACTGGAATTTGCCAGGGTCCAACCATCTGATCACGTGCGGTCATTCCGCCTACACTGCGATCGCCGATGGTAATTAAAAATGTTTTATCTGCGACAGCGGGTAATCTTAGAATCCGGTAAGCAGCTTCCTGTAAATGCAATCCTGTCAGATCAACTGGGACAAGCGTCCTGGGAATATACGCTACCCTGCGCGTCATCTTGGGCGGCTTACCCAATAATATCGCAAGCGGCATATCTATCGGCAGCTTGTTTGATTTTTCATCAGATACAATAAGCTGTTGCTGAACAATCGTTTCGCCCACTACGGCATAAGGACATCGCTCCCGCTCACAAATTGTCTGAAACAAAGCCAGTGATTCACGTCGAATGGCGAGTACATAGCGCTCCTGCGCCTCATTACACCAGATCTGCATCGGTGACATACTTGATTCTTCCGAAGGAATCGCACGCAAATCAAAGCGTCCGCCGCATCCTGCCCCATGCACAAGTTCTGGTAGCGCATTGGACAATCCGCCTGCGCCGACATCATGGATGGAAAGTATCGGATTGGACTGTCCGCTCCGCTCCAGCTGCCAGCAGCGATCGATCACTTCCTGCGCACGGCGCTGCATTTCCGCATTACCGCGCTGTACCGAATCAAAGTCAAGATCTTCCATGTTAGTGCCCGTATCCATGCTGGAAGCCGCTCCCCCGCCCAATCCGATCAGCATACCCGGCCCACCCAGTTGAATCAGCAACACATCCGCTGAGAAAGTCTGCTTTGCAGTATGCAAACCAGAAATCTGCCCAATTCCTCCCGCCAGCATGATGGGTTTGTGATAACCTCGCATCTCCCCGGCAACCTGTGCTTCAAATGTACGGAAGTAACCTGCGAGATTTGGTCTGCCAAATTCATTATTAAATGCGGCACCACCGATCGGCCCGGTCAGCATGATTTCGAGGGCTGATGCAATGCGTGCTGGCTTGCCATAGCTACCCTGCTCACACCCTTGCTCTATTTCCCAGGGTTGAATGAAATCTGGTATACGCAGATTGGATACAGAAAATCCAGCCAAACCAGCTTTCGGTTTGGCGCCCCGCCCAGTTGCTCCCTCATCGCGTATTTCTCCTCCTACCCCTGTTGCGGCTCCCGGAAAAGGAGAAATGGCAGTGGGATGATTATGGGTTTCCACCTTCATGAGCAGATGCGTAGACTCTAGCGCGTAACCATAGGTGTGATGCTCTCCGGGATAGAATCGGTTGATCGTTGCTCCTTCGATAATGGCAGCATTATCCGCATACGCCACAATCGTACCGTGCGGATGCTGTTGGTGCGTATGACGTATCATTGCAAACAGGGATTGATGCTTTTGCTCGCCATCGATAACCCAGTCTGCATTAAAAATCTTATGGCGGCAATGTTCTGAATTGGCCTGAGCAAACATCATCAATTCAACATCAGTAGGATTCCGCTTAATTTCAAGAAAATAATTCATGAGATAGTCAATCTCATCAGAAGACAAGGCCAGCCCCATTGCTTGATTTGCCTTGCTTAAAATTTCAATCCCTCCTTGCAGGATATCTACTTCTTTAAGGGTTGCTGGTGCAAAGTGATGAAATAACACGGCTGCATCAGAAAATGAATGAAAAACCGCTTCAGTCATGCGATCATGGATAATTGCTTCGATTGCACATCGGTTCTCATCAGAAAGCACCGCTTCATGTTGAATATAGAATGCAATACCGCGCTCTATTCTTTCAGTTACATTAAGTCCGCAATGGTGCGCAATGTCCGTTGCTTTAGATGACCACGGCGAAATAGTACCAGGGCGCGGTAACACCAGCAAAAACTCACCCGTTGGCACATACGATTGACGAACTGACTCAATGCCAAGTAATTTCTGCAGAATATTTAATTGATCCTGATTCAAAGTGCGACTAGTTTCACAAAAATACCAGTATTCGGCGTCAATAGCCGAAAATTGCGGTACGATGGCTTTGATCAGATCAGATAATTTTTGTAACCGAAATTGGGATAGTGCCTTATGGCCTCGAAATTGGAGCATCAAAAAAATAATCAGTTGAATTGAGAGTAACAATTTTACACGAGAAGACGCACAATCAGATGAATAACCCGATACCTGTCTATTCCACCACTGAAATCCGCGAAATCGAGCAGCTCGCCGCCGCCCTACCTGATTCACCTTGCCTGATGGAGAAAGCTGGCTTGGCAGCTGCACATATTGCCAAAGATAAGTTGCTTAGCAACGGTAAAAATAAGGTACTGGTGCTGGCCGGACCGGGTAATAACGGGGGAGATGCCTTTGTTGCAGCACGCCACCTGCATGCCTGGGGCTTTCAGGTGACAACGGTCTTTACTGGAATATCTTCCAGGTTATCACAAGACGCTAAACATGCCCTGGAAAACTGGCTAAAGGCAGGAGGTGAACTGCACAGCGCAATTCCATCTGCGGAGCAATGGCATGCCGTCATCGATGGCTTATTCGGTATTGGTCTCAACTATGCCAAACATCCATTGGATGAGAAATACCAGCGTCTGATCGAAACCATCAATAGCATGAATTTACCGGTACTCGCGCTCGATATTCCAAGCGGTCTTGGCGCGGATAGTGGTGTTGCTCCCCATACCGCCATCAAAGCAGCAATCACAGCTACTTTCATTGGACTGAAACCGGGTCTGCTAACTCATGAGGGCGGCGAATATTGCGGGGAAATCGTCCTATGCGGCCTGGACCTCGTGGCAACTGCCATGAAAAGCCCGCACTCGTGGCTACTTGATCAAGTCATAATAAAAGAACTCCTACCGCCACCTCGCCCGACTAACAGTCATAAAGGGGTTTTTGGCAGTGTTGGTATTATCGGTGGATCGTCAGGCATGGTGGGTGCAGCGTTACTGGCAGGCTCGGCTGCACTTAAACTAGGGGCAGGACGCGTATACCTTGGCTTGATTGTCAATCCACCTCCTCGCATTGACCCCACCCAACCCGAGCTTATGTTGCGTTCAGCTGACGAGTTATTTGAATTCAATCACCTCAGTTGCTTGATCATAGGCCCTGGACTGGGAAAGGAAATCACTGCCTGTCTTTGCTTGGAGAAGGCGCTGCAAACATCCTTACCACTGGTTTTGGACGCAGATGCACTTAATCTCATTGCCTGTCATTCTGAGCTGGCCAGTGCGTTACGCATACGCAAAGCGCCGTCTATTCTCACTCCTCATGCAGCTGAAGCAGCTCGACTGCTCAATACCGATATTGCCGCTGTTCAGAATAATCGCTTGCAGGCAGCGAAGAATTTAGCCAAGCATTTCCATTGCTCATTTGTGCTAAAAGGAGCGGGCAGCATTTGTATGCTGCCAAACGGTTATTGCTACTTCAATACCAGTGGCAATCCAGGTCTGAGCAGCGCGGGAACGGGCGATGTACTGTCCGGCATGATAGGCGCTTTACTTGCCCAGGGGCTATCTTCAGAAAATGCATTGCTACTGGCAGTCTATCTACATGGCGCAGCAGCAGATACTTTACTTGCAACGCTGCATGGGCCGATAGGAATGACTGCATCAGAAATTATTTACTCGGCCCGCCATTTACTGAACAGATGGATATATGGCGATAACGCCCAGTGTAGGTACACTCACAAAATTATCACGCGCTGAGCGTTAAGTAGCCATTCTTTTTTCTGTAGCATTTGTGGCACTAAAATCCCGTTACTGTCGGTAAAAAAGTATCACTGACGCCGCCAGGTGGTGCCCTGCGCCCCGTCCTCCAGAATAATACCTGCTTCTGCCAGTTGTTTACGAATCATATCAGCCCGAGCAAAATCCCGTTTTTTTCGCGCTTCCAACCGCTGCTGAATCATGCGCTCGATCTCTTCTTGCGAAAACAGACTTCTTTCCGTTGAAAAATTATATTGCAGATATGTCTGCGGATTTTGCTGCAATAATCCCAATATCCCACCCAATACTTTAAGCGATGCTGCAAGCTGAGCATTCCCCGTTCTATTAAGCTCTGCTGCGAGATCGAATAGGACAGCGATGGCCTCGGGTGTATTGAAATCATCGTTCATTGCAGCCATAAAACGTTCTGCATAAGGATCCTTCCAGTCGATTGCGGCTGTTGGAATCTCATATTCTTTTAAGGCAATATAAAGTCGATCGAGCGCATTCCTGGCATCATTGAGATGCTCATCTGAATAATTCAATGGACTACGATAATGCGCACGCAAAATAAAAAAACGTACGACCTCTGCTTGATAGCGTGTTAGAACTTCCCGTACCGTGAAAAAATTACCCAATGATTTGGACATTTTTTCGTTATCAACACGCACAAAGCCATTATGCATCCAATAATTAACATAGGGATGATCATGGGCACCCTCGCTTTGCGCGATTTCATTCTCATGATGAGGAAATTGCAGATCCTGACCACCGCCATGAATATCAAAATGTTCGCCCAGATAGCGCTCACTCATTGCTGAACATTCTATGTGCCAACCTGGCCGCCCTTTTCCCCAGGGTGAATCCCAGCATGGCTCAGCTGGCTTGGCAGATTTCCATAATACGAAATCTAATGGATCCCTTTTATTGAGATCGATCTCTACCCGCTCACCTGCACGCAGATCTTCGAGTGATTTCCCTGAGAGTTTGCCATAATCAGGGAATCGATGAACAGCATAAAATACATCACCATTAGCTGCAACGTATGCAAATCCTTTTTGAACAAGGGTATGAATCATGGCAATCATGTTGTCAACACACTGGGTAGCGCGTGGCTCATGGGTCGGTTGAGTCGCCCCCAGCATCGCAGCATCTTGATGCATCGCCTCGATAAATCGTTTGGTCAAAGCATCGATGGACTCGCCATTTTCCTGCGCACGCTTAATGATTTTATCATCTATATCGGTAATATTACGGACATAAGTCACTTTAAAGCCAAGTTCTTTCAGCCAGCGCACAACTGTATCGAACACCACCAGAACACGGGCATGACCCAGATGACAGAAATCATAGACGGTCATACCGCATACATACATTCTGACTTCGCCAGGTATTAAGGGAATAAAATTCTGTTTTTTTCGGATCAGAGTGTTATAAATTTTAAGCATCACAGCAAATGAATGATTGTGAGAGAAATGATCTTCTTGGTAAAATGTGCCAATGATGGAATTTTATCCCTAGATAAAATTCCATCATTCCATCTTACCTCATAGCAAAGCCGGGGGATTGTAACATAAGGAAGCGGTTACTTTTTGATACGCTCTCTTACTCATTCAATAGGAATTACCATGATTCGAATTCTCTCAGTCATCTTACTAATGATCAGCTCCACCCTTTGTGCTGCTACTCAACCAAAAGTCAAGATCAATACCAATCTTGGAGCGATCACGTTAGAACTCTATACTGATAAAGCACCCAAAACAGTTGAGAATTTCTTAAGTTATGTCAATGAAAGCTTTTATGACGGCACAATATTTCATCGTGTGATCGCAAACTTTATGATTCAAGGAGGGGGATTTGATCAGTCACTCGTCCAAAAGATGACGAAGCAACCTATCGAGAATGAAGCTGCTAACGGTCTAAGCAACGAGATAGGCACAATAGCCATGGCAAGAACCAGTGATCCACACTCTGCAACAGCACAATTCTTTATTAATGTTGCGAATAATTCATTTCTCAATCATACTGCCCCGACTGTCCGTGGTTACGGCTATACGGTATTCGGCAAGGTTATTAAGGGCATGGATGTCGTCAATAAAATAGCGGCAGCACCCACAGGAGCAAAAGGAATGTTCGCTAGTGACGTACCAAAAGATATGATCGTAATTGAATCTATCAAACTGCTCACCTCTCCCTCTGATCATTAACTTAGGAATAAACATGATAAAGCTACATACTAATTATGGTGTCATCGCAATCGAGCTAGATCAGGATAAGGCGCCACTCACAGCACAGAATTTTCTGAACTACGTTAATAGTGGACACTATGACAATACCTTGTTTCATCGCGTTATAGATGGATTTATGATTCAAGGCGGCGGCTATGAACCTGGCATGAAACAGAAAGAGACTCTTGCCCCTATCAAGAATGAAGCAGCCAATGGTCTTAAAAATGATACCTATACCGTTGCCATGGCGAGAACAGCCGATGTAAATTCAGCAACTTCACAGTTTTTTATTAATGTTAAAGATAATAATTTCCTCAACTATACTGCCCCTACCTCTCAAGGGTTTGGTTACTGCGTCTTTGGTAAAGTAGCAGAAGGACAAGATGTGGTTGATAAAATCAAAAAAGTAAAAACAGGTAATTATGCCGGACACCAAGATGTACCATTAGAAGATGTCGTGATCACTAAAGCAGAGAACTGCTAAAGCAGCCCAATTATGGCAACAATCCCCGCGCCAAATCTGCTTTAATATCCTGCGGGGATTCGAGACCTATTGCGATACGCAGCAAGCCATCACTAATCCCGGCAGCATCACGCGCTTCTTGACTAATCCGGCCATGAGTAGTGGTAGCTGGATGAGTGATTGTACTCTTTGCGTCACCAAGATTAGCCGTGATTGAAATCATCCGAGTATTATCCACCACACGCCAGGCTGCTTCTTTGCCGCCTTTTACTTCAAAAGTCACGATACCTCCGCCCGTTTTTTGCTGATGTTTGGCTAGCTCATATTGCGGGTGGGACGTTAAGCCCGGATAAAAAACACGCGCAACACTTGGTTGCGCCTCCAACCAGCGCGCGACTTCCAAGGCATGTGCAGAATGCGCATCCATCCTGATTTTAAGCGTTTCCAGTCCCTTCAGAATGATCCAAGCATTGAATGCGCTCAAGGTAGGGCCCGCCGTACGCAAAAAAGAAAAAATACCACCATCCATTAGTAAATCACGTTTACCCAATACTGCCCCACCAAGCACTCTCCCTTGTCCATCCAGATACTTGGTTGCAGAATGGATCACTAGATCAGCGCCCAGCTCTAAAGGTTTTTGTAAGATAGGCGTACAAAAACAATTATCCACCACCAGCCATGCATTCGCTTGCTTGGCAATTGCTGCTAGCGCTGGGATATCGGAAATCTCAGTCAACGGATTTGAAGGTGTTTCCAGAAATAACAGCTTTGTATTAGCCTTGATTGCTGAGCGCCATTGATTAATCTCAGTAGCAGATACGAAAGTCGTTTCAATATTGAAACGACTGAGAATATTCGTGAAGAGACTGACTGTTGCTCCAAATAGGCTACGGGAGGCAATAATATGATCTCCTGCTGAAAGTAATCCCATTACACAAGCAAGTATCGCTGACATACCGGAAGAGGTTGCCACACATGCTTCTGCCCCCTCCAGCACGGCGAGCCGTTCTTGCATAGCCGTCACAGTGGGATTTGTAAAACGAGAATAAATATTGCCGGACTCTTCCCCTGAGAAACGGGCAGCTGCCTGAGCAGCACTCTCAAAGACAAAGCTTGAGGTAAGATACATCGCCTCAGAATGTTCATTGAATTGACTACGATGAATGCCCGTATGGAGCGCTAATGTCTCTGGCTCAAAATCATCCGACATATTGACTTTCCTCTAAATTAAGCCTGCCTAACTGTTCCTGGAAACCAATACAATACTACTTCGCCCAAACTGAACTTGTCTTCTATTAATTTGCCAATGCCAGACTCAGATCAAGTTGAGTACTGAGTTTACCAGAACGCGGTAATTTTTTACCTGAATTACGCTGTGATTCAATTCTGGCTAAATATTCCTGAGTAACATCCTTGGTTATATAATTCCCATCAAAGCAAGAGGTTTCAAAATTCTTAACTTGTGCACCTATCGATGATATTGCATTCTTGAGAGATTCAAGATCTTGATAAATAAGACCGTCTGCGCCGATCTCATGACAAATTTCGTCATCACTACGATCAGTTGCAATCAGTTCCTGACGAGTCGGCATATCAATCCCATAAACATTAGGAAAGCGGACAGGCGGTGCCGCTGATGCAAAATATATCTTACGTGCTCCCGCTTCTTGCGCCATTTGCACGATCTCTCGACTGGTCGTTCCTCTAACGATTGAATCGTCCACTAGCAATACATTCTTACCTCGGAACTCCATACTGATTGCATTGAGCTTCTGCCGTACTGATCTATGCCGATGCTGCTGGCCAGGCATAATAAACGTTCTGCCAATATAGCGGTTTTTGACAAATCCTTCACGAAAATCAATCCCAAGACGGTTGGCCAATTGTAAAGCGCTTGGGCGACTTGATTCCGGAATTGGGATCACCACATCGATATCAAGTTGCTGCATTGATTTATTTATTTTATCAGCCAAACTACTTCCCATATTGAGCCGGCTTTCATAAACGGAAATACCATCTATGATCGAATCTGGGCGTGCCAGATAAACATACTCAAAAATACATGGATTCAAACTAGAATTGGCTGCACACTGCTGGCTATAAAAATGACCTTTATCATCAATGAAAATTGCCTCACCTGGCGCGACATCACGAATCAATTTAAACCCCAGCGTGTCAAGCGCCACGCTCTCCGATGCAACCATATATTCAGTTCCATGATCTGTTTCCGCTGCACCAAAAACTAAAGGACGAATGCCATAAGGATCGCGAAAAGCCAGCAAACCATGGCCAGCAATCATTGCTATCACTGAATAGGCACCCTGGCAGCGTTGATGTACTCCAGAAACTGCAGTAAAAATTGTTGCAGGATCCAACTGATAACTCGTTGCACATTCCTGTAATTCATGCGCCAACACATTTAATAATACTTCTGAATCAGAATGAGTATTGACATGACGCCGATCAGACTCAAACAATTCTTTGTTAAGCTCATCTGCATTAGTCAAATTGCCGTTGTGTCCCAACACAATCCCAAAGGGGGAATTGACATAGAACGGCTGGGCCTCAGCTGGAGATTCTGCAGAACCAGCCGTAGGATAACGCACATGGCCTATTCCCATATTACCTGGCAGAGCACGCATGTTACGGGTACGAAAAACATCCCTGACCATACCTAATCCCTTATGCATATGGAACGTATTTTCCTGAGCTGTAACAATACCAGCCGCATCCTGTCCACGATGCTGTAACATTAACAAACCATCATAAAGTAACTGATTGGCAGACGATTGAGCAACTACACCGAGAATTCCACACATAATTACCCCCGGAATAAGCTTAGGTTACAGAGAAGATAAATAAACACTTGCATAATAAATCTGAAAGATATCCAAATGGATGCTAAATTATTTTATATGACCAGCGTGTTTAATTAACCAATCCCAGTATAAAAGACGCCAGTCACTTACTGAAGCTAATATGTTCCTTGAGCCCCTGCGGCAACCATGGAATCGCCTGTGCTGCGATCATTTCAAGCGGCTCCCTCAATAATGCCTGTTGCCAGAAAGGTTGTTTTGGCAAGACAGTAAATCCAGCAGCCAATACCATAAATAACACAATTAATAAGCCACGCGCAAAACCAAATATAACTCCCAGCATTCTGTCGATAAGACCAAGTCCAACACTTCTAACTAATTTAGACAATAGCATCGATCCCACCATAGCTACGACTAAGGTCACAAAAAATGTCATCATAAACACAATCAACATACGTATGGATTGGTCTTCAATGGTCCGTGGTAAGAGTGGCTCAAAATTTACTGCATAGTGACTTGCCACAAAGAAAGCAACAATCCAGCCAAGTAATGATACGACTTCACGAACTACGCCACGAGTTATGCCAAGAACAATGGAAGCGAAAACTATAGCCAGAACGATATAATCAAAAATAGTCATTTGCTATCACTTAACGATAAGATGAGTAAGCTCACATTATCTACTTGTTACAACACCGCTCAGTCCCATTTTCTTTAGTTTCTCATATCCCTCTTCTGCTGCTTTCCGTGTTGGGAAGGGACCAACACGCACGCGAACCATTTCATTACCACCAACTTTAATTGTTTCAATATAAGCATCAACGCCACTCGCTGCAAGATTTTGTTGCTGCTGTTTTGCTTTGGCTGCATCAGCAAATGCACCCAGCTGAATTACAAATGCCCCCTCGGCTTTGGGAGAATCGGTTTTTTTTGCAGACTCAACTTTTGGAGGATCAGATTTCTTTGCAGCTTCAACTTTTGGAGGATCAATTTTGGCAACTTGAATTGTAGGCTTGCTATAGTGCGGTTTGGAAGAAGGAATGGGAACACGTGAGGCACTATATGCTTCAACCGGCCAATCATCTGCTTGTGAAAATTCTGACGTGCTGAATGGCAATGGTTCTTCAGATTCCGCACCGGCATTGATATCACGATCAAGAGACTCACCAGGCATCATCCAGGGAGAGGTCTCACTTGTCAAATCCTCAGACGGAATAAGAATATCAATTTCTTGTTGCTCTTGTTTTGGTTCACTGTCCAGGATCATTGGTAAAAATACAACCGATAGGATCACCAGCGTAACCGCCCCTACTAAACGTCTGCGCGCACGTTTTCTCAGTAATGCTTCTTCTTCACTAATATTTCTGACCATTTGAATTACCTTTTGATCATTTATAACTTAGTTTTTCTGTAATACCGCTAATACAGCACTCACTGTATAAAACGAGCCAAATACGCATATTCTATCATTTTCAGCCGCATGCTTACGAGCAAATGCATAGGCTGCTTTAGCATCTGGAAAAACACGAATCTTGTCTTTATTTGTTATTCCGATTTTTTTTAGCGCTTGAATGATTTCATCAGCTGAAGCACCACGGTCTGTATGAGTGCTGGCGACCAACCAACTATCCACGCATTGTTTCAAAGCCAGCACGACGGAGGTGATATCCTTATCCTTCAACATACCAATCACTCCATAAGTATACTGATGAAAACCTAAAGCGCCAAGATTATCAGCCAATACCTGCGCAGCTGCAGGATTATGCGCAACATCTAGAATTGTTGTTGGTTTCCCTGGTAAAAGCTGGAATCTGCCAGGCAAGGATATTTCCAACAGACCTCGCCGCACATCATTTGCAGTAACAGGCAGCTTATCTTTGAGTACATCCAATGCAGTTAAACAGAGACTGGCATTTTTTAATTGATAAACTCCACGTAAAGCTGGATAAGGTAAGGAAGAATAGCTACCTACTGGCCCCTTGTAGTTCCACTGAATATTGCTGGCCTCATAACTAAAATCATCACCTATCCTAAAAAATTTTGCACCTATTGTATTTATCTGCTTGCATACGACCTCGGGAAGATCCGACTCACCACAGATAGCAATTTTATTCTTTCTGAAAATCCCTATCTTCTCAATGCCGATTTCTTCCCGTGTAGCACCGAGATAATCCATATGATCCAAATCAATATTGGTCAATATAGCGCAGTCTGCATCAAATACATTGACCGCATCCAAACGTCCGCCCAACCCAACTTCCAGAATGGCAATATCCACGCTGGATTGAACAAACAAATACATTGCTGCTAGAGTCCCAAACTCAAAATAAGTCAAAGAGGTGTTACAACGAAGTCTGGCAGATTCTATGACCTCAAATGCGCAACAAAGCGCCTCATCGGCGACAGCCTTTTGTTCGATACGAACGCGCTCATTATATTTCAGCAGATGCGGCGAGGTATAACATCCCACGCGGTAGCCAGCACAACTCAGGATTGCTTCAAGCATGGCGCAGGTTGAGCCTTTCCCATTAGTACCACCGACCACAATAAGTGGAAATACAGGAGTAAGATCCACTGCCTCTTTTACTTGCCGCACCCGGACCAATCCCATATCGATGGTTTGGGGATGAAGTTGCTCTAGGTACAGCAACCAATCACCTAACGAAGTGGGTTTTGCAATTTCTTCCGCCATTGCGGTATCTCAGTGAAGCAAAGATTCTTGAATAGCTAGTAGGTTATCCTGCCAACCCGATCTGTCGTTAATATCATTGCTTATTAACACCTTTCCTTAATCAGGCGAAGAAGTGGCCACCTGCTGATGTGCTGCAACCGGTATACGCATCAATAACGTGCATAAATTAACTAGCTTTTCGCGCATTTCCCTACGATCGACAATCAAGTCTATTGCACCATGCTCTAATAGAAATTCGGCTCGCTGGAATCCATTCGGTAGTGTCTGCCGCACTGTTTGCTCAATTACACGCGGCCCAGCAAAACCAATCAATGCCCCCGGTTCGGCAATAACAATATCTCCAATAAAGGCAAAACTGGCTGATACCCCACCCATGGTCGGATCGGTCAGCACTGAAATAAAGGGTAATTTCTCTTTGCTCATGTGCGTAAGCGCTGCCGATGTTTTTGCCATCTGCATTAGCGAGAACAATCCCTCTTGCATGCGCGCCCCCCCACTCGCTGCAAAACATACAAAAGGCAAATGTTGCTCGATACATACTTGTACTGCTCGGACAAAACGCTCTCCCACGACGGATCCCATGGATCCCCCCATGAAACCAAACTCGAAGACTGCCACCACGACAGGTAACGCATTGATTTTACCCTGTATGACTACCAGGGCATCCTCCTCATTCGTACTTGCATTGGCCTGTATTAAGCGGTCAGTATAACGCTTACTATCTTTAAATTTGAGTGGATCTTGAGGTGCGACTTCTGCGCCGACCTCTTTACGTCCTTCCGGATCTAGTAATATATCAATTCGCTTTCTGGCAGAAATACGATTGTGATAAGCGCACTTGGGACATACGCCTAGATTCTTAACCAAATCGGTGTAATACAGCACCGCTTCACAACAGGCGCACTTACTCCATAATCCTTCCGGCACCGCCTTCTTTTCGCCATTTTCTTTACGCTTGATTTTAGGCGGGATAATACGTTGAAACCAGCTCATAGCTTTCTAACACTCGGATTTCGCGATTGTACCGTTGACTTCATCAAGCGCAGCACGCAGGGATTTCGCCAAGTTACTGACATTGTCCAGCAAAGTGGCGCGGGTAGAATTTTCAATTTCTTCGATAATGCGGCTGCCCACCACTACTGCATCAGCCAGTTCTGCCACTGCCTTGGCTGCAGCTCTATCACGTATCCCGAAACCAACTCCAATGGGAATAGAGATGCATGTGCGCACCTCTGCCAGCTTATTGCATACATCACTTAAGTCAAGATGTGAAGCCCCCGTAACACCCTTTAATGACACATAGTAAACATAACCTTTTGCCAGTTTTGCTACTTTCTCCACGCGCGCTTTAGGTGTAGTCGGTGACAATAAAAAAATGGGATCAATCTCTTGATTTTTGAGTTGCTGCGCCCATTCCTCACATTCCTCCGGCGGATAATCAACAACAAGTACACCATCCACCCCGGCTTCCTTTGCTGCCACGGCAAAATTGTCACACCCCATTGCTTCGACTGGATTCGCATACCCCATCAGTATTACCGGCGTAACGGTATCAGTTTTTCTGAATTCCACTACCATGTTCAATACATCTTTTAAGCCAATGTGGTGCTGCAACGCTCTTTCTGATGAACGCTGAATGGTCGGACCATCTGCCATAGGATCTGAGAACGGCACCCCTAACTCAATAATATCGGCCCCTGCTTTCACTAGTTCATGCATCAAGGCAACTGTCATTACCGGCTCTGGATCGCCGGCAGTAATAAATGGAATTAGCGCTTTTTTATTCTGGGCTTTGAGGGTTGAAAAAGTCGATGTAATACGATTCATCTTTTTAAATAAGCATCATTTAGTGAACGCAAAACTAGAATTGCTTCTGGCTTCAGGAATAATTGTCATGGATGAATCTTCACTAACAAAGATTTAAATCAAAATTCTATCCCGGACTGTTGTGCTACGGTAACCATATCTTTATCACCTCGTCCCGACAAATTGACCAGCAGCAATTTGTCTTTGCCAAGTGAAGGCGCAATTTTAGCTGCATATGCCAGAGCATGACTAGATTCAAGCGCCGGGATGATGCCTTCAAATCGGCATAAGGCATGAAATGCTGACAAAGCCTCATCATCTGTCACTGCCACATACTCAGCACGACCGCAATCTTTAAGCCACGCATGCTCTGGCCCCACGCCGGGATAATCCAATCCCGCTGAAATAGAGTGTGTTTCGATAATCTGACCATTATCATCCTGAATCAGATAAGTACGGTTACCGTGCAGAACTCCTGGCCTGCCCGTCACTAAAGTAGCAGCGTGCTGATGGGTATTGATTCCCTTACCTGCAGCTTCTGCACCAATCATGCGAATCTCGTTATCCTCTATATAAGGATAAAACAAGCCAATAGCATTTGAACCGCCTCCCACACAAGCAATCAATGCGTCGGGTTGGCGCCCATATTCTTCTTCCATTTGCACTCTAGCTTCACGCCCGATGACAGCTTGAAAATCCCGTACCATCATTGGATAAGGATGCGGACCGGCAACTGTACCAATAATGTAATAAGTATTTTCAACATTGGTCACCCAATCCCGCATCGCTTCGTTCAATGCATCCTTTAGTGTGCGTGATCCAGATTCAACCGGTATCACTGTAGCGCCAAGCAACTTCATTCGATAAACGTTGGTTGCTTGACGCTTCACATCTTCCGAACCCATATAAACGACGCATTCCATGCCATAGCGCGCAGCCACGGTTGCACTTGCAACGCCATGCTGACCCGCACCTGTCTCAGCAATCACGCGCGTTTTACCCATGCGTTTTGCCAGCAATGCTTGCCCTATGGTATTGTTGATTTTATGCGCCCCTGTGTGATTCAGGTCTTCTCGCTTGAGCAATATTTGGGCTCCACCAAGATGTGCTGACCAACGTCTGGCGTGATAAATTGGTGTAGGCCGACCTACGTAATGCCTGAGCTCATGATTAAATTCTGCCTGGAAATCAGCGTCATCCCGAAAATGCTGATACTGAGCAAGCAATTCATCAAGTGCTGCGATCAGTGTCTCTGCTACAAACGTTCCACCATATGGGCCAAAATGCCCTTGCTTGTCAGGAAGATCATAAATCTTCACAATTCTTGACTCCTTGCATAAAAGCAGAAATTTTGTTCACGTCCTTAATTCCCTTTGTGATTTCTACGCCACTAGACACATCCACGGCCCATGGCCGCACTTGCCTAATTGCATTCGCTACATTATCAGGATGAAGACCTCCTGAAAGTATCAGTGGCGAAGGAAAATCTAGCGGAACCATGCTCCAGTCAAATACCTGACCAGTGCCACCTGGCATCCCTGCCGTATAAGTATCTAATAATAATCCTTTAGCATTTTGGTAAAGTTCCCCATATTGTAACAAATCCATCCCTTCTCTGACACGCAAAGCTTTAATATAGGGCAATATAAATTGGTTGCAAAATTCAGGTGATTCCTGCCCATGAAACTGCAGCAAACTCAGACCAGCAATAACAGACGTTTCTTCAACCCATTCTGGAAAAGGATCAACATAAACACCCACTACACTCACAAAAGGTGGTAAGCGCAATGCAATTTCACGCGCTTGCATGGGCGAAACAAAACGCGCACTTTCCTGCCAAAATACAAATCCAATAGCATCTGCGCCATGCTGCACTGCTGCCAGCGCATCTTCAACTCGCGTTATACCACAAACCTTTACCCGAACTGGCATGAAACATTCACTCCATCCTAAGCATATCAATAGTCATAATCCCTCCTCCCCTATCTGCATGAATTTATTCTTCTTGATCTTTGCCCAATGTTACATTTTTACCAGGTCTATTAACACCCAATATCATAGCTGCAGGGAAAAATTGATTAAAGGCAGGCAAATTCCATTTTGCTTCATAAGTAATCCCCGCCAGGTACAACCCATAAGGAGAAAATGTTGGCGCGGCAAGTGTCCGATCACGGCTTTGCAGTAACATCCGCATCCATCCAGGAGGATATTTACCTTGACCAATATAAACAAGACTGCCGACAATATTACGTACCATATGATGTAAAAAACTATTAGCACGAAATTCGAACAAGAAAAGCTGGCCATATTGCGTGACCTCTAGCATAGTTATGTTTCGTACCGGATTCCTCGCTTGACACTCGGCTGTGCGGAAAGCGCTAAAATCATGCTCACCCAGCAACATGCCTGCAGCCTGCTGCATTTTCTCAAGAGACAGCGGTCTATAAAACCATCCTACTTTCCCTTGATGTATGCTAGGACGAACGGGATGATTCAATAAGTAATAAAGATAACGCCGCTCGATAGCACAAAAACGCGCATGAAATGCTTCATCCATTTCTGATGCCCACAAGACGGCGATATCATTAGATAGTAACGCATTAGCTCCTCGTACCCATGCACTCAGAGGCCGCTGTGTTGACGTTTCAAAATGAATCACTTGATATAACGCATGAACGCCCGCGTCTGTCCGGCCAGCCGCAACAACTTCTACTTTATGACAAGCAATTCTGGATAATGCTGTCTCCAGCTCACTTTGAATCGAGATGCAAGCAGGTTGACTTTGCCAGCCATGATATCGCTCACCGTTATATTCTAAAACTAAGGCTATTCTCACAAAAATATGACCATCGCTACGCTGGTCTGCTGCTGAGTATGACTAAAAGTTACTTCGGAATTTTACTAAACAACTACATCAAGTCTTCTAACATTGTTCTTGCAGTAGTTTGCTGCTTCTCATCCCCCTCTCTCATGACTTCTTCTAACATCTCTCTGGCACCCACTTTGTCATCCATTTCCAGGTAGGCCTTGGCCAAGTCAATTTTCACAGCAACTTCATTCCATACTGTATTGCTATCTTTAGCATGATCGGTATCGTTACTTGTCTTTTCCAGTTCATCATCTAAATCCAGTTTGATATCAGCTAGATTGAATCTGGTCAACCGATTATCATCTTGTGTCGATAAAGATTCCTCTTCATCTAACAATGCCACTGATTCGAAGGACTGTTTTATCTCATCAGGAAAATCTATACTGAATGCCACCCCTCTTTCTTCAGTAGAAGAAATTTCCTTATTGGTTTGCTCAGCCTCAAGTTTCATGGCAAATCCGGGATCAGATTTAGGCTCCCCTTTTGTTACCGACATTCCGGATACATTTGAATCTTGCAACCGATCGACTGCGGCAGTCGATAAAAAATCATTGCCAATATTTTTCATCTCAAATTTATTTTGATGAACAAACTCAGCAGAAGCGATCTCCGTCTGGCTAGAGCCAATTCCGACACGACTATGCTCTATATCGACTTCTCGCTCATTGGCAAGGTTTTCACTTGTTTTTTTGCCAAAAAAGAACCCGGCAGCAGCGTCAGAAAGACTATTATTGAGATCTGCAACACCAGATTTAGAGTTTTCAGAAGATTTAAATAGTAAGCTTTCTTTCTCATCCCGTGCAGTGTCTAACCCCATGGGAACTGCAGATGCTAATTTAGTCATATGTGATGCAGTCACATCGTCTTTCGCAATTTGTTCAGCATACTCAAACGCATCATCCATTTCGTCACTACTCTCTCTTTTGCGGCGAAGAATGGATATCCCTAGCCAAGCCGTAAGCAAGGCCGCAAGCCCTCCTCCCACTAATTCCATATTATCTGTGACAAAACCCATAATTTGATCCGATATCTCTTTCATCGCAAAAGAATCGGGTAATTGGCTTTGTTTTGCAGTCTGTTCTGGCATAATAGACGGGGATGAGGCAATCGTTTCAGGAGACTTGGCATGATCCAGTGCAAGTAATGAGGCTAGATCTCTTAAATCTCCTGTAGCTGCCCCCGTTTCAGCCGGCGTTGGTGATGCTGGTGTTATCGCTGCATCCGCTTGTGCAAGCGACTGCTCTGCCTGGCTTTGAATTTCCGCCATACCTGCACCCTTAATCTCAAGCAGGCGCTGCAATCTTTCAACATTTTGCTCCAATAAAGCAACCCGCTCATTCGCTTCTTTCAGCGCACGATCCTTAGCGATGGCATTTTCCTCCATCATTCGCACATAGTCTTGGGAATCAGTCCTTTCTCCTTCAGAACTTTCATTAGCCTGAACACCCGTAAACTGCTCACCTTTTGAAACGATTAATACTTCCTCAGGCGATTCATTTTTTGCTGCAGCACCCTGATCGGTAATTGTCGTCGATATTCTTCCGACTGCAGATTGCTTCGATTCTGCTTTAGGTGCGGAATCCATGGCCACACTGGCTATTCTTTGACGATAAGCATGCCAGTTTGCACTTTGCGCTTTCATTTCACGGTTTACTTCTGCTTGACTGATAGCTGAAATCTCATTCTGATCAGGAATGCGCAGCATTACTCCCATTTTCAACAAATTCATGTTTTTGTCAAAAAAAGCATTTTGATTTGCTTGATAGAGCGCAACCAGCATTTGATTGAGATCCCCCCCCTCCGGTACAATCTGCTTGGCAATTTTAATCAACGTTTCGCCTCGCCCAACGGGACCATAAATGCCCATCTCATGTTCATAGGTGGTGACTTCCCTGGCTGCGGATCTCTGATCAGTACCACCTAGTGGTTGTTTTGATTGAATGGCTTCACCTGATCCCAAGGTAGTAGTTTGGGATAGAGCCGACATAGGCGGAATCATCGGCTTAGTTGACTCAGCTGTTTGTGTTTCAGCTAGATCCAGTAGAATGGTATACTCGCGTAACAAACGCCCAGATGACCAGTTCAGCTCTATCAGCAAATTTACAAATGGATCATCTATCGATTGCGATGAAGTAATTTGAATATAAGGCTGACCATTGACGCGTTTCTCCACCGAAATATTCAACGACGAAAGATAAGGTGCATATGTTACACCTGCCTCACGAAAAGTTTCAGGTGAAGCCACACGCGCTGTCAAAGACGGGATTTCATCATCTATTACAGAAACGAGTTCTACCTCTGCTTTAAGCGGTTGCCCCAGAGACGAGCCTAGGGTTAGCTTTCCCAGTCCAGCCGCATAAGCCAGCCAGGGAGACATGAACCAAATGATTAACCAACATGCTCTAAAATAAATCTTATTCACAGAGATATCCTTACATTTCTTGGAATGAGATGCACACCAAGGCGGAATTTAATGACCCAAAAGGATCACTTTATATCATGGGTCAATTCAATCGATCTGGTTACATTGAATGAATTGAAATTGCCTCTTGCCCTCTTCATTTTGAGGAAAAGTTATTTTAGTTCTCGATCAGTATCCGCAGCATTCTACGCAAAGGTTCTGCTGCTCCCCACAGTAGCTGATCGCCTACGGTAAATGCAGAAAGATATTCTCCACCCATATTAAGCTTGCGCAACCGCCCAACATGTACATCTAGCTTGCCATTCACAGCAACAGGCGTCAGCTCTTTTGTGGTCTTTTCCCGCTCGTTAGGGATTACTCGCACCCAATCATTTGACTGGGCAATGACATCCTCGATTTCATCCAGTGGAATATCTTGCTTGAGCTTGATCGTCAATGCTTGACTATGGCAGCGCATCGCGCCAACACGCACACAAATGCCATCAACCGGGATAGGTTTATCAGTCTGCCCCAGGATCTTATTGGTCTCGGCCTGACCTTTCCATTCTTCCCGACTCTGACCATGCGCAACTTCCTTGTCAATCCAAGGAATCAGACTTCCTGCAAGCGGTACACCGAAATTTTCCATCGGAAATTTTCTGTCACGTAATTTCTCTACAACTTCACGGTCAATATCCAAGATGCTAGAGGCCGGATCATTTAACAGACCCTCTGCCACTCGGTGAGTTTCACCCATCTGCTGGAGCAACTCCCGCATATTTTGAGCGCCTGCACCTGAGGCAGCTTGATAGGTCATCGCGCTCATCCATTCCACCATGTTCTTCTCAAACAACCCCCCTACCGCCATCAGCATCAGGCTGACAGTACAGTTGCCACCGATGTAATTCTTTACACTATCATGCAAGGCTTGCTTGATAACAGGCATATTGACAGGATCAAGAATAATGACAGCATCATCTTTCATTCTGAGGACCGATGCCGCATCAATCCAATAACCTTTCCAGCCAGATTCGCGTAACTTACCAAAAATCTCATTGGTATAGTCTCCCCCCTGGCAAGAAATGATGATGTCCATCTTCTTAAGTTCTGCAATATCACGTGCATCCTCAAGAGGTGGTACATCTTTACCGATATCCGGCCCTTTTCCGCCCTTCTGCGAGGTTGTGAAAAATACCGGCTCTACCAATGAAAAATCATCTTCTTCTCGCATACGCTGCATGAGAACAGAGCCTACCATACCACGCCAGCCTACAAATCCTACTCGCTTCATTTAATTTTCTATAACCTTTCTGCTGAATAACCTTGACTATTTAAATTTCGGGCAATTGTTAGCGATTAACTGGTAATCGAAGAATCGAACTACAAGTTGCAAACTTAAATCCAAATCAACAATAGACAGATAGATTTATAATCGCCATCGTGAGCTATCTGTCTAAGCATCGCAGGTTTATAAATTTGCCAGCACGGCATCGCCCATTTCTATCGTACCAACTTTTTTCATACCAGGTTCATAAATATCACTGGTACGAAAGCCCTGCGCCAACACCTTTCTAACTGCATTCTCAATGCGTAAAGCTGCATCTTCCTGAGCAAAGGAGTAACGTAACATCATCGCTACTGATAGTATTGTGGCTAAGGGATTAGCCACATCCTTTCCTGCGATATCCGGTGCCGATCCATGAATGGGCTCATACAATCCTTTATTTTGCTCATCCAACGATGCAGAAGGCAGCATGCCGATCGAACCAGTCAGCATGGAAGCCTCATCGGATAAAATATCGCCGAACATATTACCTGTCACGATCACATCAAACTGCTTGGGATCACGCACCAGTTGCATTGCGGCATTATCTACCAGCATATGAGAAAGACTTATCTCCGGATAGTCCTTAGCTGTTTCAATAACCACATCACGCCACAACTGAGTGCACTCCAGTACATTCATTTTATCAACCGAACATAACCGCCCTTTCCGTTTACGTGCTGCCTGAAAAGCGACATGAGCAATCCGGCGTATTTCCATTTCGCTATAGATCATAGTGTTGAAACCAACTCGCTGACCATTGCGTTGTTCAATACCGCGCGGCTGACCAAAATAAATATCGCCTGTCAGCTCACGTACAATCAGGATATCCAGTCCCGAGACAACCTCCGGTTTCAACGTTGAAACGCTGGCCAATTCTGGATACAGGATCGCTGGCCGCAGATTAGCAAATAGATTAAGCTCTTTTCGAATCGCAAGCAGTCCTTGTTCGGGACGTTTCTCGCGCGGCAAGCTATCATATTTTGGACCGCCAACGGCACCCAACAGTACCGCATCTGCCTTAGTAACGAGTTTGCGGGTAGCCTCTGGAAACGGCTCTCCCGTGACATCCACTGCACATCCGCCCAACAGACCAGATTCCAGCTCAAGCTTTAAGCCATCACTTTTAAGCGCTGTCAATACTCGCTGAGCTTGCGCAGTAATTTCCGGGCCAATACCATCACCTGCTAAAACAGCAATTTTCATATTATTCTTTCACGAAAGGTCAATTCATTTCAGGCAAACAACCATGGCTGCTCTCTACGTCGCCTTTCTTCAAACTGTTTGATTTTATCAGCGTGCTGCAAAGTCAAGCCAATTTCATCCAATCCATTGATTAAGCAATATTTGCGGAATGGGTCGATATCAAAGCTGTAGATTTCATTACCCGGCGTCGTAACTGTCTGCGCTGCCAAATCCACAAACAGGCGATAACCGCTCGTAGTCACAACTTCATCAATCAGCTTATTCACTACATTTGAATCAAGCACGATGGGTAACAAACCTATCTTGAAGCAGTTATTAAAAAAGATGTCGGCGAAACTCGGCGCAATGATTACCTGCAAACCGTAATCCTGAAGCGCCCAGGGGGCATGCTCCCGGCTTGAGCCACAACCAAAATTATCACGTGCAATCAATATCTCCGCACCTTGATAGCGAGGCTGATTTAGCACAAAATCAGGGTTAATTTTACGCTGCGATGCCTCCATTCCAGGCTCACCCCGATCAAGATAACGCCATTCATCAAATAAGTATTGACCAAAGCCGGAACGTTTGATCGACTTCAGGAATTGCTTAGGGATAATGGCATCCGTATCCACGTTAGCACGGTCAAGCGGGACCACTAATCCTTTACACTGCTCAAATTTTCTCATTTTTTGATTTATTGGGCAGATTTTTCGATTGCCTCGCCGCCACGCTGGATATCCTTGCCAACCCCCTGCAACGTATGACAGCCAGACAACTGCAGTGCAATCATCAACGATCCAATCAATACCGACAACATCTTCATTCGCGTCTCCTTAAATAAAAAATAGAGCTCCCAACTATTCATTCATTGTACGAACATCAACGAAATGACCAGCTACTGCGGCAGCAGCTGCCATGGCTGGACTGACCAGGTGCGTTCTTCCGCCCGGTCCCTGCCTTCCTTCAAAATTACGATTTGATGTGGAAGCGCAGCGCTCACCTGGCATCAATCTATCGTCGTTCATAGCCAAACACATGGAACAGCCAGGTTCACGCCACTCAAATCCTGCCTCACGAAAAATTCTATCGATTCCTTCCTGTTCGGCTTGAGATTTTACCAAACCGGAGCCTGGCACCACGAGAGCCAGTTTGATATTAGGTGCAATGCGCTTACCTTTCAGAATCACTGCAGCCTCTCGCAAATCTTCTATCCGTGAATTGGTACATGAGCCAATAAAAATCTTGTCGAGAAAAATCTCGCGAATCGGTGTATTGGGAGAAAGTCCCATGTATTTCAATGCATTTTCAGTGTCATGGCGCTTGACCGGATCAGTGATCAAAGCAGGGTCTGGCACTTTCCCTTCAATCGAAGCTACCATTTCAGGGGAAGTTCCCCAAGTGACCTGCGGCTTGATTTGTGCAGCATCCAATCTTACAACCCGATCAAAGACCGCGCCTTCATCGCTTCTCAATGTACGCCAGTAAGAAACCGCCTGCTCCCACATTACCCCCTTCGGTGCAAAGGGCCGACCTTTAAGGTATTCGATCGTAGTCTCATCCACCGCAACCATGCCTGCACGCGCGCCTGCCTCGATCGCCATATTGCAAAGCGTCATTCGTCCTTCCATGCTAAGCGCTCGTATGGTGCTGCCTGCAAATTCAATCGCATAACCTGTACCACCTGCCGTGCCAACCTCACCTACAATCGCCAATGCAATATCTTTGGCAGTCACGCCACACCCTAATTTACCCTCAATCAGTATTTGCATCGACTTGGACTTTTTGGCTAACAGACACTGGGTAGCCAGTACGTGCTCCACCTCGGAAGTGCCGATACCAAAGGCAAGGCAAGCGAAAGCGCCATGAGTGCTGGTATGTGAATCTCCACATACCACCGTCATTCCAGGCAAGGTCGCACCCTGCTCCGGACCGATGACATGCACGATTCCTTGTCGCTGATCATTCATTCTGAACTCGGTTATACCCAGTTCCTCACAATTCTGATCCAGCGTTTCCACTTGCAGACGTGAAGTAGGATCTTTAATACCACTGCTTCTGTCTGTTGTGGGTACATTATGATCTGCTACCGCCAGAATTGAATTCACTCGCCATGGCTTGCGGCCAGCCAGTCTCAGTCCTTCGAATGCCTGCGGGCTGGTTACTTCATGCACCAGGTGACGATCGATGTAAAGAATGACCATGCTGTCCGGCTTGTCTGATTCCGCATGCACCACATGGCTTTCCCAAAGTTTGTCATATAAAGTCTTCATCTTACGTTATTCCAAATGAACGGAGTGATTATCCCATAAAGCAGAATTAAGAAGTAGACAGTCATTCAAACAGCTGCAAATAATGCTATTTTGTTAATCGCAACTTTCTTTGAGCTGGATGAATGGTACAATTTTCTTGTTCATCATTTTCGCTTAAAAATAATGAAATAAAGGATTGTTCTATGTCCACCATCGAATCCGTATTGCATGAAACCCGCATCTTTCCACCTTCGCCAGATTTTGTTGAACAAGCTAATCTGGCTGGCATGGCTGCTTATCAAGCACTGTGCGCTGAAGCTGAAAAGGATTATCCAGATTTCTGGAGTAAGTTGGCGCAAAAACATCTCTTGTGGCATAAGCCTTTTACACGTGTACTGAATGATTCAGACCCTCCTTTCTTCAAATGGTTTGAGGACGGTGAACTTAATATTTCATACAACTGCCTCGACCGGCACCTTTCCAGTCAGCCGGATAAAGTAGCCATTATTTTCGAGGCGGATGATGGCAATGTGAGCCGCTGCACCTATCGTGAGCTGTATCAGCGTGTTTGTCAGCTTGCCAATGGATTGAAAGCGCTTAATGTCAAAAAAGGCGATCGCGTCATCATTTATCTGCCCATGCGCATTGAAGCCGTCGTCGCCATGCAGGCATGTGCGCGCATTGGCGCGATTCACTCGGTCGTATTTGGTGGATTTTCCGCTAAAAGCCTGCACGAACGCATTGTTGACGCTGGCGCGGCAGCCATTATCACTGCAGATGAGCAAACGCGCGGCGGTAAACACCACCCGCTGAAAGCAACTGTCGATGCGGCCATCGGCATGGGCGGTACGGAATCAGTTAAATCTGTCATCGTTTATAAACATGTAGGTGCAGACACATCATGGCAGCCCGACCGCGACATTTGGTGGCATGAACTCATCCAGGATAAGCAAAGCGACTGTACACCAGAATGGGTCAGTGCCGAGCATCCTTTGTTTACACTTTATACTTCCGGTTCCACCGGCAAGCCCAAAGGCGTGCAGCACTCATCAGCCGGTTATCTCTTGGGTGTGATGACCAGCATGCAGTGGATTTTTGACTATAAACCCACCGATGTTTTTTGGTGCACTGCTGATGTCGGCTGGATTACCGGCCATAGCTATGTCACATACGGACCGCTGGCGATGGGAGCAACCCAAGTCATCTTTGAAGGCGTGCCAACTTATCCCGATGCCGGGCGTTTCTGGAAAATCATACAAAATCACAAAGTCACTATTTTCTATACAGCACCGACTGCGATCCGTTCGCTGATTAAACTGGGCACAGATCTGCCTAAACAATATGATCTATCTTCACTACGCCTGCTTGGCTCGGTGGGTGAACCGATCAATCCCGAAGCCTGGATGTGGTATTACAGTGTAGTCGGTCAATCCCGCTGTCCGATCGTGGATACCTGGTGGCAAACTGAAACTGGTTGCCACATGATAGCCCCGGTTCCTGGCGCGATATCTCTCAAACCTGGTTCATGCACATTCCCTTTACCTGGCATTAGCGCGGGAATCATCGACGAAGCAGGCCATGATGTTGAACAAGAGAAAGGAGGATTCCTGGTCATCAAACGCCCCTTCCCCTCACAGATTCGCACGTTATGGGGCGATCCAGAGCGCTTCAAAAAGACCTATTTCCCTCAAGACATTGGCGGCGGTCAATATTATCTGTCAGGTGACTCAGCACATCGGGATAAAGATGGTTATTTCTGGATCATGGGACGCATCGATGATGTATTGAATGTCTCCGGCCATCGTCTTGGAACCATGGAAATCGAATCAGCACTTGTAGCCAATCCGCTAGTTGCGGAAGCAGCAGTGGTAGGAAAGCCTCACGAAATCAAGGGAGAAGTTGTTGTTGCCTTTGTCGTACTGAAGGAAAAACGCCCTCATGGCAAGCAAGCCTCTGAAGTAGCGAATTCGCTTGGAGAATGGGTTGCACACGAAATCGGACCGATTGCTAAACCCGAGGAGATCCGTTTTGGCGACAATCTACCCAAAACACGTTCAGGTAAAATTATGCGGCGGCTACTGCGCTCTCTTGCCAAAGGTGAAGAAATTACTCAGGACACGTCCACACTCGAGAATCCTGCCATTCTTGATCAACTCAAACAGCCTATCAGTTGAACTGAAATAACCATTTTTTAGCTTCATTCAACTCTATACGCTCTATTGCAACAATATATGAATCTGCCTAATACTATCGATTACGATTCCGGAATCAGCGCCATCGACGCTCAATACCATCGCCCAGGTCGCGCGGCTATTCACTTGATTGTCGAAAACGGCGTTGCTGCCTTGGTTGATACAGGCACTCAATTTTCTGTAGCAGGCGTGATGCAGGTATTACAGAACAAACAACTTGCTCCTGAGAAAGTGGCTTATATATTTCTCACCCACATCCATCTGGATCACGCTGGTGGTGCAAGCGAGTTCATGCGACTGCTGCCCAATGCCAAGCTGGTTGTGCATCCACGTGGTGCAAAATATATGATTAACCCTGTCAAACTGATTGCTGGTGTGATGGCAGTTTATGGGGAAGCAGAATTCAAACGCCTTTATGGAGAAATTTCTCCTATTGACGAAAACCGCGTTATCGAAGCTCCCGATCAAACATCTATTGATCTGAATGGTAGAACACTGCTGTTGCTTGATACTCCTGGCCATGCCCGACATCACTATTGCATTTTCGATGAGCGGAGTCAGTCATTTTTCACTGGAGATACTTTTGGCGTTTCCTACCGTGAGCTTGATGTAGATGGATTGGAATTCGCTTTTCCAACGACGACACCAGTACAATTTGACCCAGATGCTGCCCATGCTTCTTTGCATCGAATCATGAGTTATCAACCCCAATATGCTTTTCTTACTCACTATAGTCGTATCGGTCATTTATCTCATCATGCAGCAAACATGCATGACCTGCTTGATGCATTCGTCGACATAGCCAAGCAAGCAACAAAAACCTCTGACAAGCACGCGTTTATAGTACAGGCCTTGACAGAATTATTGTGCCAGCGACTTGCAATACATGGTTGCACCTGGTCACCCGCAGCGATTCATGAGTTGTTACGCATCGATATCAAACTAAACGCCATGGGACTGGAAACATGGCTGAATCAAACCGAGAAATGAAACAAGCTGTAAATATGATCGAACGAAGATTCCAAAGTATTATCTTCTGATAATCGTCAGACTAAAATTGATAATCTGAACACTCAAACTTATTGACAATGACAAGTTATTGGCAAACATCATCGAATAATAAATTACAGATAAGTATTTCTCATTATTAATTTTCCTGTTTTTTTATGGAGGAGCGGTCAATGAATGAATTAAATGAGTTTATAGCCGAACTGATAAATGGTTTTTCCATAAATATGATCACTGACAGAAGCTGGTTTGAAATCGTATCAATTCTGGCACCTTCAGTTATTTTGATTTCCGTTCTGTTTGGCTCCAGCTTCTTCCTACAAAAAAACTGGAAAATCGTAACCTATATTACTTGCCTTTTACTTACCTTATTTTACTTACCCTACGAATTATTCCGTCAAACCACCACCTTATCCAAGGCTCAGGTAAACATTGATGAAATGCAAACCAGCCTGAAAACACTGCTGAATACCTCAGATCTTACTCACATTGAAAATTTAACCGACAAGGAAGTAGCCTCTAACATGCTAGAAGAGATGATTAGCCATCTCGGCCCGAAAGAAAAAAAAGAACTGATACTCATCTCATGGCTGATTGCCGAAAACGAGAAGCAATCAGCGCACTTTCACGAAGATAAACAAAAACTCTTTTCTGACGAAATCAAATCGAGTCTTAACGAAGCAAAAAGAGAAATCATCCACACAAGAGAGCCTGTTGACAAAATCTCTGATGATATTCTGAAACGGATGAATAAAGACATAAATTATCTCATTGAAAATAGAATGAGATCCTTCAGTGAAGCAATTGATCATTCACTACAAATATTCCAGCAAGAAATCAATACTTTTGTTCAGAATGAAATGAAAACATATGAAGAAATACTAGCCAACCTTATTCACAAAAGCACTGCTGAGCTAAGAAATTACACTAGCGAAGCAAAACAAGAATTTTCCAATCAAATTAGATATGTGAATGAAGAACCATTACAAAAGCTTGATGAGACCAAAGAAAGTATCGATCATCTGGAAAATACTGTCGAGAATATCAATCTGGACAAAGTTGTTGCATACATCAAACAACTCTCAGATTCAATTGATTTGATACAGAAGCAAAATGACATCCGGTTCGAATATAACGAATGCCTCAGAACTGTGGGATGGATTGATTTGGAGGGTAAGGAAGAAGGGTGCCGCAAGAAGTTTTATACGAACATGAATAGTTTGGTCAGTCAGTAATGGAAGGACATCAAATATGACAAAACGCTTTGCTTCAATCTTACTGGCTGGCGTAATTATTTATTTGTTCCTTGACTCAGATATCACGTTAGCTAAAACAGGTTATGCTGTCCATTATAGTGACAAGTTTCAAGGTAGAAAAACAGCCAATGGTGAAATTTTTGACCAAAGTGATCTTACTGCAGCACATAATGAATTCCGTTACGGGACGCTCGTGAAAGTCACTAATCTCGAAAACAATTACAGCATAGTCGTTAAAATAAATGATCGCATGGCTCCTCATCACAGCAATATCATCGATGTTACTAAACGTGCGGCAGCAAAGCTCGGTTTTATAAACAAAGGCCGAGCCCGCGTTAGTCTTGAAGCAATTAAATAAAGCAGAGCAACAAATTTCACACGTTAGAAATAGAAATATCTTCAAATCTCGAAGACAGTAAGATTTCATGACGATTTGTCGAATTAACTTAATCCAGCATCGGAGCATAAATGGCAAGCTGACACATAAGGAGTGCACAAGATTTGTACAGTTGAACAGCCACTGTAGTCTCTTTTTGCAGCAGGCCAAATAACTATTATCCCTCCTCAACATATCGCAGTTACCCACAACATTATCCACGGAAATTGTGGATAAGAATCAAACTGTCCGGATCAGAAAATAACTTAATGGCAGAAAATAAGGCTGATCTGGCTCTTCTTTGCAAGAATTAGTTGGCTTGCTTACAACCCCGTTGGCGAAAATAGTTTGAAATATTTCAAGCTATTCGAACTGTTGTCAGGAACGGTTTCTTTGCATATCCATTAATCCTTAATATAAGGCAAGTTATAAACTAATCTGGCAATGCGTATCTGCTCAAGCCTATTTACCCTACAAAACACACTAAAATATTTTGCAATTATCGCTTATCTAAGTAAATCTGCTCTGATCTTGTCATAAGGAAATGCTAATGGAGAACAAAGAACGCAATACATCTGAATTGCTCCAATCAGTAGTGTTGCACAACACTAACGACACGATGAGTGTCGGCGAAATTAAAAATTCTCTCCAAGAAAGAGGATTTGGTATTTTTCTTGCTATTGCCGCTTTACCTATTTGCCTTCCTATCCCTGTTCCGCCTGGTTATACCACTTTTTTTTCTCTTCCACTTTTTATTTTTTCAGTACAAATGATATGGGGAATGAAATCACCCTGGCTACCTGAATGGATAGGCAAAAAAAAGATAAACAAGAAAAATCTGGAAAAGTTGATTACAAAAGCAACACCATGGCTACGTAAGATTGAAAGTTATCTGCATCCAAGACTTACTTACATTAGCGTTCACGCCTGGGAACGAATTATCGGTATTTTTACTTTTATATTCACAATTGCCATTGCCATGCCCATTCCTTTGATAAATTTCCTTCCAGGTTGTGGCATTCTCATCATGTCACTGGGTTTACTTAATAGAGATGGATTAACTATTATGGTAGGTATGGTAGTAGGTACTATCGGTATAGGAATAGCACTTGTAGTTCTTGCACTTATATGGATGGGGGTGTCAATGCCATCTTTAAATTAGTTGTAAGCAAAATACTTTCACAAAGCCAGGAGATTGATGTGATGCCCCCCCCAAAGAGGGTAGCAGCTTATAGCTGCTTCTACCCAATCTCACGCAAGCTACACGCAATAATGCTTGATCTCATGCGAGTACAGGCGGTAGCAGAGGAGTTATTGCGTTTTTTTCCTTTGTTGCTGCACCCAACAGTGCAAAGCCATGAAGATTGCCAGCTTGATCCTGAAATAAGGCCTTTACTCCTTCTTGATTGGCATCAACCTGCCACTCACCTAGCACGACAGGATCTGGTGGAGAGACCACAGCAGGACAGGCTGGTGTTTTAACCAATACGGGCATTGGAGGATAGCGAACAGCTGTGGGCGCTCCGATCACTGTTGCTGCCAGCGCGCGCGCTGCATGAGTAATAGGCAGCACGAATGGCAATACTTTACCCTCAACCTCTGCACAATCACCTAGCGCAAAGATATTGGCATTCCCGGTCTGCAAATATCGATTCGTTACCACACCCCGATTAACATGAATGCCTGCCGCTTCAGCCAGTTTGATACGTGGACGCAAACCTACTGCTGACAAGACAAGATCTGCTTCGATCATTCGATCTTCATCGAAGATTAAACGATACCGGCTTCCGATTCGTTCAACGCGTTGTGTCTTGGTATTCAAATGAAATCTAATCCCTATCGCTGCCAGCCTATCTTGTAGATACTTACCTCCCTCCTCAGGAAGTAATCTGCCTAAAGGTTGTGCGCTGACATCAATTACATGCACCTGATAACCTGCTACTGCGAGATCGTTGGCAAATTCACAACCGATCAGTCCTGCGCCAAAAATAGCGATTTCTTTTATACCTACCAGCGCTTTATGGAAATGATGATAATCATTGAGATCGTTCACAGATAAAATCTCATCCACCGCATCTCCAGCTAAGGACAAGCGGATTGGATCAGCCCCTACCGCCAGTACAAGCTGGCTATATGATAAATCCTCCCCATTTTCAAGCAGCACAGTTCTACTGGATTGATCAATGATATTGACGCGGGTATACGGTCGTATCGTTATGTTAAGTTGACTGGACATCTGCGCTGCGTCTGAATTCAGAAGCGATGCAGGAGTTTTACCTGTTGCCAGCACATTGGATAACATTGGCTTGGAATAAAACCCTCCATGATCAGCTGATAACATCGTGATTGGAATTCCTCCATTCAGTTTGCGTAACTCCCTTGCTACAGCATAACCTGCCAGACCACTACCAATGATCACGATTGACCGCTGACTCATACGATTTTTACCATTTCAGAATCAACTTTGACGATCACATGCTCAAAGCAGACCCAATTCGCGGAAATGTCTTTCCAAACCGTATCTGGATAAATATCATGCTCTGAAGCATCTTTTGATCCGTCATAAGCAGAAGTACACACTTTATACGAAAATTCCCTCATTTTTATCACGCCCTTATTTTATTGGATGCTAACAACTCTCTTTTTAATTGTACCTCAATAGAAGCTTGATTTTGTTACTCTCTCCCATTCTTTTTCCCTGCTTGATAAAATACATTTTTCGTTTAATCTACACAGGCAGCAATTGAACCATTGCCTTATATGGCATTCAAATATTCGTTAACAAAACCTGACAGGTAGCTATTTATGAAACGTATTCTTTTATTCATTGCAACTAACCTAGCCGTTTTATTGGTGCTAAGTATTACACTGCGGATATTGGGCGTTGATCGTCTACTGGATGCTGAAACTGGTGGACTAAATTATAATTCCTTACTTGTATTTGCAGCAGTCATTGGTTTTGGCGGCTCGCTCATTTCGCTTGCCATGTCTAAATGGAGCGCAAAACACATGACAGGAGCTATCGTCATTGATATACCTTCCAATGCAACGGAAGGCTGGTTAGTTGAAACTGTACGTCGGCAAGCCAAGGCTTCCGGTATCGGCATGCCAGAAGTAGCCATCTACGATTCACCCGACGTCAATGCTTTTGCTACTGGAATGAATCGGAATAATGCATTGGTAGCAGTCAGTACAGGATTGCTGCAAAAAATGCAACAAGACGAAATCGAAGCCGTCCTTGCACACGAAGTAAGTCACGTAGCCAATGGTGATATGGTGACGCTTACTCTAATTCAAGGAGTGGTCAATACTTTTGTAATTTTCTTGTCTCGAATTATTGGCCATGCAGTCGATCGCGTTATCTTTAGAACGGAAGAAGAACACGGACCCGCCTATATGATTACAAGTATTATTGCAGAAATCATGTTGGGCATTCTTGCAAGCATCATTGTAATGTGGTTTAGCAGACAGCGTGAATTCCGGGCAGATTCAGGTAGCGCAAAACTGGTTGGACACCATAAAATGATTGCTGCACTGGAGCGTCTGCAACAACAGTATGAGCCTTCTCATTTACCGGACAAAATGGCAGCATTCGGTATATCGGGCCGGAAAAGTCAAATTGGCCGCCTTTTTATGTCTCACCCTCCATTGGAAGAACGGATTGCGGCATTACGGGAAGTCGCACGTTAAAGCTGCGAAAGGGGTAGGATGCATGCTTACAGCAGCGTCCTACCGTAAGCAATCCAAACGTGATTGCACAAATATTACTTAATCTCGCGCTCTTGTTTTTTATCCATATTGTGCCAATTCATTCCTCTTTATTGGGAATGATTGAATCATCTTCATGATTCTCACTCTCATCATTCCCATTTTCACCATTTCCGTTGGTCTCAACGTCTTCTTCTTCCTCTGAAGGCGGATTACCATCGTAGACAAGACTCCTCCGTCGCTGTAGATAGGCATCTCGTACAAATTCATATTTATCCAATGCTGCTTCTTCCAAAGTCTTATCAGTATCTAGCATCTGGGCGCGCGTATCGACAGCCCATCCCATCGAAGTTGGAAAACGAACGGTCAGAAAATCAAAATCAGGGTATATCGACCAGATAGGATGAAAAATAGAGCTATCCACTGCAATCCCGACAGCATCCCGTATTGAACTGGGACCCAAGAAAGGTAATACGAGATAAGGACCTGGCCCGACACCATAACGGCCTAGCGTCTGGCCAAAATCCTCATTACGCTTGTTGATATTGATATCACTAACGGCACTAATGTCGCTTGCAAGATCTACGATTCCAAATAAACCAAAAGTTGTATTGATCAGCACGCGAGCTGCGCTTGCTGCCGCAGTATCAAACTTCAATTGCAATAGCGCATTGGCTGTAATCACCACATCGCTAAAATTTGAGAAAACATTCCCAATGACCATTTCAAGAGGATCTGGAGTAACTGCTCGATAGCCCCTGGCTACTGGGTCAAATATAAATTCTTCAAACTTTTCATTAAATGCAAATACTGCCCGGTTCATTGACTCCAGCGGATCCCGTTTATTGTTCTCGACTGAAGCACACCCGATCAGCATATACCACAATAACACCAAAGCCAGAAATTTATAGCGATACAAGCTCATTTTCACATTTGTTTTTTATTAGTCAACAGGGCATCTTGCCATAATTATGCAATTGCGACAACTTCCTCAGCAACCGATCTTCCCCTTTGTATGATTAATTTGCTCATGCCAGCAAATGATATGGTTATTAACAATCAATCCTATCGTGCTTCTTTATCAAAGAAGAATTAAATAACAATAAAACAGTTATTTATCATATAACTGTATCCCATTTATAAAAATTCCGGTATAGCCCGAGCTTCAGGTCGCCATACCGCTGTGGCGCAGCAATGCATCTATTTTGGGCTCCCGGCCACGGAAAGCAATAAAAGATTCTAACGCCGCCCGGCTTCCACCCACTGCCAAAATTTCATTCCTGAAACGTTCGCCAACTTTGGCATTTACCACCTGATCAGCACCACTTTCCTCGAACAAGCTGTAAGCATCGGCAGATAAAACTTCTGCCCATTTATAACTGTAATAGCCGGCCGCATAGCCACCTGCAAAAATATGCGAAAAGCTGTTCGGAAAACGATTAAAGGCAGGAGGAATAACCACGGCAACCTGGCTGCGGATTTCATCAAGTAATTGCAGCACCGTTTTTTCACCATGAGGATCAAAATCATAGTGCAAATGCATATCGAATAGGGCAAATTCAATTTGGCGCAATGTTTGCAAACCACTCTGAAAGTTCTTGGCAGCCAACATTTTGTCGAATAATTCACGCGGAAGCGGTGTACCGCTATCGATATGGATTGTCATATGGCGCAACACCTCCCATTCCCAGCAGAAATTCTCCATGAATTGACTAGGCAGCTCGACCGCGTCCCATTCCACACCATTGATCCCCGAAACTCCAAGATCTTCAACCTGAGTCAACAAATGATGCAAGCCATGACCAAATTCATGGAATAACACGATCACTTCATCATGTGTAAATAATGCAGGACGTAACTGACTATTAACTGTCATCGGTGCGGAAAAGTTGCAGGTCAGATAGGCGACAGGTGTTTGGATAGCTGATTTCCTTGTCTCTGGATATTCAATACGGCGTCGGGTAATGGCATCATCCATCCACGCTCCTCCACGCTTACTTGGGCGTGCATAGAGGTCGATATAAAACTGGCCGATAACATCACCCTTGCTATCACGGATCGCGAAAAATTTTACATCCGGATGCCAGCATTGAATCTCAGGTGATGGCTCAACCTGCGTAATGCTAATACCATAGAGCGCCTCCACCAGTTTGAACATGCCCGGCAAAACCTTGCTCTCAGGAAAATATTGTTTAACTTCCTGATCAGAAAAAGCATAGCGTTCCATACGCAGTTTTTCACTGGCATAAGCCAGATCCCACGACTCCAGCTTCTCCAATCCGAGTTTGGTCGCAGCAAATTGCTTCAGCTCAGCCAGATCACGCTCAGCATAGGGTCGAGCTTTCGCTGCAAGTTCATTCAGGAAATTCAACACTTGCTTAGGAGAGTCGGCCATTTTAGGCGTCAGAGAAACCTCTGCATAGCAATCAAACCCCAGCATTTTAGCTTCCTCTTGCCGCAGTTGAAGGATCTGGTTAATCAGCAGCATATTGTCCCAGCTCGATGCGCCATGAGCGAGGCTATCAATTTCACTCGCCCGAGTCGCGTAAGCACGGTACATATTCTCACGCAATGTCCGGTTATCGGCATATTGCATAACGGGTAAGTAGGAAGGTGCATGTAAAGTAAATTTCCAGCCTGGTGCAGAAATACTCGGATCTTTAACGGCAGCCTCTCTGGCAGCATGCAGCGCATCATCTGGAATACCCGAAAGTTCACTTTCATGCTCTATGAATAGAAAAAAATCATTGGTTGCATCGAGCAAGTTATCGTTAAATTTTGCCGAAAGCGCTGATAATTCTTCCTGAATATGCATAAAACGTGTTTTGTTTTCTGGCGCTAGCTCAGCTCCGCCTAGGCGGAAATCGCGTAACTGGTTTTCAATAATTTTTTTGCGAGCGGGAGCGAGACTATTAAATTCCTTGCTTTCTCGCAATTGCTTGAATTTATTGAACAATACCTGATCTTGTGACAATTCGGCGTAATACTGCGTGATGCGCGGCAAATTGGTGTTATAAGCATCACGCAGTCCAGCGCTATTCATCACGGCATTTAAATGCGATACCTGCCCCCATGCACGTGACAATCGCTCATTCGCATCAACCACGGGTTGCACAAAATCTTGCCAGCTAGGCAAAGTTATCGCAGCACGCGCCCTGGCAACTATATCACGGCAATCATGCAGTAATTCTTCTACGGCAGGCATAATGTGCTCTGGTCTAATATCGGTAAAACGCGGTAATCCAGAAAAATCGAGTAATGGGTTCATGATGATATTTGTTTAAGATAATTATTTTTTAGATGCAATCAAATCATAAATTTTGCAGGACTTTTTATTTTGTAAAAAATATACAAGGATTAAGTGGAAAAGCGCAGCAATGAGCTATGATCACTTCTCACTATTTTGATTAGTGTTATATGTTGCATTTTATCTCGCTTGCCAATTACTACATATCTTCATAAATTAACTTTCATATACAATATTGCCATCAATTAGCGTAAATTTTACCCGTCCAGGTAACTCCCTCCCCAAAAATGGCGTGTTCTTGCCCTGACTCTTAATCGTCAGAGCAGTCACTTTCCAATATTCTTCTGGATCGAAAATACATATATCAGCTGGTGCACCGGGAGTGAGGTGTCCCCCATCAATGTTCAGTATCCGGGCAGGCGCTAGCGTAACTTTGCTTAATGCTTCAATCAGCGGAATATTTATCGTCTCTGCCCATTTAAACGCGAGTGACAGCAACAATTCCAGACCCGTGCTCCCTGCCTCGGCCTGTCCAAAGGGCAGCAATTTGGCATCTTCATCCACCGGCGCATGGTCCGAGCAAATGGCATCAATCGTGCCATCGATCAGTCCAGTACAGAGCGCATCTCGATCACGCAAGCTCCGTAAGGGAGGAACAAGATGGCAATTGGTATCGAAAAAGCCGATATCCATCTCTGAAAGATGGACATGATTGATAGCAACATCACAGGTAACAGGCAATCCCTGCTGCTTAGCTGTTCGCACCATGGCTACCCCTTCTGCACTAGAAATTCGGCACAGATGAACTTTCACGCCAGTCTCTCGTGCCAGATAAATGATATTTGACAAAGCTATCGTTTCTGCACAAACCGGAATGGGTGGTAAACCGAGCCGGGCCGCAATTTCACCATCATGCGCTACACCATTGTTAGTGAGGCTGGCTTCTTGAGGACGTAACCAAACACTAAAACCAAAAGTTGATGCATATTGCATCGCCTGCATCAACACATGCAGATTAGCCAGAGACGCATCGGCATGACTAAAAGCAACGCAGCCAGCATCATGTAATTCAGCCATTTCCGTCAAGCGCTCACCTTTAAGTTTTTGGGTGAGTGCTCCCACTGGATAGACATGAACCTTATCCAAATTCTTGGTGCGATGTTTCAACATTTCAACCAGCCCGGGCTCATCTAACGGCGGATCGGTATCGGGCGGACAGGCAAGACTGGTGATACCTCCAGCGGCGGCAGCTTCCAATTCTGATTCTAAAGTAGCTTTGTATTCAAGTCCTGGCTCACGTAATCGTGCAGACAAATCGACCAAACCAGGGCACACAATTAATCCGGTCGCATCGATCACCCGGCAATCCTGAAAGCCTGCAGGAATAATGTCTACTGCAACAATTTTGCCTGTGGCAATGTAAAGATCGGCGGCAGCATCGATACCATTTTTTGGGTCAATCAGGCGTCCATTTTTGATATGAATTTTCATAAATAACAGCGATCGGTTATGCGGGAATTGCCTAAAATTACGATATCAACTCGGGAAATACATCAGTTTCCAGCAAGAATTGACATAACCGCCATTCGTACCGCGATGCCAAAAGTCACTTGCGATAAAATAACTGACTGTTTCCCATCTGCTACCGCAGAATCGATCTCGACTCCACGATTCATGGGCCCAGGATGCATGACGATTGCATCTTGCTTGGCTAGCGATAATTTCTCCTGAGTAAGCCCATAATATTTAAAATATTCTTCAGCGCTCGGTAGGCTTGCTCCCAGCATGCGTTCATTTTGCAGGCGCAGCATGATCAACACGTCAATATCTTTCAATCCTTGAACCATATCGTGATAAACACGTACACCCAAGCGTTCAACCTTGCTCGGTAATAGCGTCTTGGGTGCAATGACGCGAACTTCGGGCACACCTAAGGTGGTCAGCGCATGAATTTGCGAGCGCGCCACCCTTGAATGCAAGATGTCGCCAACAATCGCCACCCGAAGATTATGAAAATCCTTTTTATAACGGCGGATAGTAAACATATCTAGCAATGCTTGCGTAGGATGAGCATGACGCCCATCTCCGGCATTGATGACATGAATCTCCGGACGAACATGACTCGCTATCATATGCGCCGCACCACTTTGCAAATGCCGGACTACAAACATATCCGCATGCATGGCTGAAAGATTATTGACCGTATCCAACAACGTCTCACCCTTGGATTGCGCAGAAGCTGCAATATTGAGATTGATTACATCCGCTGATAATCGCTTGGCAGCAATCTCGAAAGTTGTCCGTGTACGCGTGCTGGACTCAAAAAAAAGATTGAAGACTGATTTTCCACGCAGGAGCGGAATTTTTTTGACTTCGCGCTCAGTAACACCAGCAAAAGATTCCGCTGTATCCAAAATATGCAACAAAATAGAAACAGGCAATCCCTCAGTAGTAAGCAGATGCTGTAATTCGCCATGTTTGTTTAGCTGGGGATTTCTGTTCATTTCTCAGGCAAACAGATATCGCGCACACCGAGACTCAATTTGCCATCACTTTCCTGTTTTAACTCCAGCATTTTGTCTGCGGGCAAAGGCAATATAGCCCCCACATATTGCGCTGCAATAGGAAGCTCTCTGCCTCCCCGGTCTATCAATGTCGCCAAATGAATGCATGCCGGTCGCCCATAATCAAATATCTCATTCACAGCAGCCCGAATTGTCCTTCCTGTATATAGCACATCATCGACTAAGATGATGCGACTTCCTTCAACTTCAAAGGGAAGATCGGACGGTTTGACTTGGGGGTGTAAGCCTATCTTGCTGTAATCGTCCCGATAAAAAGAAATATCTAGAACGCCAAGCGGTGAACTGATTCCCAGCGCTTGGTGCAATCGTTTTGCCACCCATACCCCCCCCGTATGGATACCTATCATTACATCGGTTTCGCCAACGTCGGGACGTAACCGTTCGGTCAAAGCAGCGAGTAGCTGCTCAGCATCAGGTAGTTGCATAGTCACAGTCAAAAAAAGATTGTAAGATATGCTGCGCTGCAATCTGGTCCAGCATCGTTTTTTGCTTTTTTCCTTTAATACCTGCTTCCCCTAAAGAAGATCTGGCAGTAATGGTCGTATAGCGTTCATCTACCAAAATCGATTTGATGCCGAAACGCCCCTCCAGGCGCCGCGCAAACCGCTGACTCAATCGGGTAAGCTCATGTTCCGACCCATCAGCATGAGTCGGCAATCCTACCACCAGTAAGACCGGATGCCATATTTCAATCAACTTGGCAATAGCTTCAAAACGTTGTTTCGTTATTTCACAGTGAATAGTGGTAAGAGGATGAGCTAACCGCAACACCTGCTCACCCACAGCCACTCCAATACGTTTCTTTCCAAAATCAAAAGCCAACACTGTGCCACTTTGTTGTCGTTTCACAATTTCCGATGTGTCTTCATGGCTATGTGCTGAACTATCAGGCGCTAAAGTGGCTTGAATGCAGCAGTCCTGCCTATGCATGCCCAACTTCATTTGATAAATTAGAGAAGTTGACCCCCAGCAATTGCGCCGCAGCAGGTAACCTTTCCTCAAAGGACATTTCAAAAATAATGCGAGAAGATGCCGGAACTGTCAGCCAGGCATTCTGCGCCAATTCTTGTTCAATTTGTCCTGGCGCCCATCCTGCATAACCCAGCGCAACCAACATTTGTTCTGGCCCCTGGCAATTTGCAATAGCTTCTAAAATATCAACAGAGGATGTCAAGCCTATGGCCTGGTTAATTGCCAGCGTAGATTTCCATTCTCCCACAGGCTGGTGTAACACGAATCCACTATCGATCTGCACTGGTCCGCCAAACAATACTAAGCGCCCTTCAGGTAACGAATCAGCAGAAGGGATGCCAAGTTGCTCGAATAATTTCTCCAAAGTAAGTTCTGTAGGACGATTAATAACCAGTCCAACTGCGCCGTGCTCATTATGCTCACAGACATAGGTAAGCGTTTTGGCAAAAAAGGGGTCGACCATATTAGGCATAGCAATCAGAAAATGATCTGTCAAGTTGATGTTTTTCATAATAAAGACCTCTTTATTACTAATGCAAAATCGCAAATCATGCGCTATGGTCAATTTGAAACATAAAAATTCCTATTCCTCCTATGTTTCTCATCAAACCCAATACGCCGTATGTGTCATGATTTTTGAACTCATTTTCATGGCCAATTTCACTGGTAATGGTAACTCGATACCGCCATGCGATATTGCCATTGTTGCATGGCAAGCTTCATCAACTCTCATTTGCGCAACGATAGCGCGACTTTTCACATCTTGATAAGGTAATCGCTGCAAATGCTCTGCGAGATGGGCCTCCACTTGATGTTCTGTTTCCGCGAGAAAACCGAGATTCCATTTATCACCAAGCATACCCGCCACTAAACCGATGGCAAAAGATCCCCCATACCAGACTGGGTTAAGCAAGCTTTTACGGCCGCCTAACTCAGCAATACGACGCTCTGTCCAAGCCAAATGTTCAGTTTCTTCACGCGCGGCTTGTGTCAATGCGTTTTGCACTTCTTGATTTTGCGCAGTAAGCGCTTGTCCTTGATAAAGGGCCTGAGCACATATTTCTCCGACATGATTAACACGCATTAATGCACATGACTTCTTTTTTTCACCATCAGTTAATTCATTTTCTGGCAGACTCTTCCCTGGTATAGCGCGCAATGTTTGAGCCGGCACCATTAGGGTGCGTAATGCATTATCAAAACCGATAATAAGCTTATCTATATTCAGCATGGCATCAATTCCAGTAGTTATCAGCAAACTATTTATCTTATCATTGTATACCTATTTGCCGGGCTAGCAATGTTACCGGGTGCAATACCTCTATTTTTTTCCCTTGCGCCCTTAAACCACTAGCGAAATGTAATAAACAACCGACATTGGATGTCACCAGATAGCTTGCACCTGTTTTATCCAGCGCGACCATTTTATCGTTCAGCAATGATTCTGCGATTTCTGGCTGATCAAGGAAGTAGGTGCCAGCAGCACCACAACAGAGATTATTGCCGGCAAGCTCTATCAGCTCAATACCAGGGATGTGCGCAAGCAACTGATAAGGGCAATCTGAGGTACGCACCACATTACGCATACTACACGGATCATGCACAGCGACTCTTTCTGACAAAGCTGTTATTTTGACTTCATTCCAATCCAGCTCAGTTAAAAATTTATTGATATCTACTATCGGAACAGAAAAATTCTCTGTCTGATATTGAGAGCAAAACTCTGTTAAATGCGCTCCACAACCTGAAGCTGTACTGATAATCGCTTTTATATTCAAACCAGCAAATGCATTCTTGTTTCGCTGAATCAGATCAGTCGCCTCAGCTATCCGACCACTATGTTGGTATAACGCCCCACAACAGGTTTGCGCGTTGGGTACATGCACTGTATAACCTAGCTGGTTAAGCACCAAAATCGCTGAAAGGTTTGTTTCGACATCAACCAATCGTGCCACGCAACCCAGAAACAGGGCGACTTCTCCGCGTTGCACGCCAATGGCTGGATAAACTTCTTGCCATGCATGAAGAGGAAAGCGAATCCACGGTAATTTTGACAGCAACAATCCCAGCTTGGTCCTTCTTACCAAATCCGACCGTAGCAACCCTTGTTGCAAGCCAATTTTCTGAAAAAGATATATGAGTGGACGTACAAGGTCAAAACGACTCGATTTGTCAATAAATATGCTTTCTAACAAGCTTCTGAAACGATTTTTTTTTATTACCACCTTCCCCCTTGATGAGTCCGATGTTGGTATTGCCATCATGGCGCGCGTCTCATCAATCAAACGGCCATAGGCTACATGATTAGGGCAAACTGCCTCACACGCCCGGCAAGCCAAACAGCGATCAATATGGACGGCAAAACGTTCATTCATCGGAATACGCCGACTTGCAACCCCATGTATCATCGCGATACGTCCCCGCGGAGAATCCGCTTCCGATAACGTCAAACGATAGGTTGGGCAATGCGGCAAACAAAGCCCGCATGAAACACATCGATTCGCTTCTGCCAATAAGCGAGCTCGGGAAGGATTAATTAGAGATTCATCTTCTTTACTTTGCACTTCCACTTCCTCTAAATAATTTTGTTATAACTTTTCTTCTACAAAAAGTATTAATAAAAAACACAACTATCAGACTATATTAATCAAATAAGTTTTTTTATTTTTATAGCTTGCTAAGTCACAGAAAATTACCATAAAATTACATGTTTTAAGTTTTCTATTTGCAAACACACGATTAAGATATGGTAATTATTCGACTGGCGCGCGGCGGCGCTAAAAAAAGGCCTTTTTTCAACATGGTAGTTGCAGATTCCCGTTGCAGGCGTGACGGCAGATTCATTGAACGTGTCGGTTTTTATAATCCACGGGCAGTCGAGGGTGAAGAAGCGCTACGTATCCACATGGATCGGCTGACTCACTGGCAATCCAATGGAGCGCAATTATCCAATACGGTAACAAGACTGGTAAAACAGTTTAGTGCGCAACAAAAAGTTGCACAAGAAAGTTAATACCAAGCAATACCTAACTGAATGCATGGTACCAATGGGTCATATCATAGGACCTTTTGGTATTCTCGGGTGGGTTAAGATAGCCTCCTATAGTGAAAATATCGAAAGTCTACTTGATTACTCTGTATGGTGGCTAGGCAAGGGCGATGATGCATGGTCAGCAATGAAGGTTGTATCATACAATATTCATGACAATAAATTGATTGTTGCATTCCAAGGATATCATGATCGAACTCAGGCATCACATTTAAAAGGCATGCAGATCGCAGTGCCGCGCGACCAATTGCCTCACCTGCCTGAGAATGGCACAGAAGGTTACTATTGGTCAGATCTAATAGGCACAAGCGTGTTTAATTTGCAGAATGAAGAATTTGGATATGTAATCGGCTTATTAAGAACAGGAGCCAATGATGTATTACAGGTTCGATCCGTGAGAGGAGACCAGAAGGAAAGATTAATACCGTTTATTGATCAGGTTATTGTCGAGGTGGATTTAACAGCTCGCAAAATAACAATTGATTGGGGACTAGATTACTGACAGGAGGCAAGGATCTTGTCATTTGAGATCGATGTCATCACACTATTTCCAGAAATGCTTGATGCTATTACAAAATATGGCGTAACGAGCAGAGCAAACAAAAATGGGATTTTTCAATTGCATACTTGGAATCCGCGCGATTTTGCGAAAGATAACTATCGTACGGTAGATGACAGTCCATATGGCGGCGGACCTGGTATGATAATGCTGGCTCAGCCTCTGGATGAAGCGATCACTCAGGCTAGAACAAGACAGCGATCACAAGGCATTAACGAAACAAAAGTAATTTATCTTTCTCCTCAGGGCAAACTTCTTGATCATGAGAAAATTTTACAATTAACCAAATTAGAGGGATTAGTATTACTCTGTGGCCGTTACGAAGGAATTGATGAACGGATAATCATGCGTCAGGTAGATGAGGAAATCTCTATCGGAAACTACGTTATTTCAGGCGGCGAACTAGCGGCAATGGTTCTAATCGATAGCATAGTGCGACAGATTCCGGGCGCATTAGGGAGTGCTGATTCAGCTAAGGAAGATTCATTTACCAATAATTTACTTGAGTTTCCTCAATATACACGACCAGAAATATATCGAGGGGACGCCGTACCCCCTATTTTACTCTCAGGAGATCATGCAAAAATAAATCGCTGGCGATTGCAGCAATCTCTTGGCAAAACATGGCTAAAACGACCAGATTTATTAGAACTCAAATACAAGCAGGGTATTTCCAAGGAAGAAGAAGAATTATTGGAAGAATTCAAACGAACTGAAAATTTTAGAATAAACTAATTCCATAAAATGGTAGGAGAAAAAAATGAATTTGATTGAACAATTAGAGCGAGAAGAAATAGAGCGTCTTGGCAAAATTATCCCGAATTTCTCTCCTGGTGATACAGTGGTAGTCAACGTAAATGTAGTAGAGGGCGATCGCAAACGTATTCAAGCATATGAAGGTGTCATCATCGCCAAACGCAATCGCGGTCTTAATTCGTCTTTCATTGTACGCAAAATATCCAGTGGTGAGGGTGTTGAGCGTACTTTTCAGACATATTCACCAATGATTTCGACGATCGAAGTCAAACGTCGAGGCGATGTGCGTCGTGCAAAACTTTACTATTTGAGAAGCCGTTCTGGTAAATCAGCGCGCATTCGGGAGAAACTTCCTGCCCGCAGCGCAAGCATCGCTACAAATGAATAAGCCTTATTTCACATAGCAATATCGAATATCTATCTGTAAAGGCGGCAAATTAAGTAAGCTTTGACCGCCCTTTTCTTTGTCAAACAGACACTTTTTCTATTACTCTAATAATTTTTTCACATTCTCTGGTGGCCGACCCAATATCGCTTTATCTCCTCGCACTACAATAGGGCGCTGAATCAGATCGGGGTTAGCCACCATCATCTGTAACAATTCTTCATCAGTTCCAGACTCAATACCACACGCCATAGCTTCGTCAGTACGCAAAATATCGCGTACTGACATGTTCAACTTATGAAGAAGCTCGCGCAACAATTCTACTGTCATAGGCCTTTCATAGTAATTGATGCTATCAAACTCTTTCCCACTCTCGTTCAGCAGAGTTAACGCAGCCCTGCATTTACTGCAAGTTGGCTTCTGATAAATAGTTATTTTGTCATTCATTTTACTTCTCCGTTTTAACAAACGGTAACGCGGAGGAGAAGCATATCTGGATTTTATTGCTTAGAATAATATTTATTTGATACCACATTCTTTGGAAATAGCAGCATACGCAGAAGATGACCCTTTTAATCCAAAAGTATCAGTCGTTGCTGTATCCCGCGCAGATACCCCCTTCACAACCAATGAGCTGCCACTGCGAATTGCGTTAGTTATTTTATTATCAGTCGCTTCATCAGCTGTCCAAGCCGTTTCATTTTGAGTAAAAAGCTTGAAACTCTGACTGCCCACACTTACCGTTACCTCGCTACCTTGTTTGAATGGATAGCCAGCAACGAAACTAAAGACATTTTTACTTTTCTCGGCAGGCCGGTGGGTAATCAGGGCGAAAACATCACCCCGCTTGGTATAGCTTCCCTCCTCCTTTTTAGGCTTACTAACCATATAACATACTTTGTTACTACCTTCCATATAGACATAAGCAGTCCAATCATTGAATTCACCAATCACTTTTGGATCAGCTGCATATACCCATCCACTCATTATGAGTGTAGTCAGAAAAGTAAGTTGCTTTACAAAAGTCAGTCTCATTATATAAAACCCTAAGTTATCGGTTATCCCGTCATACTGCCAATGTTAATTACAGCCTTCCATCTTGTATATGAAATAGCCCTCTTTGTTGATCGTCTCAATAACATCAGCAGGTGCGCCCTGGCTATGACAGAATCTGCATTCCTTGCTAGTAACAACTGCATCTCCTTCCCCGATCGAAGCTAACCATTGTTTAGCATATTCGATCGCTTTCTTTTCATCTCTTACAGTAGTAAATACATCAAAATGCATGATATGCCCATCTTTCGCTTTTACATAAGTATCGTAAACATGAATTTCCATAAATATTCCTTTCTGAATAAATTAAATGAGTTGGTTAATTAACATGGAATGATCTCAAATTACTTTATTTTGATCTTTTCCTCACTCTTTTATTATGCCATTTTTCGCCGCGCCACAATAACACCATCACGCGTTGGATTGATAAAAGCATCAAACTCAGGGTCATCGAAAATCAGCTGATTATGTGTAAGGATTGCTTCTGTCCACCCTGAAACAATGTCAGTAAAATTTTCTACTGCAACTCGCCCATGCCAAAGCACGTTATCTGCAATGTATAGGCCGCCTGGGCGGATACGGCCCCTTGCCATTTGCCACACATTAGGATACTCACCTTTATCAGCATCGTTGTAGCAGATATCGAACATACCGTCAGTTTGCAGAAATACTTCCTGAGCATAGCCAACCTTGAAATCTATCCTATCCCATAAACCGGCTGCAGATAAATATTGCTTTGCCTTTATCTTATTCGCAGCATTATTATCAGTGCACACCACTTTCCCTTCGGTACCCACTGCTCTAGCAAACCAGAAAGCAGAATAACCATAACCGCTGCCAAATTCAAATATTCGTTTAGCGTTAATCATTTTTGCTAGCACTTCCAAACAAGTGCCTACCAAACGATCAACAATTGGAAAATTTTTCTGTTTCGCCAAATCTTCCATTTCAAGCAGGACTGGATGATCAGTTTGTTTTACCAAGCCACGCATATATTTCTCAATCGCTGGATTGACTGGCAGCAAAACATTTGGATTTTCAACTGTTGGAGATTGTATCTTTGCCATCATCTATCCTTTCTTAAGCATTAACATCTAAATTTAAACTAAAAATTAGATTTCCAAGGCGTTTCTACACTTTTAAGTGATTGCATGTTCCGGTTATTGGTTGCCAGCGTATCATTATTGCTGTGACAACTAGCAGTATGATCGGGGTTCGGTTGTAAAGCAAAAATGTATCTGTCAATCCTGCTAAAAATACATAACACATTAATACGACTCCTAGCATACTTAGTCGGTGATTCTTTAATGTCTGGAACCAACTCCACAGGAGAAAAACTAACGCTAAAATACCAAGCGCTCCCACCTGCATACCAATCTCAATCCAGTCATTATGGTAATGCGATGTTCTTTGAAATTCAGGTAAATTCTTATATATTCCATCTTTATAGGTTGGTATGGTCTTTTCAAAATATATTTCCGGCATACCCGTCCCATGCCCCAACAAAGGGTGATCTGCGATTCCATGCAAACCGACATCCCATATTGCGAGACGATAACCCAGGCTAGTCGTATAGTTACCCTGCAAGACCGAATTCAGATCGCTTGCCACTAACTCTAACCTTTCCTGGAAAACACTGCTGCTCATCGCAAACAAGAGAATCGCGGTCATCATTGCAGCAAAAATACCCAGAAATGCCCTGCGCTCAGCTCGGTAGCGCAGAAAGATTAAAAGCAATAGAGCTACTACCGTAGCCAGCAACAGCACTCTTGCATTCTGATTAAATTGGATAAAAAGCAAAAATAATGCCATTGACCAACATAATAATGCTCTCCCCTTTGTCTGACAGGTACTTCCTATGAAAGCCATCAGTATAATTCCAATACCCAGCATCGCTGAGAAAGCAAGGTATGAGATCTCAAAAAAGGGCACCCCTTGCTCCCCTAAAACCAACCAATGATAAATTCCTGCTACTAACACGCTCAAATAGCCGATTAAAGATGCAGTCATCACCCAAGGCAACCGCTCTTTATTCAACATGGAAAGAAAAGGAATAAATGTCAGAAAAATGAAATATTTTTTCCATTTATTTTGACCAGTATCAGTATAGTCGCCCCAAAGTAACCCAAGAGCTAAGACACCGCAGAATATCAGGATAGCTAGCACTAAAGGCTCTTTTATCAGCTTACCGAACTTCTGCAAACCTCCATCAGTTATCCAGGCAAGCGTCAAAAGGAAAAACGCATAAAAAAGCGACCACTTTTGCCAGAGGGCAATACAAAAAAAGGCAAGCACACATCTTGCAAACAAGTCACGCCAACCATTCACAAAAATGCTCTCTCCCAGATAAAACAGACCGATTCGATTCTCACGCATTTGCAATATCAGTCATCAATTCATTAATCTTATTCAGAGAGTAAAAATTTAGCGCTTTGATAATTTGCTTTCTCAAAGAAATTAAAAAATATGACATGGGTTTGATCAATTAAGCGCAAAGACATTATCTGGTTTCAACCAGCGATTCTAGCAATGCAACATAATGAGGCAATACCTCCTTACCGGGAACATCCAGCATTTCCTTTATGAAACGTTGCCGATGCGATTCAATATAATGAGACTGACATCCCTTTGTAAGCAACTTATCAATGTTTTCATAGACATCATCCCGGCAGCGCAGCTCAGTTTCTGGCATATATACCGCTGCAGCAGAACGACCGGCATGTAAATAATCGGCAGCCAATACCGGTTTACCCGCTCTAATGGCTTCATACGCCACTGAGGTAGCCAGATCGATGATGACATCAGCCCACTGCAACAAGTGCACGGAATGAATGTCTTCTTCTATCATGGTGACATTCGTTAGACGCTGCAAGGCGGCATCCTTAGTCAGAGATTGTTTCCAACCGCCACGGGTATGGGGTTTGACCGCCAATTCCACACCAGGGAATGCTGCAATCATCTGAATGACCTCACCCACCTCTTCCCAAAATGTCGTGAAATTGGCTTTTCTCAGAAAAATCACCACATTGAGTCGGTTATCGGAACGCACCAGTGGTGAAGCAGGAATAAGGGTCGCCAGTTTAGTTAGCCACTCCTCGCAGTAACGTGGTGAGCCCAAGACGATGAGTTTCCGATCATCCATAAAAGGGCGAAAACGCGTGGCGCACAATTCATTGGGTACTACCACTTTATCGAACATCCCAGCAGCAGAAAAAGATGTATCCGGTTTTAACTGCCATTCGCCCCGTCGTATCAACTGACTCGCATGAGGACTATCACCATGCGGTAGCGATACCGTGCCGAGGCCTTGCTTACGCGCTACACTAACCAGAATCTCGACCCACTCGACACAGATTTCTGAATTTCTCTCGATCCAATCAAAGGCAACTACGCCCTTTCCAGATTCTGGAAAGCTTCTTTCCAGTAAACGCTGCGTAGTAAGCAACCAAATTGCTTCACGCCGCTTGGCGTTATAAATTCGGGCAAGTACCTTGACCAGTGGCGCAAAAAAAGAACGATACGAGCTTCTAACCAGCAATAACGTTTGCAAACGCCATTTTGTAAACTCCAGAAATGACAATAAATCTTGAAGATGAACAATGCTTACTCCTGCCAGTTTTTTCAGAAACTCAATGCGATAATCGCCATCGAACCGTTTCTTACCGATCATGACGATATCGCAAACATGGCCGCGTTCAATCCATTTCGCAATAACCGGGGTAATGTGATCGATATCGTTATAATGACGTAGAAAAAAAAGAGCTTTCATCAATGCGAATTAAATTAATTGGAATTTTTAAGAGAAAATTCAAGAAGCTTTATTTTTCTCAAATACGAAACATGTCTCTCCCCAGTTCCGGCTTGATTTTTGCTTCAATTCAAGCCCTGCCCGTTGCATAATGGCAACCGCTTCCTGTTGCTCAGCAGGTGTCCCTAGCTCGACAATAACGGATTTAAGATTGGGATGCCGCAAAACTTGTTCAGCTGCTTTAAGAATAGCAATTTCAATTCCATCCACATCGATCTTCATGTAATTAGGGTAAGGAAAACCCCATTTACTGCATAAATCATCCAATGTCACACCAAACATGCCTTGTATGTGAGAAGTAGGTGTTTTCATGGTATCGAGCGATTCTTCTCCGAATTGGGAGCGATTTCCGCCTGGAATAAATTTGGGCACATATAGCTTAGAAAATTCGCTCTTGCCTGATACCGCAATACAATAAGCACTGATGTGATCTTTAAGATTGTTGTAGAAAATATTTTTGTTAAGGACGTAGTAATTATTGCTCTGTGGTTCAAACGCATATATCTCGACTTCACGGCCATATTTCTTGGCAGGATAAAGTGAATACTGACCGATATTGGCACCGATATCAAAATAACACGACCCTGGTTCAAAACCATCGAGCCAATCCAAAGTATCCGGCTCTTTAACCGCATATGTCTTTGCGCGTTTAAGTACTCGCCAATGATCTACCGTGACTAGGATCGCATGTCCTCTGACATTTGTCTTGGTGTAACCTCCCTTAGCCCAGTAGGCAGCCACTACCAAGTTCTTCAGAAAATTAACTGAAAACATATATTTTATTGCAGCCCACAAGGATCGCATAAGCACCTTCACTCTATCAAAAAAATTACTAATTATTTCACTCTACCCCAGCAGCCGCTTCAAGCAATGCTACATAACGCGGCAAAACATCTGATCCAGAAACATCGAGCATTTCTCTCAAAAAATGTTGACGGTGCTCTTCGACGTAAAAATCATGACAGCCCTCTACAAGGAACTTATTTATTTTTTCATACACATCATCACGGCAGCATAATTCAGTCTCAGGCATATAAACGGCAATAACAGAACGGCCCGCATGAAGGTAATCTGCTGCCAATACCGGTTTCTTAAGCCTGACAGCTTCAAATACTACTGACGTAGCCAGATCAATACAAATATCCGCCCAATTCATCAGATGAATAGAGTGGACGTCATCTCCTGCCACACTTACATTGGGCAAGCGTTTTAGAGATCTTTCTTTGGTTAAAGATTGTTTCCAGCCGCTGCGGGTATGGGGCTTGATTACCAACTCAACACCAGGAAACGCGGCTATCATATGAACGACTTCATTCACTTCTTCCCAGAACGTCGTAAAATTCGCCTTTCTCAGAAACATGACTATCTTGAGATGGCTATCAGAGTGCCTTAAGGGCGAAGGTGGCATCAATTCAGCCAGCTTGATCAACCACTCTTCACAATAGCGCGGCGAACCCAATATGGCGATCGCATGCTCTGCCAAGAAAGGGCGAAAGCGTTTAGCGCAAAGCTCATTTGGCACTACCAGTTTATCGAAAATCTGCGCTGTCGAAAATAAAGGATCTGGACCAACACACCATTCGCCACGACGGATCAATTGATTGGCATGCGGGCTATCACCATGTGGTAAAGATACCATACCCAGCCCCATTTCATGCGCCACGGCAATGACAGTCTCAACCCACTCCACAGCAATCACCGAGTTCCTTTCAATCCAATCAAAAGCCACCACACCCTGGTCAGCACCATCAAAACTACGTGACAGCAAATGCTCCGCAGTAGCACGCCATAGCGGCGCACGTCGCTTGGCATCGTAAATATCTGCCAGCATGCGAACGAAAGGTCCTATAAACAAGCGGCGCAGATTACCTGTCAACAATAGCATCTGTAATCGCCACTTGAGAAATTGCAACGGCGAGAACACTTCTCGGATATGCGCGACGTTAACTCCTGCAAGTTGGCTCAGGAATGCAATACGAAAATCATAGCGAAACCGCCTAGCTCCAATCAGAATTACATCACAGGTATGGCCTGAATCGATCCATTTGGAGATGACAGGGGTAATATGATCAATGTCGTTATAATGGCGAAGAAAAAAGAGAGCCTTCATAGCTGTGTTATGATTAGCAGCATTTAAAATAAACAATATGCCTATCGTTTTATGAATCAGATCAAAAAATAAGTATCCAGCAAATCAGGCAATAAAATAAATGAGATTATTCAAAAAGTCTGGGCAAATAATTTTACACGTGCAATTCTTTATTTACCAAAAAAGCAATCAATTCACTTTATTTTCCTGAATTATTTGACGTAGCGCTCATGCATCTTCCCGGGCAGATGAAACAGCTTGATAGCTTAAATCCGGCTGACCTTACCTATTAACCACCGATAAATAAATTATTATCCATCATTTACTTGCTATGAAAACGATCGCAATCATTCCCGCGCGTATGGGATCATCTCGCTTCCCCGGCAAACCCATTGCTAAATTGCTTGGACGAACCATGTTAGAGCATGTGTATAAACGCGTTGCTCTGAGTGATGCGCTTGATGCTACCTATATTGCTACCTGTGACGAAGAAATTCGGCAAGCGGCAGAAGCTTTTGGTGCACCTGTTATCATGACTTCGGACAAGCATGAGCGCGCAAGTGATCGCATCGCAGAAGCAGTCACTGGCACTGACGCAGAACTCATTGTGATGGTGCAGGGCGATGAACCGATGACACATCCTCAGATGATCGACACCGCAGTTGCACCCTTTCGTAATGATTCACACTTAGGTTGTGTCAATCTTGTCCGACGCATCGAGAATGAGGCTGATTTCCATGATGTCAATACCATTAAGGTCGTGATGAATCAGCAAGGAGATGCCCTGTATATGTCGCGCCAGCCTATTCCTACCCTGGCCAAATCAAGCTTTGCCCCAACGATTGCTTATAAGCAAGTGTGCATTATTCCATTCAGGCGCGCGACGCTGCTCGAATATGCCCAATTACCGCCTACACCGCTGGAGCAACTTGAATCAATTGATATGCTACGATTATTGGAACATGGACGCCGAGTAAAAATGGTCGAGACTGAATTCAACAGCCAGGCCGTTGACACAGAAGCGGATCTGGCACGTGTCGCCAAGCTTATGGAATCCGACCCATTGCTTGCCAAATATTAACCATTTTTTAGGATTGGCCATGCCATTAAAAGCAAAGCTAGCACGCTCCGAATTAACTATTGGTTCATGGATTACACTCGGTCATCCGGCTATCGCCGAAATCATAGCCTCAGCCGGCTTCGACTGGTTGGTACTGGATATGGAGCACAGCGTCCTCGAATTAAATGAAGCGCAAATGATTATACAGGTGCTCGATGGACAGCGCTGTCCGGCAATCGTCAGACTTACTTCCAATCATCCGGATCAGATTAAGCGTGTCATGGATGCAGGTGCGACAGGTATCATGGTGCCCATGATCAAATCTGCTGCAGATGCTCGGGCAGCAGTAGAATCTGTTTATTATCCTCCAGAAGGAAAACGTGGCGTGGGACTGGCTCGTGCACAAGGCTATGGTGCCCGTTTTCATGAATATCGCCAATGGTTGAAAAACAATGCCATTATCATCGTCATGATCGAACATATCGATGCGGTGCAGCAAATTGATGCGATTCTTTCTGTCGCAGGAATAGATGCTTATATTATCGGCCCGTATGATCTCTCTGGTTCAATGGGACGGCCGGGCGAACTCGATCATCCACATGTACAAGATGCTATCAGGCAGATATTGGAGGCGGGACAGCGCTTGCGCAAACCGGGTGGCATCCACGTCATTGAACCTGATCCGTCTGCATTACAACAACGTATTAAAGCAGGTTTTAATTTTCTGGGCTACAGCCTCGATATCCGCATTCTCGATACGCTCTGCCGCAATCATATGCAAACTATAAAATCCTATCATGAGTAAAGTCGTTATCTCCACTTCTTCCTTTGACCTTGACAACAACCCGTCCATTCAGCGTTTAATCAAGGCGGGAATAGCCGTCGTGACAAACCCTCACCGACGCAAATTGAATGAAGACGAAATCATCGCCCTATTGAATCAAGATACAGTTGGCCTGCTAGCAGGTATTGAACCACTAACTGAACGCGTTTTTGCCTCGGCCAGCAGTCTCAAGGTCATCGCCCGTTGTGGCACTGGTCTGGATAGTGTTGATTTAGCCGCTGCCAAACGGCACAACATAACCGTTTCCAATACTCCTGAAGCGCCAGCCCAGGCAGTAGCCGAACTGACACTGGGGCTGATGCTAACCACACTCAGACAGATTAACCAGACAGACCGGCTGTTACGCAATGGCGAATGGCCACGCATGCAAGGACATTTACTTGCCGCTCAAACCGTTGGCCTGATCGGTCTCGGACATATCGGCCGGCGTGTTGCAAAACTATGCCAGGCTTTTGAAGCAACCGTCATCGCGCATGATCCTTATCTGCCGCAAGCGCCCACGGGTATTGCACTTATGCCACTGGAACAACTCTTGGCAGAAGCAGACATCATCAGCCTCCATCTGCCCTATTCCACCGCTACCCATCACCTGCTCGATGCTGCTGCCTTCACACGCATGAAACCAGGCACTATCGTTATCAATGCAGCACGCGGCGGTTTAGTGGATGAAACAGCGCTCCATGACACTCTGGTTTCAGGTCATTTGGGTGGCGCAGCCCTCGACGTATTTGAGCAGGAACCTTACCAGGGTTCGCTACTCCAATGCGACAATATCACACTGACTTCGCATATTGGTTCACTTGCCAAAGAATCCCGCCATCGTATGGAAATCGAAGCAGCAGACAATTTATTATGTGGACTAGTCAACATGGGGTTAATAGATGAGCAATAAATCAGCATCGGAGGAAATTGCGGTTGTATTTGGCGCCAGTGGTTTTTTGGGCAGCCATGTAGCCGATGCCTTGTCGGAAGCGGGCTACCGTGTTCGCCTGTTTGATCGCGCCCCCTCTCCTTACCAGAGGCCCGATCAGGAAATGATAGTAGGCGATATCATGGATCTCGACCAAGCCATCGAAGCCGCCAAAGGTGCTGCTGTCGTCTACAATTTCGCTGCCATCGCTGATATCGATGAAGCGCATGATAAACCACTGGCTACTGCCACCATCAATGTGCTAGGGAATATGCATGTACTGGAAGCAGCTCGTTTCGTTGGCGCACGCCGCTTTATCTTTGCCAGCAGCGTATATGTCTATTCTGAGTCTGGTTCATTTTACCGCGCCAGCAAACAGGCTGCTGAACGTTTCACCGAAACTTATCATGAACGTTATGGCTTGGAATATACCATTTTGCGTTACGGCTCATTATATGGCCGGCGCGCTGACTTGCGGAATGGAATTTACCGGATGCTGCATGAAGCCATTCAAAAACATACCATTACCTATCATGGAACTGGCAATGCCATGCGCGAATACATTCATGTCGAAGACGCTGCGCGTATGAGCGTGCAAGTGCTCGCGCCAGAATTTGCTAACCGGCATCTGATCCTGACAGGACAAGAAAAACTGCGTATCCGCGATGTGATGACCATGATCTCGGAGATCATGCCGTGGCCAGTAGAATTACATTTTGAAAATGCCAACGCTGTGCACCATTACGAGATCACTCCTTATGCATTTCAGCCGCGTATCGGCCGCAAACTGGTACTGAATGAACACGTCGATCTGGGTCAAGGATTGCTTGATTGCTTGAGAGAAATTCATCAACACATCCATCATGCGAAACAGGAAGATGATGCCACACCGACAACATCTGATAATAGAGCCTGATCATGTATATTAAAGAGTGGCAAGCAATTATTTTCGATTTTGACGGTGTCATCGTCGAATCAGGCGACATCAAAACGCAGGCTTTTGCCGAGCTGTACCATGCTTATGGCGAGCAAATCGTAACTGAAGTGGTACGCTATCACCGCCAAAATGGCGGCATGTCCCGTTACCACAAGTTTCGTTATTTTCAGCAGCATCTATTAAGCAAACCGCCCTTGACAGCAGTAGAGGAACAAGTGCTTGATCAGCGTTTTTCTGAGCTGGTCATCGAAGCCGTCATTGCAAGCCAGCCTGTAGCCGGTGCTGAAACACTTCTTGAAAAGGCGGCTACAGCCATCCCCCTGTTTGTCGCTTCCGGCACACCGGAAAATGAACTGAGAACAATTGTTGAGCGGCGCGGCTTGTCACCCTACTTCACAGAAGTGCGTGGCTCGCCGCTATCCAAGCAGGCTTTGATCGCAGGTATTTTAGCTGCTCATGGGCTTATTCCTGAGCGAGTCCTGATGATAGGTGATGCCATGGCTGACTATCAAGGCGCAACACTGAACGGCACTGCATTTCTGGGCCGTGTCCGGCCAGGCGACGACAATCCCTTTCCGGAACATGTCAAGATAGTTCCAGATTTACGCTCATTGACGACATGATTGAGCGCCGTTTCCATAAAAGTATGCATGACTTAGCTGCTGCTTTCGCTGACTTCGCTGCCTCGATTTTGCGCAATGCGCTGATGCAAGCCAATACAGCCAGTTTAGTGGTACCAGGTGGACAAACCCCGCGCAACTACCTTCCAGTGCTAGCACGTCAAGCATTACCATGGGAAAACATTTATATTACGTTAAGCGATGAGCGTTGGGTGGATACCAACGCAGAGACCTCCAATGAACGGCTATTGCGTACTTACTTGTTGATAAACAAGGCAGAAAAAGCGCATTTTATCGGCTTAAAAACAGCGCATTCGCATCCGTCCGAAGCGCTAACTACGGTTCATGCACGACTCTGCCAACTACCCCGACCATTCAGTCTCACGGTATTGGGATTGGGAGAAGATGGTCACATAGCCTCCTTGTTTCCAGGCGCGACCCTTGAGCAGGATTCTTCGTATTTATGTCAGGCAGCCGAGCCACCGATCGCTCCCAGCGCGCGCATCAGTCTGACACTACCGGCATTGGCCAGTAGTCACCATATTGCCTTGGTCGTTACTGGTATTACCAAACGGCAGCTACTCGATCAATTGATTGAAGCTCCCGATCCGCTCATTCCATTTGTTCAGCTCATGCAGCAATGTCAATCGCCCATCACCCTATTTGAAACAGATTAGAAAGGGTTGCTTATGAACAATGACCCTATTGATTACCAGCGCCGCAAGCTGCTGCGCTACGGCTGTCTAGGACTCGGCGCTGCTTTGGCACATCACGTGCTGTTTCTTGCTCCCAGCAAAGCAGCCATGCTAAACCTCGCATCAGTTGGCCCCCTCCAAACACCTGACAAGAATGGCCTTCGCCTGCCCAAAGGTTATACTTCGCGAGTTATTGCCTATTCGGGGCAAAATCTGTTTGGCTATCCATGGCACGCTGCACCTGATGGTGGCGCGACCTTCGCTACCGGTGAGGATGGCTGGATTTATGTCTCCAATAGCGAAATGAAACATAATGCCGGCGGAGTCGGGGCGCTTCGTTTTGATCGCGATGGCAAGCTGATTAATGCCTATTCTATTCTAAAAAATACCAGCCTCAATTGTGCAGGCGGCCCCACGCCGTGGCAAACATGGCTATCCTGTGAAGAAATCGAACGCGGCCAAGTGTGGGAATGCGATCCCCTTGGAAAAAAAACAGCACAAGTCAGAAGAGCGCTCGGACGCTTCAAGCATGAAGCTGTAGCTGTCGACACGGAAAACAAGCAACTATATCTTACGGAAGATGAGCCTGATGGCTGTCTATATCGTTATACTTCCAATTTACTCAATACAGCAGGTCACCCTGATCTGGAAAACGGATTTCTTGAAGTGGCGGAAATTCTGTCAGATCGACAGATACGCTGGCATCGCCTGCCTGACCCAGATGCAACATCCATCACCACACGCAAGCAAATCAAGCAAAGTAGTCATTTTAACGGCGGCGAAGGCATCTGGTATCACCATGGCATCGTGTACTTCACAACCAAGGGCGATGATCGGGTATGGGCTTATGATACGCGTCAAAACCACATCGATATTATTTATGACGCTGCAAGCCATGCTTCACCCATACTGACCGGTGTGGACAATATTATTGCCAGTGTTGCGGGTGAGCTGCTGGTCGCTGAGGACAATGGAAGCATGCAGATCGTTATTCTATCCGGCAACATAATCAAGCCTTTACTCCAACTTATCGGTCATGACCATTCCGAAATAACAGGCTTGGCTTTCAGTCCGGATAGATCACGCTTGTATTTCAGCTCCCAGCGAGGAAAAACCGGACGCCATGAAAACGGTATGACTTTTGAAATAATGGGGGCATTCTAAAATCGATTCAGGAATACTGGTATTTGCTACGATTTCTTCCCCACTGTTCAATCTTCCTTGCGCAGCTGCGGGAACAAAATAACATCCCGAATACTGGGACTATCTGTCAATAACATGACCAAACGATCGATTCCGATTCCTTCGCCTGCTGTTGGCGGTAAACCATATTCCAACGCACGAATATAATCAGCATCATAATGCATGGCCTCTGCATCACCCGCCTCCTTGGCTTTGGCCTGCTCCAGAAAACGCGCGGCCTGATCCTCGGGATCATTCAACTCCGAAAAACCATTCGCAATTTCACGTCCCGCAATATAAAGCTCGAAGCGATCCGTGATATCGGGATTGTGGTCGTTCCGGCGCGCCAGAGGCGATACTTCTGCTGGATAGTCTATGATAAAGGTTGGCTCGAATAACAGATGCTCTGTGGTTTCATCAAATAAGGAAAGCTGTAGTCCTCCCACCCCATCTTTCTCATTATAGGTGATACCCAGCGCTTGTAGTCTGTTTAACAGAAAACTGCGATCATTAAGCTGCGCAGTCGTATACTCGGGATAATGCTTTTGAATAGCCTGTGTAATGGTTAAACGCGCAAAAGGCTGCGATAAATCGATTTCACGCGCCTGATAAGTCATTCGGGTAGTTCCGAGCACTTTCGTTGCAACTTCCCGTAGCATCGATTCCGTCAAATCCATCAGGTAGGTATAATCCTGATAGGCTTCATAGAATTCCAACATAGTGAATTCAGGGTTATGCCGGGTAGAGATACCCTCATTTCTAAAATTTCGATTAATTTCAAAAACCTTCTCCATCCCTCCTACCACTAAGCGCTTCAAGTATAGTTCAGGGGCAATGCGCAAGTAGAGCGCCATATCCAAGGCATTATGATGGGTAGTAAACGGCCGCGCCGTGGCACCGCCCGGAATCGTATGCATCATGGGAGTTTCCACTTCGAGATAATCTCTCATTACCAGAAATTCACGAATAGCCTGGATGACTTTAGAGCGGATGGTAAAAACCCGGCGCGCTTCTTCATTGGTAATCAAGTCGAGATAACGTTGACGGTATTTCTGCTCCTGATCAGCCAGGCCGTGAAATTTTTCCGGAAGTGGGCGCAGGGATTTTGTCAGTAACTGCAAATAGGTGACACGTACGGATAGTTCGCCAGTTTTGGTTTTGAATAAAATACCCTCAGCACCCAAAATATCACCCAGGTCGTAATGCTTGAAAGCTTCATGAACCGCCTGGCCAGTATGGTCATTGGAGATATAAAGCTGGATGCGTCCACTCATATCTTGAATAGTGGCAAAGCTTGCCTTGCCCATAACCCGCTTAAACATCATACGGCCAGCAATCTTTACGACAATTCGCTCCGCTTCCAATGCTTCTTTGGTCTGCGCGTTATAGTGCCGATGCAATTCAGCAGTCAGGTTAGTGCGGCGAAAATCATTGGGAAAAGCATTACGGACTTTGCGTAGCTCAGTTAGTTTAGTACGCCGTTCTGTAATAATATGGTTCTCGTCTGGGGAAAAACCAGATTGGGTTTCTTGAGTCATAACAATTTAATTTGCTTAATAAATATTTTATTCTGGAGTCGATATGTGTCTTGCACTGCATTTACCTCACTTATTCTGGTTTTGCCTGACTGAACACACCTTATAATATTACTAGCTGTATTATAGTTGTTTTGATGATCGCATTCCCAATCCAATTAGAAAGATAAATTTGTGAGCACATTACCTATTTCTTCAAATTTCATTCGCAGCATCATTGATGAGGATAACCAAACTGGCAAATGGGGGGGACGCGTTGAGACACGTTTTCCGCCAGAACCCAATGGCTACCTGCATATCGGCCATGCCAAAAGTATCTGTCTCAATTTTGGACTAGCCAAGGATTATGGCGGGATATGCCACTTACGTTTTGACGATACCAATCCAGAAAAAGAAGCGCAAGAATATGTAGATGCCATTTGTGATTCGGTCAAATGGCTGGGTTTTGACTGGGGAGCACATCTTTACTATGCATCCGATTACTTCGAGCAACTATACGAATTTGCCGAATATCTAATAAAACAAGGAAAAGCATATGTGGACAGTCTCACTGCCGATGAAATCCGTCAATTACGCGGCACTTTAAATCAGCCCGGTAAAAATAGTCCATACCGTGATCGCACTACGGAAGAAAACCTAGATTTGTTCCGACGCATGCGCGCTGGTGAATTCCCAGATGGCGCACATGTTTTACGCGCCAAAATTGACATGACTTCCCCCAACATCAACATGCGCGATCCGGTCATTTATCGCATTCGCCATATTCACCATCATCGCACCGGCGATAAATGGTGCATCTATCCCATGTATGATTTTACGCACTGCATATCGGATGCACTGGAACATATCACCCACTCGCTGTGTACGCTAGAATTCGAAGATCACCGATCACTGTATGATTGGGTGCTGGATCAATTGGACGGCCAAGTTCCCTGTCACCCCCAGCAAATTGAGTTTGCCCGCTTGAATCTCACGTACTGCGTGATGAGTAAACGCAAACTGATTGAGCTCGTAGAGGGCCATTTTGTGGATGGCTGGGATGACCCACGCATGAACACCTTAGCAGGCGTGCGTCGTCGTGGCTATACCCCTGAATCAATTCGGCTGTTTACTGAACGTATCGGTATTAGCAAGGCAGATTCATGGATTGATATGACTGTGCTGGAAGATTGTCTGAGAGACGATCTCAATGAGCACGCTTTGCGGCGGATTGCAGTGTTAAAACCACTCAAGCTGGTGATCGATAATTTTCCGGAAGATCACGAAGAAGAATGCTATGCACCCAATCATCCGCAAAAGCCAGAATGGGGAAAACGAGTATTACTCCTTAGCAAAACTGTTTATATCGAACAGGATGATTTTATGGAAGTTCCCAGCAAAGGTTATTTTCGCCTTTCGCCTGGCGCCGAAGTCCGTTTACGCTATGCCTACATCGTAAAATGCGTCTCGGTTGTCAAGAATAGCCAAGGTGAGATAGAAGAAATCCACTGTATTTATGATCCCGACACCAAGAGCGGAACAGCCGGCGCCGATAGCCGCAAGGTCAAAGGGAATATTCACTGGCTATCCGCTAAGCATGCGCAAACTGCAGAAATAAGAATTTATGACCGCTTATTTAGCCATCCCTATCCTGATGCTGGCGACGAAGACTTTAAGTTCCATTTGAATCCTTATTCCAAACAAACCATTACAGCCTATCTCGAGTCTTCACTTTTTGACGCGCAGCCTGAACAACGTTTCCAGTTTGAACGTCATGGTTATTTCGTAGCAGATTGCCTTGACTCAAAGCCAGGAAAACCAGTATTTAATCGTGCCGTCACCTTACGTGATACATGGGGAAAAATCACCAAAAAAGTGTAGCTCACTTAGACTGGCAGTCAGGCTATGAATTGAGCAGTGGCACTAATTTACGAGTAGCAACGGTAAATTGTGATATTGTCATGGTTGATGATATTACTTTAGCAACTCACTCGCAATGAGTGGATACAGTTAATATAAATTTTGAACGAGGAGAACTTAATGGCAAAATCAATCAAATCGATATTAGTAATATTCGCGCTATTTTTCTTTCTGCCAAACATGGCAATGGCAACTGACTACCCCATTAAAGTTGGTGAAAAACTAGCTAATGGTGTAGCCAATGCAGTGACTGGTGTAGTAGAAATTCCTAAAACTATGATGGTTACCGGTCGCAATAAAGGCGCGACCTATGGCATGACCGCCGGATTCTTTATTGGTCTTGTCCATACGATAGGACGATCCTTAAGTGGAGCGCTTGACATCGCCACCTTTCTGGTTCCAACCACACCCATCGTGAATCCTGCTTATATCTGGGATGATTTTAACAGGGAAACAACTTACACTGCTTGGCGCATGCGCTAGAAAATAACGTAATTTTTCTGGAATCGCCCGTGCGCGGGGGATTCTGGAAGAGTTTCTTTTGCTACGAATTTTTATAACGGGTTTCAATAAAAACAGCAATAAGCTATTTATCGTGCTGCTGCAAAGCCCACTGCACATGTTCACGCACCAATGGTGAAGGATCATCGCGACGTGCTTGCAGTGCTGCTATGACTGCTGCTGATGTTGATGCATTACCCAAACCAACCGCAAGATTGCGCAACCATTGCTCGTAACCGATTCGACGTATGGGGCTACCTGCCAGCTTTGATTCAAACTCCTCTTTGCTCCATTGAAATAATTCGATCAGCGATACGTCATCTAAGCCATTGCGTACGGCAAAATCAGCTTCTTGTGTTACTTTAGCAAACTTGTTCCAAGGGCAAATTAATTGACAATCATCACACCCATAAACACGGTTACCGATTAGTGGGCGCAAACCCTCTGGAATACCCCCCTTCAGTTCTATTGTGAGATAAGAAATACATCGTCTGGCATCTACCTGGTAAGGCCCAATAATTGCCTGCGTAGGACAAATATCAATGCATTGAGTACAGCTTCCGCAATAACTTCCAACAGGATCATCTACCGGTAGCGGCAAATCGGTGTACATTTCGCCAAGAAAAAAATAGGAACCTGCTTCTCTGGATAACAGCAAAGTATGCTTACCTCGCCAGCCAAGACCAGATTTTTTTGCCCACTCGACCTCCATCACGGGCGCGCTATCAGAAAAAACACGATAATTGAAATGACCGACCTCACTGGAAATATGATCAGCCAGCTTTTGTAAGCGCGCACGCAATACTTTATGGTAATCACGCCCGAGCGCATAACGCGAAATAAATGCCTTGTTGCCGTCATGAATAATGTCCCAACTTTCCTTTGCTGCTGGAGGTGTATAATTCATTCGCACAGAAATTATTCGTAACACCCCCGGTACCAGTTCTGCCGGGCGAGTACGCTTGGTACCATGTTTTGCCATATAATCCATGTCACCATGAAAACCTTTATTCAACCAAGCAAATAGCCCGGCTTCGGCCGAGGACATATCGGCGCCAGCATCAGCGATACGAATATCTTGAAAACCAAGCTGGCTGCCCCACTGTTTAATAGATTGTTTTAACGAGATAATATTTAATGATGAGTATGTGGAGATCTCTTCTTGCATAATCTTTTTCTTTCTGACTCTCATCCAAAGCAGCCTCTCATTTTACAGCTTGCGGATGAAACAGCAACGCTCGCGCTGGGTGAGAAGATTGCTCACATACTGCACCCCGGTTTAATCGTTTTCCTTTATGGCGACCTCGGAGCCGGGAAAACGACATTAACTCGCGGCATTTTGCGCGCAATGGGTTATGAGGGAAAAGTGAAAAGTCCAACGTATAATCTGGTTGAGATTTATAAATTTTCTAGGTTATACTTGTATCACTTTGATTTTTATCGTTTCAATGATCCCAATGAATGGGAAGAAGCAGGTTTTCGTGATTACTTTAACGCAGAATCAATTTGCCTAATAGAATGGCCAGAGAAAGCTGATCAGCTATTGCCGGATGCAGATATAAAGATTTCTTTTCGATTCAATGAGCGAGGCCGGGAAGTTAGGATTCAAGCTGAAACGGAGACAGGAAAACAATGCTTAACACACTGGTAAAATCCGAAGTTATTTTAACTGTCAATGCTGCCAGGCATCGTCAGATTCTATTTCCAACTTTTTTTTCATTATTTTCTATATTCATTTTCCTATTCAGCGCTAGTACTGCCGCAAATACTCAGATTACCTCCATGCGCCTCTGGGCAGGGCCGGAATATACTCGACTGACACTCGAATCCAATATCCCTATCAACTATACCCTTGATACCCTAGACAATCCTCGGAAAATCATTATGAATCTCGAGGGTGTTGCCTTGACCCCGGCGCTTGAGAGTCTATCAAGAAAAGTTGATGCGAAAGATCCCTTTATCCGTGCAGCACATATAGAACGTCCTCATCCACATCTACTGCGCCTTGTATTAGGACTAAAAACAGATGTTGCGCCTCGGACGTTTACTCTTGATCCGATAGATGGATTTGGGCACCGTCTCGTATTAGATATCTTTCCTCCTGACCAGACTACCGCACCCAATAAGAAAGAAGATCCCTTAATGGCGCTTGTACAAGAATTTGAAAGCAGAGTTCCTGTGGAAAATAATCATCACAAGCAAGAAAAAGTGTTGCTAACATCTTTTGATCGCAAACCTAATAAATCATCAAAAACTTTCATCATCGCAATTGATGCCGGGCATGGAGGGAAAGATCCTGGTGCGATTGGACCAAACGGAACGCAGGAAAAAGATGTCACTCTCGCTATCGCAAAAAAGATTAAAGTTAGCATAGACAAAGAACCCAATATGCGCGCCGTCCTAATTCGTGACGATGATTATTTTTTACCTCTGGCAGAACGGCGCACAAAAGCACGCCAGGCAAACGCTGATTTGTTTATATCTGTTCATGCGGATGCAGTTCCCAGAATGCAGGCGCATGGCTCTTCTGTATATGCATTGTCTGAAAATGGCGCCACTTCCACGACAGCAAACTGGCTAGCAAAGAAAGAGAATGAATCTGATTTAATCGGGGGAGTTAAACTTGATAACAAAGATCATTATCTTAAAAAGACACTAATCGATTTGTCATTAAATGCAACTATTAATGATAGCATCAAGCTTGCAGGTAACGTCCTATCAGCGATTGGTAACATCAATCATTTACATAAGAGAAATGTAGAACAAGCCGGTTTTGCTGTGCTCAAATCACCAGATATTCCATCTATCCTGGTGGAGACCGCATTTATCAGTAACCCAACCGAAGAAGGAAAACTAAAAAGCCAAGCCTATCAGGACAAGATGGCTAATGCTATTACTGCTGGGATTAAACGCTATTTTGCTGCTATTCGCTCAATAGTGGCACATACCGAAGTAGTTCAGGTTAAGTAGAATTGATCAGGCAGCCACTGCCCATCAATTACCCCTTTACAAACAAAAAAATCGACCATAGCAAAAGAGATGATCAGCATAAATAGTAGTCAGCAAAGCTTATTCTATTATTTCGGATAAGCCATCAGAGCCGCCCCGCTCGGCCTAATACATTTCCCTTACCTCCTGCAAGAATCAGAGAAAATAAGCTCAGCTATCCTGATTTATATCAGATCGTAAATAAAGACTGCGAGTAATATTTCTTAAATATCTTACTTGCAGAATAGAAAGAAGTCATCCTTGGTTGATGAACCACGTCAATATTGCTGAATATATCCTCAATATTTGCCGCTATTTTAATTTTGTTTCTTTATACTTAACATGCTTTCTGGCTACTGGATCATATTTCATGAGCTCAATCTTCTCAGGGTTAGCACGCTTATTCTTGGTTGTAGTATAAAAATGACCAGTTCCAGCTGATGATTCAAGCTTAATTTTTTCACGCATAATTACATTCTCATCCTATTTAAAGCAATATTTATCCTATATGCTAAATACTTACCCCATGTGCACGCATTTTGGCAAGCACAGCATCAATTCCATTTTTATCGATAGTACGCAATGCTGCATTGGTCAAACGTAAACTAATCCAGCGTTTCTCACTTTCTACCCAGAACCGGCGGTGCTGCAAATTCGGCAGGAAACGACGTTTTGTTTTATTGTTTGCATGGGAAACATGATGACCAGTCATAGGTTTCTTACCAGTCACTACACATACTCGTGCCATGATGACGCACTCCTAGATCTAAAAGCCGGTAATTATATCCTGATTTGAATGAATCCTTCAATTTAAATCAGACCATACTCAGCAAACGAAAGTGTGTCTTTATCGCCAATAATGAAGTGATCCAATACCTTTATGTCAACCAGTGCCAGCGCTTGCTTCAATGATTGTGTCAGAATTTCATCAGCCTTACTTGGTTCCGCGACACCAGATGGATGATTATGCGCAAAAATCATAGCTGCCGCATTGTGATATAGTGCGCGCTTGACTACTTCGCGTGGATAAACACTGGCTTGGGTCAATGTCCCGGTAAATAATTCTTCCGTAGCAATAGTACGATTTCTTGCATCCAAAAAAATGCCAACAAAAATCTCGTGCTCTTTGCCAATTAATTTAAGGCGTAAGTAATCACGAACTGATTGAGGTGAATCCATGACATCACCGCTTGTTAGTTCTTCTCGGAGAGCACGCTGCGCCATTTCCAGAACGGCCTGTAGCTGCGTATATTTGGCTACCCCCATGCCGGGCAATTGACAGAATGCATCTTGATCAGCAAGAAATAATTCTGTCAGGCCTCCAAAATGCTTTAATAACTCTCGTGCAAGATCAACAGCGCTTTTGCCTGCAATACCAGTACGCAAGAAAATGGCCAATAGCTCAGCATCTGAAAGGCTTTTTGCGCCTTCTCTTAGTAGCTTCTCCCGCGGACGTTCTGACTCAGGCCAATCTGTAATTGCCATTGTTTAATGAATCATGTAAAAAATATCTAATCAAACTTAACGGCTGAGTTTTGCAAAAATACAGTAAATTGCTTATTTTTATTTATATCGTCCGTTTTGGCACAACCTAAATCTCATATTTCTCGCTTTCAACTAAGCATGTACCGATGACAATTGCAAATTTCCAGAATGGAAGACGTTTATTACTTGGCATAACTGGCGGTATCGCCGCGTATAAGGCTGCTGAGCTTGCACGCTTGCTCATCCAGGACAGCATTGAAGTCCAGACTGTTATGACAGAATCAGCCTGCCATTTCGTGGGGCCGACCACTTTACAAGCACTGACCGGTAAGCCGGTATACACGCAATTGTGGGATGATAGTATCAATAACAGCATGGCGCACATTGATCTCTCGCGTATGGCTGATATTATTTTAGTCGCACCGGCAAGCGCTGATTTCATTGCAAAAATTGCGCATGGTCTAGCCGATGATCTGCTGTCAACGTTATGTCTTGCTCGTAATTGTCCGTTAATGGTTGCACCCGCCATGAATCGACAAATGCTGGAAAATCCGGCCACACAGCGTAATCTGACCACCTTACAAAAGGACAATATAGCTATTCTTGGCCCTGCTCATGGCATCCAGGCTTGTGGTGAATCTGGAATGGGACGTATGCTGGAGCCACATGAGCTTGTTGAAGCTGTACAAAATTTCTTTCAACCCAAATCATTGCAAGGAAAGCGCGTGCTCATTACGGCCGGGCCTACTTTTGAAGCGATTGATGCCGTACGCGGAATTATCAACTTAAGTTCTGGAAAAATGGGTCATGCCATCGCGCAAGCTGCACTTGAGGCAGGTGCAGAAGTCACGCTCATTTCGGGCCCAGTCTGCTTGACTTACCCTGCCGTTAAAAAGCTCATTCCCGTCACAAGTGCAAACGACATGCTGGCTGCAGTCAAAAATGAAGTGTCCTTTAACGATATTTTCATCAGCGTCGCCGCAGTGGCAGACTACCGCCCCGCCATCAGTCACACACAAAAGATAAAAAAATCCGATAACAATCTGGCGCTTGAGCTCGTCCCCAACCCGGATATTTTGCAATATGTCGCTAATCTGCCAAATCGGCCATTCTGCGTTGGTTTTGCTGCTGAAACAGAGAATATTGATCAAAATGCCGAAAGCAAACGCCGCAAAAAGAATCTTCCCCTACTGGTCGCAAATTTGGCTCAGGAAGCAATGGGTGCAGATGACAGCACCTTGCTGCTATTTGACGATAATGGCAAACATGCCTTAACCAAAGCACCTAAAATTGATCAGGCGCGCTGCTTAATCAAGTATATTGCCACCTTGTATGAACAACATCACGCCTAACTTTTTGTATGAAAAAAATTGACCTCAAAATTCTTGATCTGCGACTAATAGATCAGCTTCCCGCTTACGCCACGCCAGGGTCAGCGGGATTAGATCTGCGCGCATGTACTGACCACCCCCTGCAAATACAGCCCGGAGAAACGCAATTAATACCAACTGGCATCGCAATCTATTTGAATGACCCAGGTTTAGCCGCAATGGTATTACCTCGTTCTGGTCTTGGCCACAAACATGGCATCGTCCTGGGGAATCTGGTTGGATTAATCGATTCGGACTATCAGGGACAAATTTTCGTTTCTTGCTGGAATCGTGGACAAACAGACTTTGTGCTCAACCCTTTAGAACGGATAGCACAACTGGTCATCGTCCCCGTCCTGCAAGCTCAATTCAATATCGTCGAAAATTTCGAACCGACTAACCGTGGCGAAGGCGGTTTTGGAAGTACAGGTAAATGTTAAGATACTTACTGTTAGCAATCATCATTTTGCTGCTACCCGTAGTGGAAAGCCCAGCTACCCTCGCTGGATCCCCAGCGATTCCTCTCAAGATTTTAAATCATACACTCTTGGCAGAAATAGCGCATACTCCGACTGCGCGCTCCAAAGGATTGATGCATCGCGCGCAATTGGATGAGAATAGCGGCATGTTGTTCGTTTTTCCCAAAACGGATATTTATGGCATGTGGATGCTCAATACCGCTATTCCACTCAGTGTGGCATTTCTTGACGAGAAAGGGGTGATCCTCAATATCGCCAATATGGTGCCGCACTCAGTCACCCCCCATTATGCAGCCAAGCCAGCAAAATATGCGCTTGAAATGAATCTTGACTGGTTTGCTGCTAAAGATATCAAAGCAGGCGCTCAGGTACGGGGACTCGAGCAGGCACCTGAGGCAGAATAATCAAACAGGCTTTTCTTCGGCATCAGCTTTGCTTCTAGCGCATCTGCGGCAGCATGCCTTTTACTGCGCGCATCATCTTGGCCATGCCACCTTTATTCACCATTTTCATCATCTTGCGGGCCTGCTCGAACTGTGTGAGCAAACGATTCACTTCCTGCACCGAAACGCCTGATCCGGCCGCAATACGACGTTTACGTGATGCCTTGATGATCTCTGGTTTAGTACGCTCTTCCCTTGTCATAGCATTGATAATCCCTTCGGTGCGATTGATTATTTTATCGTCCACTTTCATATTCTGAGCAGCCTGCGTCAACTGATGAGGCAGTTTCTCCATCATCGCACTCATTCCCCCCATTTTTTTCATCTGTTGGAACTGCATCTTGAAATCATCAAGGTCGAAATCCTTGCCTGATTTCATTTTTTTCATTAACTTCTCAGCTTCTTTCTGATCCGCACTCCGCTGCGCTTCTTCAATCAGTCCCAACACATCGCCCATGCCCAGGATACGAGAAGCCATACGATCAGGATAAAAAGGCTCCAAGCCAGTCAGTTTTTCGGCAACACCGGTAAACTTGATCGGTTTACCCGTCACATGCCGCACCGACAAGGCTGCCCCTCCCCGCGCATCTCCATCCAGCTTGGTTAAGATAACCCCTGTCAACGGCAGCGCGTCGGCAAATGCTTTCGCAGTATTGACGGCATCTTGTCCTTGCATGGCGTCTACCACAAAAAGCGTCTCGATAGGTTTAAGCAGCGCCTCAAGTTCACTAATCTCCTGCATCATTGCTTCATCAATGCCCAGGCGGCCTGCAGTATCGACGATCATGACATCATGGTGATGTTTGCGGGAATAATCCAGTGCAGCAGTGCAGATTTCTAGCGGCTGCTGGCCCGCCTGCACCGGAAAAAAATCAGCACCAACCTGACTAGATAACAGCTTTAATTGATCAATTGCGGCAGGTCGATAAATATCACAAGAAACCAGCATCACTTTCTTCTTTTTATTATCTATCAGCCACTTGGCCAATTTTCCACTACTCGTTGTTTTTCCCGCACCTTGCAGCCCAGCCATGAGAATAATGGCAGGCGGTAGAGTGCTTAAGTTGAGATCTGCTTTTTCCCCTCCCATGATGGCGATGAGCTCTTGATGGACAACCCCTACTAATGCCTGTCCGGGAGAAAGGCTTTCCATTACCTCCCGGCCAATCGCCTTTTGTTTAACGCGCTCAATAAAATCCTTAACGACGGCTAAGGCTACATCAGCTTCGAGCAGCGCCAGGCGTATTTCTCGCATTGCAGCCTGGATGTTGCTCTCAGTTAATCTTGCTTCTCCACGCAGCGATTTGATGACACCGGAAAGTCGGCTGGTCAGATTATCAAACATATATATTCCTCAAAAAAATGAGTGCTAATCGCATAGCACTATAAAGTTATAATTTCCCAAATTCTCATAATAGCGCTTTGAATTTATACAAGTGCAAGGTAGACTGAACAAATCCGTTTTTAGATTTGTTACTACATTAATGCTCAGCATTCTAGTTTATATCGCAGCTTTTTTGTTTTATGCATCAGTTGGATGGTATTTCTGGCGTACCAGATGGAAAAACCAACCCATCTTTCCCAGTGCTGATGTAAGTGCCTCAGTAATTGCCAACTGGGAGCGCTTTGGCATGCTTGCCCCGGTCACACTTCATGCCCTCATACTTTATCAATCCATCTTTATAAATGAGGGACTCAGTTTTGGTGTGGGTAATGCCATCTCATCGATTGTATGGCTGACCGCCCTGATTTACTGGTTCTCAGGTTTCTTTCCACGGCTGCAGGAATTACAGAATTTGATTGCACCGATTGCAATTGTAGCAGCAGTAGCAGTGTTACTACCCTTGGCACTTCCTTCGCTTCATCCCCTTGCCAATACTGAATTACCTGCATTCAAGGCACACTTGCTGGTTGCCATGCTCGCATATAGTCTATTTACCATCGCTGCGCTCCATGCAGTCCTCATGACTATCCTAGAGTATCGTTTGCATCATCCGGCCATGTCGCCGCTGCTAATGAACCTGCCGCCTCTGCTAGTGATGGAGAAAATGCTTTTTCGCATTATCTGGACAGGTTTTATCCTCCTCACCCTGACACTTTTCAGCGGAATAATATTCTCACAAGAAGTTTTTGGTCAATCCGTGACATTTTCGCACAAAACACTTTTCAGTTTTATATCTTGGGGAGTATTCGCCGCTTTGCTCATAGGCAGGCAGTTTTATGGATGGCGCGGACGCACTGCCATACGTTGGACTTTAACTGGCTTTGCCATTCTGCTACTTGCTTATATCGGCAGCAAATTTGTGCTGGAAATTATACTGGATCGGTAAAGACATAACCGATCCATTCACGCCCGAATAACACCCTCAACATCGTCAACTCAGCACGCTGCTATGCTTGCCCAGATACATACCGGTCAAGCAGTATTCCGTCGCTATTGACCAACTCCACCTGCAGGGGCATCTTGCCCAGTGCATGGGTAGCACAGGATAGACAAGGATCATAAGCGCGTACAGCCACTTCGAGATGATTAAGCAACTCTTCGGAGATTTTCTGCCCATCCAGGTAGGTATTTGCCACAGTCCGTACGGATTCGTTCATTGCTTGATTGTTACTTGTCGTTGAAACAATCAGATTTGCTTTGGTAATCAACCCTTCAGCATTTACCTGATAATGATGAAAAAGTGTGCCACGCGGCGCCTCGATAACACCAATACCTTCCTCCTGCCTGGGTCCTTTGGGAACAACCAGTTCAGTTCCGGTAATGTCTTCATCAAGCAAGAGGATATGAATTGATTCGGCACAGTGCAACAACTCGATCATCCGCGCCCAATGATACGCCAGCGTGTCATGCACAAAACCATTCTGACCATACGCCAGGAAACGCTTGCGCGCTGTCTCTGCTAGCGGTGTGGGAATCGTGTCGCAGTTATTGATGCGCGCCAGTGGTCCGACACGATACCAGCCTTCAGTTGGACCCAGTGCCGTTAAAAACGGGAACTTCATATAACTCCACGAGCGCACTTCTTCATGAATCAGCTGATGATAGTGACGATAGTCGCATTGATCGAAAATCTTATCCCCCGCCGCCGAGCTTGCACGTAAGCCGCCATGATAGAACTCAAGTTCGCCATCTGGACTGACCATGCTTAGAAAAGGGGTATGCAATGTTGCAAAATGGCGATGCTCAGGATGAGCCACATGAATCTGTTCGTTAAGCGCAGCCGCTTCCAGACTCCAGCTCAGGATAGCTTCAATATCCGCAAGCAAGGTATCACGCTCAGCCAAGCTTAACGACTTATTCATGCCGCCTGGCACGGCCGCTGCACCATGAATGCGCTTACCTGTAATCGCCTGAATAATTTGCTGGCCATACTTGCGTAATTTGACTCCTTTCAAGCCAATTTCCGGATATTTTTCCAGGATGCCGGCGATATTGCGCCGGGATGGATCACTGCCAAAACCAAATAACAGATCAGGAGAAGACAGATGAAAAAAATGCAGTGCATGCGATTGTAGAATCTGGCCAAAATGCAGCAAGCGACGCAGCTTGGTCGCAGTCGGTGTAAGCTGATCGATCCCCACCAACTGATCGACCGCTTTAGCTGCCGCCAATTGATGGCTGATCGGGCAAATGCCACATAAGCGCTGAACAATAAAGGGCACCTCCCAGTAAGGCCGGCCCTGGATAAATTTTTCAAAACCGCGAAATTCAACAATATGAAAACGCGCCTCCTGAATATGATTATCCTGATCGAGCAGCAATGTTATCCTGCCATGCCCTTCCACGCGCGTCACAGGGTCGATAGCAATCCGCCTGTTTTTGCCTGAAGATTGTTTGTTATGCTCAGTTGCTGACATCACGATACTTCGGAAAGTGGTGAATGCTCAGTATTCCACAGAATTGAGAAATTTGGGAGACTTTCAATCATGTAGTGACACTTTGCATCTTCCAAAGAATCACCAGGCGTAGCCACATGGTCGATCTGCTGAAAATGTGATTTACTGCTGGGTAGCCATGAATTGCCATTGAATGAGCTGGATAAACAGATTGAGTTATTGCTCGAAGAAGCAATAATTACCCAGGTCATGACTCAGGCTGGCGGAGATTCAGAGAAATCCGTCAGTCTTTACTGCTCAAATCAATACCCCCATTCTTCATACCGGACCGGCAATCGATTGAGTTCGTCCCGATAAAACCGCCATTTCGGCATGAATCGATCCATCAATCCGATAAAACGGCTATTGTGCGTCGGTTCCAGCAGGTGGGTCATTTCGTGCACCACGATATATTCCAGGCAAGCCCGCGGTTTCTTGGCCAATTCGGTATTGAGCCGGATGCTGCCCGAATGAACGCTGCAACTGCCCCACTTGGTTTTCATGCTTTGCACATAAAATCTCGTAACGCACACGCCCATGCGCGACTGCCATTTTTCGATCAATGCAGGAACGGCTTGCCTGAGATTCTCGCGGTACCAGGCTTCCAGAAGAGCCTGTTTTCTCTCTTGGTCCGTCCCCGGCCGAACCGAAAGCACCAGCTTGTTGTGCTTGAGTTCTATTCTGGGGGGCGCTTCTGTTTCTTCAATTTTGAGCAGATAGCGCTTGCCCCAGACATAATGACTTTCACGGTCGAGATATTCCCGTGGCGCTTCCCGTTGCTGTGCACGCAGCTTCGATTGCTGTTTCTTGATCCACGCCAATTTGGAAATGACAAACACCCGAAGCGTATCCGGTGCCATGCTGAGCGGGGCCGATACTTTGACTCTGCCATCTGGCGGGTAGACGCTTAAATGGACATGTTTGATGTTTTTCTGAACGATTTCGATATCCAGCTCATTCAGTTTCATGTTCAGGATTTCAGTAGTCACTTTGCTGTTTGACGATCGCAAAAATACGCTCGACTTCATCGACATCGTTTACGACTTTGAAGATCGCGTATTTAATCGCATTTTCTTTGGCCAAATTACCACGAAAGCTATCCTGCTTGCTGCCCATCACCGCGTCATTGATTTGCAACGCCAGCGCTTCGTTTTTGCCTAAATTGCTATACAGCACCCGCTTGGCTTTGGTATTCAGGGACATTGGCGTATCGTCCGGTTGCGCTGTGGTAGCTTTGCGGGCAAGATCGGCAATCTTTTGCAAATATTCCTGATAATTGAGCGCGTTCTGCTTGCGTTGCTTGACGATTTCATCGAGCAGCTTCGACATCTTCTCGAAGTAGGCCGGATCGAGCAGGTGGTTTTTGATGATGTGGCTGCGCACATTGTTTTCGATGGTCTCGGCCACCGCTTCTCGATTGGCTCTGATGCCATCGGGCAGCGTGCTGATCGCCTCGGCAATACCGCTTTTCTCGATAATGTCCAGAATAGGCAGATCGGCAAACGGAGAAATGACCACGGATTCTTCCGCCTGAATATAACGATCGATCAGATAGCGCATATCCGCTTCAAACGCTTTCAAATCGATTTTTTCATTGGCGGCATTTTTGATAACGTCACGCAGTTTGAGGTAGTAATCCACGTGACTCTTGATATGTTCGATAGCGCTCGGGCTGTAACCGGCCGTTTCCATGTCGTCGCCGATGTTGGCATACGCACGGAGCAGGTTGGCGGTCGCTTTGTATAACGCGGTTCGTTGCACTTCGCGCGCTTTCAAGTCTTCCGGGATTTCGGTATTGCCGAATGGCCTGCGCATCAAGTAAGGTATAAATGTACCAATGCAGGCACTGATCCCTGAACGCTTTGTTACTTGCAGCAATGAAAGACATAATCATCTAGCCGTTCCACGCCGTGTCATCAGCAATCTGAAATTTGCGGATTCCGGGAAGTTTTATGCGTTTGATGGACAGATTGTGCCTTGATAATTTAATCCCAGGTAACAATGCAAGAGATTTAAGAAGTGTATAGTGATAAATACAGATCGACAAAAATCTAAGCTCGATTCATTTAATTGTTAACAAGAATTCATGACCCTAAGCGCAACTGACCAGAAAAACCAAAGCAATTTAAAGAATGAGCTGCAGAATGATCCGAAGCACTCCAAACTAGAGAAATTGGCAGCAGCTCTGATAAGTCGGCTTCTCGGTGTACCGATTGCGGTCGCAAAATCTGGCTTTCAACATGGCGGTGATGCCGGTCCAGCAGGTCGCCAAGGACGACGTTTCCGGTTGGAATGCAAGAAATACAGCGATACCACTAGCCTGAGTGATCGAGAATTACTGGGTGAAATAGACCAAGCGCTAGCTCGAGACACTGCATTAGAAGCGTGGTTTCTTATTGCAACTCGCAATGTTCCTGAACAACTCCGGCAAGAACTTACGCAAAAAGGTGAGAGAGAAGGTGTGCCAGTAGAAATCATTGATTGGGAAGATCGCGAACTAGCCCCTCTTGCAGCACTATGTGCTTTTGTGCCTGATATTGTAAAAGCTGAATTCTCGGAAGAGGCTGAAAAATTGGCATATGCACTTCAACCAGCTTCAACCGATACGATTGAAATGTTGCGACGCAACCTGCAGTCTTGGTGCTTAGGTTTCAACATATTGCGAAACAGTTCGCACGACAAACTGAGAAAAATCTGGAACTCACCTAAAGAATCAAATGCCTACCTTGGGCAAGACGCAGCCGGCGGTGCTCACACAAAGCGAATTAGGCGCAATTCGGTCCATCAAGCTCTCAGTGATTGGTGGCTTGCACCGGCAAAGATAGATTCTCCTGCGGCAGTTATTGGCTGGGATGGCGTCGGAAAGACTTGGATAGCACTTAATTGGCTAATTGAGACAATCGACGAGCAACCAATCATCCTGGTTGTCCCATCTTCTGCTGCTGCTAATCTTTCCAGCATTTCCGAAACAACAATAAAGCAGTTCCTGGCTAATCAGCTGTATGAGCTTAGTGGCGTTAGAGATACCGCACATTGGTTGCGGCGGCTAGATTACCTGTTTATGCGACCGACGGATGAAGGCTCTGTTTTCACTATTTTCTTTGATGGCTTGAATCAAGAACCTTCTATTCAATGGCTTAATCTACTCAAGATTCTGCAAAGTGAAATTTTCTCAACAAAAATACGAGTGATCATCAGTACACGAAAACATCACTTTGAAAACAAATTGGGAAGACTTCGCAGCCTGATTTCTGCTGCAAAATCTATTCAAGTCGATAATTATGATACAACACCAGGAGGTGAACTTGACCAAATGCTTGTATTCGAGGGTTTAACTCAAGCTGATTTGCACCCAGATCTAATTGAGCTAGCCCGCACACCTCGCTTATTCGCACTCGTAATCCGATTCCGCGATAGATTGATCGAAGCGGGCCAAATCACTGTTCATAGATTACTCTGGGAATATGGCCGAGATACCTTGGGTGTACGCGCTGGAAGATCATTTAGCGAAGAAGAATGGCAAGCTTGGTTAAAAGAAATTGCGCAGAAATACCGCAATGGTATCAAGGAGTACACGACTAAATCTCTCGGTGAAACAGTAAGTCGCTTTGATCTTAAGGAATCAGAAAATTATGCACGCCTCAGTGACATCATCGATGGCCGGTTTGCGGAACCTGACCCATCAGGTAATTTACTTCTCACTTCGACAGTTATCGAACATGCCCTTGGCGTTGCACTGCTAACCCACCTTGACTCTGTTGCCAACACAAGCTTTACGTCACTTTATACCGCGCTCACGCAATGGCTTGACCCTATTGCAGGATTGGACGAACGCGCGAAAATCCTGCGAGCAGCTGTTTCTATTCTGGTAGAACAAGATTCTAAACCTTCTATTCAAGCCGAAGTGCTTGTCACAGCATGGCTACAAACTCAAAATGCAACCGATAATCACCGAAAAGAATTAGCCGCGCTTGCCCCAAATCTCATTGATGCCCTACTTACTACGATAGAGCACTCTGACAATGATGCACAGGCATCTGCACGTCATTGGGCAGTTAACGCATTAAAAGCCATACCGAGAGAAAATCATCATGCTGCTACGACGATATTCGATAGGATTTCACAGTGGTTCAAAGTTATTTCACGAGACGTTTATCCCCATCAGGGTGCAGATTACGAAAAGAACCGGTCTGAAGGTTTCATACGCCGGATAGGTATGGATCAATCGAAAGAAATTACGGTTGCGGGTGTTAAACTTGTACTCGTTGATCAATACGACGGCACACTACAGCTAACTGCACCTTCGATTATAGAAGGATTTCCACTTGCTGATGCGTTACCTATTTTTGAAGCAGCAGCAATCACACTAGCAATTCGAAATCGTTGCGAGGGCTGGGATGCTTTAAAATGGCTCTGTTTATTGAACGAAATCGATCCGGATGAAACAACCTTGGCTTTACGCAAACACGCAGAAAGTATCCAGCAACGGCAACCGGAGCCGGGTATAAATCCAGGCATCCCTGATCGTATCGCCACACTTCTACTTGTGCTAATTGGTCAGGAATCAGATGAAACGGTTGCTGCAATGATCGATCCTCGTATTGATCGCTGGTATACCTATGAAAAAGATTACTTACCAAATCCAAGTCATAGCTTTTTCGCACTTGAAAGACGGCATGCCAATCTTGCGCTAAACGATACCGATTCTTCTTTATCCTGGCGCGTACAAAAGACCAATGAATTTTGGTTTGATCCGGCTTTCCAACCACCAGCTTACTTTATCACTGAAATTAAAAAGCATTTAGCATCGATCGAGGTAAATAAACTTAATAGGCATGACCACTACACCAGTGAAGATCACAAATTTGAGCAACTCGAAAGTTGTTTTGCCCGTTGCACACCTGATTTGCTAGCCGACAGGATGCGTCATAAAATCCAGGGCATTGCTTCATTTCCTGCGGGATCCCGCTATTGGAGTGCATTGCACGTAACTGATCATTTGTTATTGTCAGATACGGAAGCTGCAACTGCTGCGAAAACTCTACGATTAAGTACTACCGAGATAGATGACACGCACGAATCTTTCGTTGCAATTCAGCTTTTAATGGTGGAAATACTGAAACTTGATTCAAAATCCCAATTTCACACAATAATCGACGCAAATATAGAATGCATTTTTGACAACATCAAAGAAGTTTTACGGCCTCCCAGTTCAGACGATGTTGATGCATTGATTGCTCACTACGCTAATGGGTCATCTAAACAAAAAAATGATCTTCTCCTGTTGTTATCTATTCACTCAGTAAAATTGAGTGACCATGCATGGTCATGGATTCTTGAATTTATGAAAAAAATTCATCACAAGTTCTGTGATATTGCATTCCAAATACTGACATGCTTTGATGCAATCCGTATTGGAGAGGCACTTATGGCCGAAAACTGGTATTGGAGCCCGGACAAGCATTTCTGGATCAATCACTACGGCACCGGTGCTCTTATCGAAGCGACACGAGCACTCCCTTTTGATCAAATAGCGCCGCGATTGGCACCATGGCGATTATTGGAAGCTGTAAGCTTACGTGGTGCTGATCCCAAAGAAACACGGCTTGCCGCTGAAATCATAGGGCATAAACTTTTAGCAGAGAAACTCGGCGAACCTGATCCAGGATCAATTTTATCGTTCGAGCGGAATGCCGCGAAGATTTCTCCCTTTTCATTTTCTGTTACACCACATCAAAGCCAAACTGTTACCAGCGATCCATCCGTTGCATTCGGAGCAACCATGGATGATGATGCATGGATAAAAGCGCACCGACTCGCCGCCGAAACGGCCGTCTCACGTATCAATGAAGCAAGAACATCTGGTGCAGATTTATATCTCACAATTCCAGATGCAGCTGACTTCATACCAGCTTTGCGATATGCATCGAATATGGTTGAGCGTTGGCTTGAAGGCTACCAGGAACTTACGCCGGATTTCAGACGCCGCGTTCACTTGGCAGAAGGCACCTATCTTGCACTGTGTGAAGCGCTTCTTAGTTATGATCCCCCACGGGGCGTGAATTTGTGGCGATCTCTCCGCGCAACGATATCCACACGTTATCTTGGCAAAGCGGATATCGAAGATTTTTTGCACATGATCTTTCGTGTATCCGACTCTCCTGAGGTCACCGCATTGCGTATAGAGTTGCTCGAACTTGATTACAGTAATACCGATCAAGATTTGCTAAATCTGGCGATTGCCGCCTCGTACAATGGTAAAGCAGTCTGGTTAAATGAAATGATTGAATCAGACCGAAAATCTCCGTTTGCCTGGAAACGAAAACGCGGTGTTGTTCTCTCAGGATTCACAGCAAACAACATTCTTCCTATTCCAGATGCTTGGCCCGAGGGTGAAATTAAGACCAGCCATGAATCTTTAGAAAAGAAATCTGCTCGTTTCCGTTGGATTGAAGCTTGCGCTCGTCATTGGTGGGAAATCTATCTTAAGGCGAATGATCCATCTGAGGCTTATGCTGCCTGGATACTTTTTCTTAAGTCAGCTGATCCACGTGCCTGGATCTGGATTGATCAAGAAATTGAAGTGGCCAATGATTCTAGTAACTTCTTTAAATTAAAATTGGGTCACTTCCAGCTTAATCGCTCAAAACTTAAGCGAGCTATGGAAAAGCGGATTGAAAAACTCAATAAAAAATTATTTGACCGAGATATTTGTAATGGAGTAAGACCATGGAGATAAAGATGCCCAGGGATAAAGGTCAGCCCAGTGATGAAGAGAACTGATAGGAGCGAGCACGGGATCAGGTTGGCTCGAATGGATCAAAGATTTGCGCAGGTGCTCTAGGCGGCACTCGGAAGGACAAGCCAAGATGATCAAGAATTTTAGTGATTGCGCCAGATTCCAGGATGGCGGCGATGATTTTCAGGGTTCCCCCGCAATGCGGGCAATGCTCAATGTCAATATCGAACACCCGTTTAAGCAAACGCGCCAACTGACACGCACGGAAGCCGAGGAAGGTGGCACAGCATCATTCGTGCAGGATGGATTACTTTTGTTTTTCTTGCTACCGGGAATAATCTCAGAACGAAGCTTCACGTTGAGCGCGAGCACGCCATGGAAACTAATGAGGTTAAGCCTTGGCCTGGGAACTAACGCGGCCAGTCACTGCATGAATTCCAGCGGCGACATGACGATATGCGTGGTGCCATCCCGATAAGGCGTTTTTAGTGTCAACACCACCTGCCCAGCATCATTTAGCGCCAGACGCTCATTGGCAATTGCCGGCCGCGTGATTAACGACACAGGTGTTCCAGTTCCTTGCGCTGATTCATGGCGCAACGCACCCCGGCATGCAGGCTAAAGCCGTGGGCGTTGGCACAGTACTCCTGGTCTGACTGTTCCAGATTTTGTGTGGGTGCGGTTCTTACTGAAATCAAGCGCCTTGTTTTCAAAAATGGCGATGAGGTTGCTGAGCCCGTCCACCATGTTCTTACCGCTGCCGAGTTTTTCCGGATCGTTGAAGTTCGGCATGCTGGACAGCTTGTTGGCATTGGCGAGCGGCGGGATGATGATCGGCGCAAACGGCTGACCGGCGTATTTGTCGCTGACGTATTTGATGAACAGCATCACCAGCACATAATCCTTGTACTGGCTGGCATCCATGCCGCCGCGCAGTTCATCGCAGCTCGACCACAGGGAGGAATAAAGTTCGGATT